>NZ_JAQJCG010000029.1:0-69972 GCF_030182565.1 Rhizobium centroccidentale | reverse complement strand
TGTTCCAAGCCGCGTATGCCGACGCCTGCGATACGCTTCCCATCCGAGGAAATACAGCAAATTCAAGCAGAAAGCCTACCCGCGCACAGGTCTCCTAGGATGAGGGGCCAGGCACAAAGGTCCCACAGAGTTGAACGCGCCTGGCAATCACTCTCGAAAGACGCCTACTTCCCATCCCAGGGCTTCAGTGCATCCTGCTTCATCCGGCGCTGTTCTTCCGGCGGCAGCTTGTAATCGCCCTTATAGGGTGCGCTTTCGAACGAGCCATAGGTCGGGTTGGCGATGGCGATCCAGTCGTGGCCGAAATGCGCCTTGTTGGCTTCGAAGACTTTCTGGCGCTCTTCGACCGTACCCTTGTAGTCGTCGGTGAAGTCGCCGAAATTGTCGCCGAACATCAAGAGAATGCGATAGTTCTTGGCGATGAAGGCGCGGCGGGTGCCCTTGGCCGAACCCCAGTCCGGCTGTTCCTTGGCGCTGAGGAAAGTGTCGACATTGTCGCCCATCGGAAAACCGAAGCGCTTCATTTCTTCAACGGTCGGGCCTTCCTCATCGGCAGTACGGTTGGTGACGTAGAAGACCTTCACGCCCTTTGACGCTGCATATTGGGTAAATTCCACCGCGCCGGGAATAGGCTTGTCCTGCTGAGCATTCACATATTGCGTCCAGGTGTCCGGCTTGAAGCTCGTACCCGCCGTGATGTTGCGCGCCTGGTAGGGCGAGGTGTTGAGCACGGTGTCGTCGACATCGAGGATGATGGCGGGTGGAAAGTCCTGGAAATTACCTGTTTGCTCGACCGGAGCCGCGGTCCAGTTCTTGTCGGCCAGCGCTTCATCGAGCCTGATACGGCCGAGCGCATAGGCACCAAGCGCGTTGGCCTGCGCCTCGACCGATGTCTGATCCCACAGAACGGCATTGAGATTGTCGTCGGGCATGACGGCCGGCAGATCGGCGGCCAAAGCCGGCAAGGCGGACGCAAGGCCGATCACGAATGTCAGGCGCCCTAGATATCTATTTCCCACTCCGTTCTCCTTTATGAAATTCTGGAAATCAACTCATCGCATCAACGATCTCAAACAAGCGTCAAAGTCTTGACCCGGGTAAGGATAGTTTGCGCGTAGATGGAATGTGTCAAGTATATGACAGCCATCGGATCCGGGGTTCAGTTGATTTTGATTTGCGGTCTCCTGTGCCAAGCGCCTTCATGCGAAGGCGTTTCTGGCAAACGCCGTGCTGGAGCTCTGAAACAATAAAATGCCGGGGTCCTTTCAGACCCCGGCACCGCCGCATCTCCAAGTGCGGTTGCTTATTTCTTCGCGTCGGCCCAGCTCTTGACCAGTTCGTCGTAATTGACGGTGATCGGCTTTTCCTTTTCGTTGGCGACCTTCAGCTGCGGGGCGAGATGGCCGTTCTTGACGGCATCTGCGTTCCAGTAGGCGAGATCGTGCTCTTCGGCGAGCTTCGGGCCGATGTCGCCCTGCACGCCGGCGCGTTCCAGGCGCTGCATGACGCGTTCCTGATCGGCGCAAAGCGCATCCATGGCTCCTTGCGCATCCTTGGCGCCGGAAGCGGCATCGCCGATCGCCTGCCACCAGAGCTGTGCGAGCTTCGGATAGTCAGGAACGTTCGTGCCGGTCGGCGACCACTGCACGCGGGCTGGCGAACGGTAGAACTCGATCAGACCGCCGAGTTCAGGCGCACGCTTGGTGAAGCTCTTGTCGCGGATGGTGGATTCGCGGATGAAGGTGAGGCCGACATGGCTCTTCTTCACGTCCACCGTCTTCGAAGTGACGAACTGCGCATAGAGCCATGCGGCCTTGGCGCGATCGACCGGAGTCGATTTCATCAGCGTCCAGGAGCCGACGTCCTGATAGCCGAGCTTCATGCCGTCCTTCCAGTAAACGCCATGTGGAGACGGCGCCATGCGCCACTTCGGCGTGCCATCCGAATTCATGACCGGCAGGCCGGGCTTGACCATGTCGGCGGTGAAGGCCGTGTACCAGAAGATCTGCTGGGCGACATTGCCTTGCGCCGGAACCGGGCCGGATTCGGAGAATGTCATGCCCTGGGCTTCCGCCGGAGCGTAGCCCTTCAACCAATCGAGATATTTCTGGATCGAATAGACCGCAGCCGGGCCGTTGGTGTCGCCGCCGCGGGCGACGCAGGAGCCGACAGGACGCGAATTGGCATCGACCTTGATGCCCCATTCATCAACAGGCAGGCCGTTCGGCAGGCCCTTGTCGCCGTTACCGGCCATCGACAGCCAGGCATCGGTGAAGCGCCAGCCGAGCGACGGGTCCTTCTTGCCATAGTCCATATGGCCGAAGACCTTCTTGCCGTCGACATCCCGACCGGTGAAGAACTGGGCGATATCTTCATAGGCCGACCAGTTGACCGGCACGCCGAGTTCGTAGCCGTACTTAGCCTTGAAATCGGCCTTGTTCTTCGGGTCGTTGAACCAGTCGTAGCGGAACCAGTAGAGGTTGGCGAACTGCTGGTCAGGGAGCTGATAGAGCTTCTTGTCCGGAGCAGTCGTAAAGCTGGTGCCAATGAAGTCGGCGATATCGATGCCCGGATTGGTGACGTCCTTGCCCTCGCCAGCCATCCAGTCGGTCAGGTTGCGAACCTGCTTGTAGCGCCAATGCGTGCCGATCAGATCGGAATCGTTGACCCAGCCGTCATAGAGGTTCTGGCCGGTCTGCATCTGCGTCTGGATCTTTTCGACGACGTCGCCTTCCTGGATGACGTCGTGGGTAACCTTGATGCCCGTTATGGCGGTGAAGGCCGGCGCGAGAACCTGCGATTCATACTGGTGCGTCGTCAGAGTTTCCGACACGACCTTGATTTCCATGCCCTGGAAAGGCTTGGCCGCATCGATGAACCACTGCATTTCCTTTTCCTGGTCGGCGCGCGAAAGCGTCGAGAGATCGCCGATCTCCTTGTCCAGGAATGTCTTGGCTTCGTTCATGCCGGCGTGCGCCGTGCCGGCCAGAGCCAGCAAGGCAACTGCCGTTGTCGTCAAGAGATGCCGTCGCATATATTCCTCCCTACAGGTTGCGAGTGCATTGTCAGGCAGCCGGATTTCCGGCCATCTGTACCGATTTGCCTTACTGCTCCGCATGACCGGATGGGCAACGGGGCGGTAACGGGTTGAATTTCCGCGTCAGACCAGACGGAAGACGCCGATGGCGTAGACCACGGAAAGAGCAAGAGCCCACCACAGGCTGGGGCCTCCCAGGCCCAGCCAGGCGAGATGGATGAAGGCGGCGCCGAGCAGCGAAATGAACAGCCGGTCGCCGCGCGTCGTTTCGAAGCGCAGAATGCCGAGGCGCGGATTACCGCCTGGCGAAAAATATTCCCAGACCGCCATGCCAATCAAAAGCAGCAGGATCGTCGCGAAGAACAGCGCCGTCGGCAGGGTCCAAGCCATCCAGGAAAAGTCTGTATTCATGGCGGTTTTCCTTCAGACGCGGCCGAGCGCGAAGCCCTTGGCGATGTAGTTGCGGACGAAATAGATGACGAGTGCGCCGGGGATCAGCGTCAGCACGCCGGCGGCGGCAAGCAGGCCCCAGTCCATGCCGGCGGCCGAGACCGTGCGTGTCATGATGGCGGCGATCGGCTTGGCATCGGTCGTCGTCAGCGTGCGGGCGATCAGCAGTTCTACCCAGGAGAACATGAAGCAGAAGAAGGCAGCAACGCCGATGCCGCTTGCGATCAGGGGAATGAAGATCTTGATGAAGAAGCGCGGGAATGAATAGCCGTCGATATAAGCGGTTTCATCGATTTCCTTTGGCACGCCGGACATGAAGCCTTCGAGGATCCAGACCGCCAGCGGTACATTGAACAGGCAGTGCGCCAGCGCCACGGCGATATGAGTATCGATCAGGCCGAAGGCCGAATAGAGCTGGAAGAAGGGGAGCGCAAAGACCGCCGGCGGTGCCATGCGGTTCGTCAGCAGCCAGAAGAACACATGCTTGTCGCCGAGGAAGCGGTAGCGCGAGAAGGCGTAGGCCGCGGGAAGCGCGCAGACGACCGAGATCACCATGTTCATGACGACATAGGTGATGGAGTTGATATAGCCCTTGTACCAGGACGGATCGGTGAAAATGATCGCGTAGTTGCGCAGCGTCGGCTGGTGCGGATAGAGCGTCAGGCCTCCGATGATTTCCTCGTTGGTCTTGAAGCTCATGTTGACGAGCCAGTAGATCGGCAGGAGCAGGAAGATGATGTAGATCGTCGGCACAAGCCAGGACCATCGGCCTTTTTCGCCGTGACGGCGGGCAACCTGGGTGCCCGTCGCAACAGTCGCATTTGCGGCTGCGTCGGAGGCGGCCAGCTTGTGCATGGTGGCGTTATCGGCCGTGGTGGAAAGGGGTTTGCCGCTCATCGGCTTGCTCCCGCATCGTAATTGGTCATGACGGTATAAAAGACCCAGGACAAGAGCAGCACGATCAGGAAGTAGACCAGCGACATGGCCGCGGCCGGGCCGAGGTCGAACTGGCCGAGTGCCATCTTCACAAGATCGATCGACAGGAAGGTCGTGGAGTTGCCGGGGCCGCCGCCTGTGACGACGAAGGGTTCGGTATAGATCATGAAACTGTCCATGAAGCGCAGCAGCACGGCGATCAGCAGCACGCGGTTCATCTTCGGCAGCTGGATGTAACGGAAGACGGACCAGCGCGACGCGCCGTCGATCTTGGCGGCCTGGTAGAAGGCGTCGGGAATCGAGGCGAGGCCGGCATAGCAGAGCAGCACGACGAGGCTTGTCCAATGCCAGACGTCCATGATGATGATCGTCGCCCAGGCGTCGGCCGGATCGGAGACGTAATTGTAGTCGATGCCGAGATTGACGAGGACGTAGCCCATCAGCCCGATGTCACTGCGGCCGAAGACCTGCCAGATCGTGCCAACGACGTTCCACGGGATAAGCAGAGGCAAGGCCATCAGCACGAGGCAGACGGGAACGCCGATGCCCTTCTTCGGCATGTTAAGCGCGATGAAGATGCCGAGCGGCACTTCGATCGCGAGAATGACGAAGGAGAAGATCAGGTTGCGGATCATCGAATCCCAGAAACGGCCGGACCGAAGAATTTCTTCGAACCACTGGGTGCCCGCCCAAAAGAAGACGTTGTTGCCGAAGGTGTCCTGCACCGAATAGTTCACGACCGTCATCAGCGGAATGACGGCGGAAAAGCCGACCAGCAGCAGAACCGGAATGAGCATGAACCAGGCTTTGTTGTTCCAGGTCTTGTCCATCTCAGGCTCCCATCTCGATGCGCCAGGAGTCGGCGTAGATATTGATCCCGGCCGGATCGAAGGCGATGTGCGGCTCGGCCGGCACCGTCTGGTCCTCGCCGATGACAGCGACGATGTCCTGGCCGTCGAGCTTGGCGCGGACCACCTTGCGGCGGCCGAGATCCTCGACCTTGGTGACGGTGGCGGGCATGCCTTCGCGGCCGATGCGGACGAATTCGGGGCGAATGCCGAGTTCGGAACGGCCGGTCTGCTTTTCCTTCGGCGCGCCGGGAAGCGCGATCGTGCGGTGGCCGATGCGCGCGCTGCTGCCTTCGATTTCGACAGGCATGACGTTCATGCCGGGCGAACCGATGAAATAACCGACGAAAGTATGGCGCGGGCGCTCGAAGAGATCGTTCGGCGTGCCGATCTGCACCACTTCGCCATTGTACATGACCACCACCTTGTCGGCGAAGGTCAGCGCCTCCGTCTGGTCGTGGGTGACATAGACCATGGTGAAGCCGAAGCGGCGGTGCAGCTGCTTCAGCTGCGAGCGCAGCACCCACTTCATGTGCGGGTCGATGACGGTCAGCGGCTCGTCGAAGAGGATGGCGTTGACATCGGAGCGCACGAGACCGCGGCCGAGCGAGATCTTCTGCTTGGCGTCGGCCGTCAGGCCGCGCGCCTTGCGGTGGGCGCTGTCCGAAAGGCCGATCATCTCGATGATCTCATCGACCTTGCGCTTGACCTCTGCTTCCGGAACGTGCCGGTTGCGCAGCGGGAAGGCGAGATTGTCGTAGACGGTCATCGTGTCGTAGACGACCGGGAACTGGAAAACCTGCGCAATGTTGCGCTCCTGGGTCGACAGCCGGGTCACGTCCTTGCCGTCGAACAGGATGCGGCCCTGGGAGGCCTGCACCAGGCCTGAGACGATGTTGAGAAGCGTGGTCTTGCCGCAGCCGGAGGGGCCGAGCAGCGCATAGGCGCTGCCATCTTCCCAGCTGTGGTTGACTTCCTTCAGCGCGTAATCGGCATCGGATTTCGGGTGATCATTGTAGGCGTGCCGGATGTGGTCAAGATCGATGCGGGCCATGGTCTCTCCTCAGGCGGCTTGTTGCAGGGCGGGAGTGACGGCGGCGCCATCGGTGTCGAAGACCATGATGTGGCGCGGGTCGATATAGACATCGATCGCATCGTCGACATCGATATCCTGCACGCCCTGCGTCAGCATCACCCAGCGCCGGCCGGCAAAATCGATATGGATGAAGCTCTCCGAGCCGGTGATCTCGGTCACCATCACCCGTGCCGGAGCGGCGACGGCCTCCGGCGTCTGCGGCGCAAGCGCGAGATGATGGGGCTGGAAGGCGATCGTGTAGCGGCCATCCGGCCGGTCTTCCAAACCCCTCGGTACCGGCAGGCGGATGTTGCTGTCGAGCACGAACTCCCGGCCGCGCTTGTCGAGCGTCATCGTGTTCAGCGGCGGATCGGCAAAAGTGGTCGCGGTAATCAAGTCATGGGGATTGCGGAAGACATCGATCGTCGATCCGAATTGCGTGATGCGGCCTTCCGCCAGGGTCGCGGTATTGCCGCCGAGAAGCAGCGCTTCGGAGGGCTCGGTGGTGGCGTAGACGAAGATCGCGCCGGATTCGGCGAAGATCTTCGGCAATTCGGCACGTAGTTCCTCGCGCAGTTTGTAATCGAGATTGGCGAGAGGCTCGTCGAGCAGCACCAGCCCGGCATTTTTCACGATGGCGCGGGCGAGCGCCGTGCGCTGCTGCTGGCCACCGGAAAGGCTCAAGGGGAGGCGATCAAGAAAAGGACCAAGCCGCAAAAGATCGGCTGCCTTTTTTACTTCCTTGTCGATGGACGCCGCGCTTTTGCCGCTCAACCGCATCGGCGAGGCGATATTGTCGTATACGGTCATCGCGGGATAGTTGATGAATTGCTGGTAGACCATGGCGACGTTGCGGCGCTGCACCGGCAGGCCGGTGACATCCTTGCCATCGACATGGATTGTGCCCGTGGTCGGCTTGTCGAGCCCGGCCATCAGCCGCATCAGCGACGTCTTGCCCGACAGCGTCGGCCCCAGCAGCACATTCAGCGTGCCGCGCTGCAGCGTCAGATTTGTTTCCGCGATATGCGTTTCGCCGCCGACAGACTTCGATACGCCCCTGAGTTCAAGCACGATAGATTCCTTCCATGCGCCGCATGTCAATGCTGCCGCGAGGATTGCGAAGAGACCAAACCGTCCTGTCGTTGCCGGACGGCGCCTGCTGCTGAGATTATGATTGTTCGGAAGTGGATTGCGCCGATCTGCCCGCGGAACCGTCGCGCCGGCGAGGATTGCGCCAGGCGACGTCAGTGGCCATGCGGCCGATGCCGCCAACCATGCCGTTTTCCGTATCGATCTGATGTTCGGACAATTATTCCTCCCCCTGTTTCGATTTGCATCCCTCACGCGAAAACCGAAACAAGAATGACGATAAATGAAGATAAAGGAATGTCAAACGAAAACTGACCGCGTTTCAGTTTCGCTTCATAAATCCCGTCTCAGGCATGTTTTAGCGATTTATTATCAATCTGGTAAGCAATTGATCGGAATTGCAAATGAAGGCTGACGCACCTTTCGATGCGTCCACGCGCATTGGGGCTGAACGGAGCTTGGTCGCCCGTGCTGATAGTCGCACGATCAAAATGGGGAGTGAAGCCTGGCACGCAATGCGAGGCAGGATCTGCTACGTCGAGGTGAGATAAGGACGGTTGATAGCTGATTGCAGGACGCGGGATGGAGCCCCTGCCCAAGCTCCGTTCGCGGCGGTCTGTCCCGCCTGCTCGTCATTGCTCGAAACGATGAAAACCGCCGTGCGCGCGACCGCCATCATCGGGATGGCGGACGCAGAACCGCCCCTCAAGCATTATGAGGGGCGGTGATTTTCGCAATAGACAGAGCTTAGCGCGCCGCCCAGTTGGCGCCGCGACGGAAGATGGTCTTCATCTGCGGCACGTCGAATTCCTTGGCCTGGTGGCCGAGCGAGGAATAGAAGACGCGGCCCTTGCCGTATTTGCGCTTCCAGGCGACCGGCATGACGACGCCATCGATCCAATAGGCATGATCGCCGGTGAAGGTGGTGGTCGCCAGCACCTCGTTCGAGGGGTCGACATGCATGTAATATTGCTCCGACGTGTAGGGGAAATCGGTGATCCCCTCCATGATCGGATCGTCCGGGCGCGTGATATTGACCGTATAGTCGATGATGTTGCCGGGATGGGCGACCCACTGGCCGCCGATGATGAACTGATATTCGACGCTTTCGCGGAAACTATCGCCAGCGCCGCCATGATAGCCGGCTATGCCAACGCCGCTTTCGATCGCATCCGCGAGGTTCTTCACCTCTTCCTTTTCGATCTTCGACATGGTGACGATCGGCACGATCAGGCTGAGATCGTGGATCGAGGGGTCGGCGAAGGCCTCGGTGCTGTTTTCGAGATAGACCTTGAAGCCGTCCTCTTCCAGCATGTCCCGGATGATATGGGCGCATTCCTGCGGTTCGTGGCCGCTCCAGCCGCCCCAGACGATAAGTGCTTCACGCATGATAATTCTCCTGAAATTACTTGGTTAGCGGCCGATCTGCCCATCCACCAGGGATTCGGACAGAGGGGCCGGACGCTCCGTTTGCGTCGTGATGGCGACCGTGCGGCCCGTATCGGAAGCCGTCTGGAAGGCTTCCATGACTTCGAGCACATGCAGCGCCAGACTGCCATTGGCGCGGTGCGGACGGTTCGAGCGGATGGCATGCGCCATGTCGGCGACACCGAGCGAACGGTAATTGCCGTCGGCATAGGGCGCGGTGATCTCGCGCTCGGCAAATTCGCCGCCCTTCTTTAGAAACTCCACCGGGCCGCCGAAACGGTTGGGGTCGGGCACGATCAGCGTGCCTTCGGTGCCGTAGACTTCGAGCGGCACATGCTTGTGGCCGGCGACATCGAAGCTCATGCCGATCTGGACGACGGCGCCACTCACAAAGGCCATGACGCCGGCAACATGCGTCGGCACATGCACGGGGATGTGCTCGCCATTGCGTGGCTCGCTGGTGATGATGCGTTCCTTGCGCGGCGCCACGGTAAAGCCTGCGACCTGCGAGACGGGGCCAAGCAGGTTGACCAGATCGGTGATGTAATAGGGACCCATATCGAGCATCGGGCCGCCGCCGACTTCATAGTAGAAAGCCGGATTCGGATGCCAGCGTTCATGGCCGGGGCACATGAAGGTGGCGGTGCCGCCGACCGGGATGCCGATCGCGCCCTCGTCGATGATGGCACGCGCCGTCTGATGGCCGCCGCCGAGGAAGGTATCGGGGGCGGCGCCGATGCGCAGACCCTTGGCGGCTGCGGCATCCGCGAGTTTCTTGCCTTCGGCGAAATTGATGCCGAGCGGCTTTTCCGAATAGGTGTGCTTGCCGGCATCCAGCGCCTGCAGACCGACGGCGACATGCGCCTTCGGAATGGTCAAGTTGACGATGATCTCGATCGATGGGTCCGCCAGCAGGTCGGCGATGTCGACCGCCTTCAGACCGAATTCGATGGCTTTTGCCTCGGCGAGCTCGCGATTGAGGTCGGCAACGCCTTTGATGTCGAGAATGGGAAAGGATTTCATGGCGGTGAGATAGGCGCCGGAAATATTTCCGCAGCCGATGATGCCGATGCCGACCTTGTTCATAGATTTCCTCCAAGTAAATTGTCTTTGCTGTCCTGGAGCGGTTCAGCGTTTCACGGAGCTGCTGAACCGCTCTATTCTATTGTTTCGACGCAATTCCGGACGGAAAACCGCTACGCACTTTTCCTGGAACTGCTCCGGGATCAGAGAGCCGGTGCCGGTCCCGTTGTTCCCCAGGGCGATTCGTAGAGTTCGCGCAGTGCCACGACGGCGGCGCCTTGCGCCCAGGTCTCGTCGGTCGACTGGTCGAAGACGAGTTCGGTCACGCCCCTGATCGATGGCGGGATGGCCAGCGAATAGGCCTCCCGCAGGCTGTCGAGAAAGGGCTGGCCGAGCGCCAGGCTCGATCCCACAAGAATGACGCGCGGCGGGGCAAACAACGTGACGATGTTGGCGAGCGCCATGCCGCATGCCTCGCCGGCGCGGATGGCAGCATTGATCAGCGAGATATCCTCGGCATCGATCAGCGTCTTGGCATGCGCCATTCCGCGGCCGAGGCGAATGGCTTCGGCAAAACGGCCGCTCGGCTGGTCGCCGAGAATGGCGCTTTCGCCGGCAAGGCTTGCCAGACGAATGATGCCTTGTGGACCCGTGCCGAGAACGAGATCGCCGAGATTGTGGCTGAGGCCGCCGGCGCCGCGAAAGAGCTGGCCGCCATGCAGCACGCCGAGCCCCAACGTCTGTTCCAGCGACACGAGAACCATGTCGTCCAGATCTCTTGCCTTGCCGAACCAGTGATGCGCCAGCGTGATGGCATGCGCATCGCTTTCGACGATGGTGGTCACGCCCAGCCGCTCCGACATTTCCTTGGCGAAATCGACGCCCGTCTCGCGGAAGATCGGGCTGGTACGGATATGGCCGGTGCGGTGCTCGACGACGCCAGGCAGGCCAAGGCAGACGGAGTCGACCTCGTCGAGCGCCAGATTGGCATCGACAACGCAGCGCCGCACGCCATCCTCCAGGAGATCGGCAATGACGCCGATCGGCTGCCGGTCGACACGCAGCGCCAGTGTCAGCGTCGAAAGAACCTCGCCGCAGAAGTCCGTCACGACGAAAACCATGCGATTGGCGGCGATTTTCGCGCCGACGACGCGCGCGGCATCCGGGTTGAGCTCCAGCATGACGCGGGGCCGGCCGCGGCTGGCCGCCTCGCGCAGGTCGCCTTCGGTGCGGGCCAGGATCAGCCCGTCATCCAGCAGCGAGGCCGTGATTGCAGAGACTGTGGTCGTCGAAAGCTGGGTGCGGTCGCTGATTTCGATACGTGCGATGGAGCCCGCCCGCCGGATCGTATCCAGCACGTTGAAGCGGTTTATCGCCCGCATAAGCTCGGGATCTGCTGTTTTCATGAGAATGGCGCCGAATGACGGACCCGCTCGGCTGCGGCCTGGTATTTTTAACGGAATGCGAATTAAATAGCCTATGGCCATTGCCTAATGTCAAGCCATTTCGCAGTGATCTGCCGAAAATTTAGCGATGGCGGTTGACATTTGGGCAAAGCTCCGTTGAATTATTCCGCATAAGGGAAAAAATATTTGAGGCTCTTGGTTCCCTTGGGAGGAGAAAATCATGATCCATCTACGTGGGGTCAAAGCCCTTCGCATTGCCGCTGTCGCCGCTACGACCGGCCTGGCGATTCTCGCCGGCGCGACGGGCGCTGCCGCCGACACCGTTGTCAAATGGCTGCATCTGGAAACCGATCCGAACTATGTCGCGGTCTGGCGCAAGATCGCGGATCAATATGAGGCCAAGCATCCCGGCACGAAGATCGAGATGCAGTTCCTGGCCAATGAAGCCTTCAAGGCGAAGCTGCCGACGCTCCTGCAATCGAAGGACGCTCCCGATTTCTTCTTCAGCTGGGGCGGTGGCGTCTTGAAGCAGCAGCAGCAGACCGGCACGCTGCTCGACCTGACCGCGGCGATGAACGCCAAGGATGGCGCCTGGCTGAAGAGCTACAATCAGGCAGCCGTCAAGGGCCTGACCTTCGATAACAAGATCAGCGCCGTACCCTATAAGCTCGGCACGGTTTCCTTCTTCTATAACAAGGCCTTGTTCGCCAAGGCCGGCGTCGATGCGAGCGCCATCAAGACCTGGGACGATTATCTGGCCGCGGTCAAGAAGATCAAGGCTGCCGGTATAGCGCCGATCGCCGGCGGCGGCGGCGAGAAGTGGCCGATCCATTTCTACTGGAGCTATCTGGTGATGCGCGACGGCGGCCAGCAGGTCTTCAACGATGCCAAGAACGGCAAGGGCAACGGTTTCAACGATCCGGCGATCATCAAGGCCGGCGAGCAGCTTGCCGAGCTCGGCAAGCTCGAGCCCTTCCAGCCCGGTTATCTCGGTACCACCTGGCCGCAGGCGCTCGGCGTCTTCGGCGACGGCAAGGCTGCGATGATCCTCGGCTTCGAAAATACGGTTGCCAACCAGCGCACCAATTCCGGCGACGGCAAGGGCCTGGAGGATGACAATATCGGCCGCTTCGCCTTCCCAGCCGTGACCGGCGGCGCCGGCCTTCCCACAGATACGCTCGGCGGCCTCAATGGCTGGGCCGTCACCAAGAAGGCCCCGCCCGAGGCACTCGACTTCCTCGCTTATCTCACCAATGTCGAAAACGAGCGCACCATGGCGCAGGCCGGCATGATCATCCCGGTCGCCGTCGGCGCCGAAGATGGCGTGAAAGGTCCGCTGATGCATGAAGCAGCCGACCAGCTGGCGCATTCGACCTGGCACCAGAACTTCTTCGACCAGGATCTTGGCCCCTCGGTTGGCCGCGTCGTCAACGATGTGGCTGTCGGCATCGTCTCCGGCCAGATTTCGCCGAAGGATGGCGCGCAGCAGGTCCAGGACGCCTTCGAGCAGGACCAGCTCTAGTGCCCTCTGGCGCCGGCCTCTCCCTTGTGCCGGCGCCGGTTTTTTCCGAACTGCAATCGTCGAGACTGTCCATGACCGATGTCAGCGCCACGACCGCCATGCCTCCCGTCGCGAGAGCGAAACCGGCTGCGAAGCGAAAATCGCCGGCCGCGCGGGGCCGCTTGCCCGTTATCCTGCTGTTCCTGCCGCCCGCTCTTCTGCTTTTCACCATCTTCGTCATCCTGCCGATGGGGGAAGCGGCCTGGTACAGCCTCTATCGCTGGAACGGCTATGGTCCGCCGACCGAGTTCGTGGGGCTGCGCAATTTCCAGGTTCTCTTCAAGAACGGCGCTTTCCTGACGTCGCTGAAGAACAATGCTTTGATCATCGTCGTGTCGATTGCGGTCCAGGTGCCGCTTGCCATTTGGCTCGCGACGATGCTGGCGCACCGCATTCGCGGCGTCGTGCTCTTCCGGCTAATCTTCTTTCTGCCCTATGTGCTGGCCGAAGTGGCCGCAGGCCTGATCTGGCGCTTCGTCTATGACGGCGATTACGGCCTGTTTGCCGCGATCGCGCATTTCCTCGGAACGCCGACGCCCTATGTGCTCGCCGACAAGGACCTGGCGATGTATGCCGTGCTCGGCGTGATCGTGTGGAAATATTTCGGCTTCCACATGATGCTGTTCATCGCTGGCATGCAATCCCTAGACAAGAGTGTGCTCGAGGCAGCCGAGATCGACGGCGCCACCGGCTGGCAGAAGTTCCGCTACGTGACGCTGCCGCTGCTCGGCTCGACACTGCGTCTTTCCGTCTTCTTCGCGGTCGTCGGTTCGCTGCAGCTCTTCGATATGATCATGCCGCTCACCGGCGGCGGCCCGTTCAACTCGACCCAGACGATGGTGACCTTCCTCTACAATTTCGGCGTCACCCGCATGCAGGTCGGCCTCGGCAGCGCCGTCGGCGTCGTGCTGTTCGTGATCTGCGTCACCCTCGCCTTCGGCTACAAACGGATATTTATGCGCAATGACTGATCTGGCCTCATCCGTTCGACTGACCACCGGCACGAAGATCTATCTCTATGTGTCGCTGACCATCATTGCCGCGATCGTGCTGATCCCGCTGCTGACGACCGCGCTCGGCGGCTTCAAGACCCTCGGCGATCTCCGTACCAATCCCTTCGGCTTGCCGGCCGAGTGGCATTTCGAGAATTACACCGGCATTCTGTTCGGCGACCGCTACTGGCGGCAGATGATGAATTCGCTGATCATCGCCGTTCTCACCGTGTTCCTGACACTGTCGGTATCGGCCATGGCGGCCTTCGCCTTCGCGCATGTGAAATTCTTCGGCTCGAACTTCCTGCTGAACTATTTTCTCATCGGTCTGATGTTTCCGGCCGCCACAGCCATCCTGCCGCTCTTCATCCGAATCCGCGATCTCGGCCTGCTCAACACCTATTGGGGCGTGGTGCTGCCGCAGGTGGCGTTCGGCCTCGGCATGAGCATCCTGCTCTTCCGGAACTATTTTCGAAACCTTCCGGAAGAATTGTTCCAGGCGGCCTTTGTCGACGGTTGCGGCTATATCCGCTTCTTCTGGCATATCTCGCTGCCGCTTTCGCGGCCGATCATCGCGACCGTCAGCATCATCTCCTTCGTCGGCAGCTGGAACAGCTACATCCTGCCGCTGATCATGCTGAACTCGGATTCGATCTATCCCTGGCCGCTCGGCATGATGGTCTATAGCGGCGAATTCGGCACGGAATGGGAGCTGGTGCTCGCCTTCATCACGCTGACCATCCTGCCCACCGTCATCGTCTTCTTCCTGGCGCAGAAGCACATCATCGCCGGCCTTACCGCCGGCGCCGTGAAATCCTGAGCCTGGAGCGGCTCAGCTTTTCACGGAAACTCTGAACCGCTCTATCTCTTTGTTTTAGCAATTCCGGACGAAAAACCGCTACACACTTTTCCTGGAATTGCTTTCATCGGAGCACAAACAACATGGCATCCGTCGAACTGCACAACATCCACAAGGCCTATGGGGCGCTGACCGTCATCCACGATATCTCGCTTTCAATCGAGGACGGCGAGTTCATCGCGCTCGTCGGCCCCTCCGGCTGCGGCAAGTCCACGCTTCTGCGGATGATCGCCGGGTTGGAGGAAATCACCGATGGCGACGTGTCGATCGGCGGTCAGGTGGTCAACGCCATGACGCCGCGCGAGCGCAACATCGCCATGGTCTTCCAATCCTATGCGCTCTATCCGCACATGACGGTCGCCGAGAATATGGGCTTCAACCTGAAACTCTCGGGCGAGATCAAGCCGGTAATCGAACAACGGGTCAATGAAGCGGCGCGCATGCTCGATCTCACAAAGCTGCTCGACCGCAAGCCGGCGCAGCTTTCCGGTGGTCAGCGCCAGCGTGTCGCCATGGGCCGCGCCATCGTGCGCAACCCGGCCGTCTTCCTGTTCGACGAGCCGCTTTCCAACCTCGACGCGAAGCTACGCGTGCAGATGCGGTCGGAAATCAAGGCGCTGCATCAGAAGGTGCAGACCACTTCGATCTATGTCACCCACGATCAGATCGAGGCCATGACGCTTGCCGACCGCATCGTGGTGCTGAACCAGGGTAAGATCGAGCAGCAGGGCACACCGATCGAGCTTTATCGCAAGCCAGCCAATCTCTTCGTCGCCGGCTTCATCGGCTCGCCGGCCATGAATTTCCTCGACGGCGTAGTCGAGGGCGTCGAGGGCTCGCCGGCCGTGCGGCTGAAGGACAGCACGCCGATCCGCATCGCCGGGGAGCGCAAGGTGAAGGCTGGCCAGAGCGTGAAGATCGGTCTCAGGCCCGAGCATCTCAGCCTTGCCAGCGGCGGTTCGCCACTTATGGGTCAAACCTTGCTCGTGGAGCCGACAGGCGCTCAGACGCATGTGCTCTTCGATCTTGCTGGAGAGCAGGTGACGGCCGTTGTCGATGGCGAAGCACCGGTGCGCTATGGGCAGCCGCTGAATGTCTCGGTGAACCCGGAGCAGGTCTATGTCTTCGACGCCGCGAGCGGCCTGGCTCTTTAAGTTCTCACATCGATGGAATCGACGCGATCGGGATAGAAGGCCATGTAATCTTTGATCCGGCTGACGGATGCATAGGGATTTTCGTAAGTCCATATGGCGTTCACCGAGCGCTCGCCGCCGGCCGGAATGCTGTAATAGGAGCATTCGCCCTTGTAGGGGCAGTAGGTTTCGTGGCTGGTCCTTTCCAGCAACGACATATCGACATCCTTGCGCGGGATATAGATGACGGCCGGATAGGACGCTTCCTTGAGCGACAACGCCTCATGCGTATCGACGACAACCTTGCCGGCGACGGAGACGATGACATGGGCCCGCTTGTCCTCGATCGTGATTGGATGATCCGGACCGGGGATTTTAATGGGTCTTTCGGACATTCTTGCTCTCCTCAGCTTGGCAATAGTCAGCAGAGTTTGGTTCTGCCGCAGCTTCGTGCATGGCCCCTCACCCCAACCCTCTCCCCGCATCGCGGGGAGAGGGGGCTTTGGTGATTAAGGCGCTTCCGCCCCAATGGAGCAGCGTGTTGTTTTGCGCTGTCGTCCCCTCTCCCCGCTAGCGGGGAGAGGGCTAGGGTGAGGGGCCAGCCACATAAGCTGCGGCAGAACCAGATTCACCTGACGATCTCACTTCAAAGGGATATAGGAAGCGTCCTGCCGATTATCAGGTCTTTTGCGACACTCGTGTTTTCGGGGCACCCCAGCGCAATCCATCCATCAGCAGACGTACGAGACGGCGGGACCGCTCATACCATTCCGGCGAATTGGGCATGGAATAGGTGCCGGACAATGCCTGCAGCACATCGGTACTATCGACATCGGTGCGGATCGTACCGGCGGCGACGGCGCGGTCGATCAGGCTTGCGAGGACGATGGGCACTTGGCCGTAACTGTCGGTGAAGAGCTTGGAATTGCTGCTGAGAAGGATGCGCAGGCTGTCGGCCATGCCGCGTTTCGTTGCGATGTAACCGACGAAGCGGTTCATCCACTCTTCTAGAGCTTCATCCGGCGCGCGCTCGCGCGAAAGCTCTTCTGCGGCAGCGCACAGCGCTTCGACCTCATGACGATAAACCGCTTCCACCAGATGTTCCCGGCTCGGAAAATGTCGATAGAGCGTGCCGATCCCGACATCTGCGCGGCGAGCTATGTCTTCCAGGGAGGCGGCGGTGCCGTGGCTGGCGAAGGCTTGTGCTGCAACTTCGATCAGCTTGTCATAATTGCGCCGCGCATCGGCGCGCAGCCGCCGGCTTTCATTCGGCGGCATAGGCTTTGGTTCCGGCAACGGCTTGCGCGCCAATTTCTGCTCCTTGCAGGGTGCCACGATGATATCGGCATCGCGTCAGATAGTGCGCGGCGATATCTTCTCCATGGCGAAACACAGAAGGATTGTTATCGCATTCGGCATCGAGGCGCCATTGCTGCCCGCGGGAATCGGGCCTGCAAGGATCGGGAAGGAGGTTTGTGCGGATGTCTGGCCGGCCTATGGAGACGGTGCGCCGAAATGGCTCGGCCCAAAGCCCGATCCCAAGTTCGGTCCGAAGTCCGGGCCTGAATTCGGCCCGAAGCTTGGGCCTTGCTCGAAATTGGCGAATGGGGCGGGCGGATTTTCACGGGCCGGCGGAACGTCGAGATAGCTCATGATGTTCTCGACATGGTTGACCTGCGAGCGCAGGCTGTCGAGGGACTTGCCGGTCAGATTGGTGCCAGCGGGCAATTGCGCTGTCAGCGGGTTTTCGTAACGGCCGTTGACGCGCAGCTCGTAATAGAGGTGCGGGCCGGTGGAGTAGCCCGTCGAGCCGACATAGGCGATGACCTGGCCCTGGGTGACGCGCTGGCCGACGCGCAGATCCGATGGCGTTGCCGAAATATGGGCATAGGTGGTTTCGTAGCCGCCGTCGTGGCGGATGCGGACATATTTGCCGTAGCCCGTTTCCCAGGAGATTTTCTCGACGACGCCGTCGCCGGCGGCCTGGATGGGGCTTCCCATCGGCGCACGGAAATCGACGCCATTGTGGAATTTCTTCACACCCAGGATGGGGTGGATTCGCCAGGCAAAGCCGTCACCAAGCGTGCCATTCGGCACGGGTCGGTGCACGAGCGATTTCGCGATCGAGTGGCCGCTCTCGTCGTAGAATTCCGAGGGGCCTTCGCCTTCATTCTTATGCAGATAGAAACGATGCGTGTCGCCGTCGGCATGGAATTCGATGAACATAAGTTCGGTCCGGCCGTCTTCCGCCTTGCGGAAGAGCAGGTCGACGCTGTCGGGAGCATCGTCGATGCTGGTGAGCGAGATGCCCTTGGCCTTGGCGAGCTTGATGAGCTGCGAGGCATATTCCTTGGTCAGGCCGGCTCTTTCGAGCTTGTTGCTGACTGCCCGCTCGTCGCTCTCGTCGACACCCTTCAAATCGACCGCGGCAACCTCCGTCGAGGATGGAGCATCGGCCTGGCTTTCGCTGTAGAGCATCGAAAACAGCCTGTCATCGGCCACCGGGACGAAGCCGTTGGCATCGTCGCGGGCAACGACGCGCTCCGGCGTCTTTTCGCCGCTGAGGCGGGCCATGATCAGCTTCGGGCGGGCATTGGGGCCTTTTTTCTCAAGCAGCAGTTCCAGGCTGTCGCCGGGGGAAACGGTATCGGTCTCCAAGGCGCGCTGCAGCTCGTCGCCGGCGTCGCTGCCGAGGCCCGCAGACGCCAGGATGTCCTGCAGATCCTGCTTGTCCTTCGGCATGGATACGAGCCTGTGAAACTCGCGGCCGGCTTCGCCGGTCGTTGCGCGCGATACGCTGACATTCAGCGGCACGCCGCGAACCGGAAAGCGAGAGCGGCGCACGGCATCATAATGCGTGGTCTGCGGATAGATGCCGTGGCGGATATCGGAAAGTGAAGGCGGCGAAAATGCCACATTGTCAGCGCGCTCCTCGCCATAGGAGGTGTTGATGTCGAGGCCGCCGTCACGCGCCAGAGCAGCTTCGTCGGATTTGAAGACCAGCGTCGTGCGATGATAGGTGAAGATGCGGGTTTCACCACTGGATAATTTTTCGGCCACCTGCGCAAAGCGGGCGCCGTCGAAACGCTGTTTTGCGGCCAGCCGGCTGGCCTTGCGCATGGCTGGCTGAGGGCGCGCGAGCTGGGCCGTGCCCACCGGCGTTGCCCGCTCGATCGTGTGACGCGCCAGCAAGGGATAGAGCACGGTGGCGAGCAGGCCGAAGGACGCAGTGCCTGCGAGACCGATGACGATCAGGTGGCGAAGATGGGCGGAGCGCGGCAGAAATGGAATATGAAAATCGTGATGCGGCCGCGCCTGAATCGCAGCCTCTGCAGGAAATTGAACGCGCAATGGACTTTCGGCCATGAAGTGAGGAACCCTGCAGATTGCGGTGGGCCCAAACTAGGGCAAATCATGGCAAAATCTAGGCAAATATTACGAGTCAGTTAACTGCCGTGATCGTCCACAGGGCGAGATTCGCGCGTTCAAGATGATTCGTCAACCGAAGATGGTGTCGTAGAGCAGTTTGAAGTTCAGCGCCAAGATGATCGCGGCAACTATCCAGGATAGAATGGCGATGCTTCTAGAGACGACGAAACTACCCATTTTCTCGCGATTCGTGACGAATTGCACCAGTGGAACGACGGCAAAGGGCAGTTGCATGGAGAGAACGACCTGGCTCAGCACGAGCAGGTTCGCAGTGCCTTTTTCACCATAAATAGCGGTCACAAACACAACCGGAATAATTGCGAGGCCGCGCGTCAAAAGCCGTCTTGCCCAATGCGGAATCCTGAGCCGGAGAAAGCCTTCCATCACGATCTGGCCGGCAAGCGTCGCCGTCACGGTGGAGTTGAGGCCGGAGGCGAGCAGCGCGACGGCAAAAAGCGTCGAAGCGATGCCGAGGCCGAGCAGCGGCGACAGCAGCTCGTAGGCCTGACCGATCTCGGCGACATCGGAATGGCCGCTGGTATGGAAGGCGGCGGCTGCGACGATCAGGATCGCGGCATTGACGAAGAGCGCCAGCATGAGGGCCACGGTGCTGTCGATCGTTGCCCATTTGATCGCATCGCGGCGACCCTCTTCCGTGCGCTTGTAGGCGCGGGTCTGCACGATGGAGGAATGCAGGTAGAGATTATGCGGCATCACCGTCGCGCCGATGATGCCCATGGCGATATAGAGCATCTCATGATTGGTGACGATTTCGGGCGAGGGGATAAAGCCTTGGAGAATCGCCGCCACCGGCGGTGCCGCCGCGGCGATCTGGATGGCGAAACAGATGGCAATGACGGTCAGCAGCGCGATGACGAAAGCTTCGAGGTAGCGGAAGCCCTTGCTCATCAGCAGCAGCAACAAAAAGGCGTCGAGCGCGGTGATCAGCGCGCCGCCGATCAGCGGAATTCCGAAGAGCAGCTGCAATGCGATCGCCGTGCCGATAACCTCGGCGAGATCGCAGGCGATGATGGCGAGCTCGCAGGCGAACCACAGTGCCAGATTGACCGGCCGCGGATAGTGATCGCGACAGGCTTGGGCGAGATCGCGGCCGGTGGCGATGCCGAGCCTTGCCGACAGCGCCTGTAGCAGAATCGCCATCAGGTTCGACAGCATGATGACAGTGAGAAGCGTATAGCCGAACTGTGCGCCGCCGGCGAGATCGGTCGCCCAATTACCGGGATCCATATAGCCGACGGAGATCATGTAGCCGGGACCGACGAAAGCCATCAGGCGCCGAATCCAGCTGCCGCCATGAGGAACCTTAACCGTGGCATTGACTTCGGGAAGGCTCGGACGGGCATCCTCTACGGAATCAGCGAACTTCCATGCACGCCGCTGCTCAGCGGCCTCCTGAATTTGCGTCATGCTTACGTGGCTCCGGGGAGGATCGGATTGCGAGTTACTAAACAAATATGCCAGGCAACAAATTTATGCAATAGGCTATATTTCATAGTTTTTGCATTTTGTAGCATCAAAATGCGCGTTCCGGCTCCTTGAGCCGAGCGCCAAGGGAGGCTCGGGTGTCGAAGCCACCAGAAGGATTTGTTCTATAAGGAAAGGATGGGGATGACCGGACCGTTATGGCGGACGGCCGCGTTCCTGCCGGCCGGTGCGGCCATCGATCATCAGCTGAAAGCCTATGAGGGACCAAAATCGCAGCGGCCTTTGATGTTGGTTGCTGCGCGGAGGCGCGACTGCGGGTTCTCGCAAGAGCCGGGTGTCGCCCGGAAAGCTTCCGCCGCATGGTGAGGGCGGCGGAATGCCGGCTTTGCTCAGCGCCTAGTCGGCGGCGTCGTGCTTGGAGATGGAATCGCGGATGACACCATATTGGCCACCCCAGCGATCTGTCATTTCGTGGCGAATATCCCATAGTTCAGGGAAGAAGCGATGGCGCGTGCCGGCCTGCAGTAGCTCGACGGGACGGCCTTTCAACGATTTCGAGCCGAGGCCGATGGAACGCTGGATCAGATAGATGTGATTGGCGCGGAACTTCTGGAACAGTTCGTCATATTCGACCAGCGCTTCGGCGACTACATAGCTGTCGCCGTGATCGTATTTGCCGTCATAGATATCTTCGACCGTCAGGCCGGCGGCATCGAGATAGTTCGCTTTGAAGGCGTGCCAGAGATCCGGCGGCATACGCAGCAGAAACCCGAAGCCAGGTGATTCCTGGCCGCTGCCATTGCCGAGCTGCAGGCGGATTTGCTGATATTCCTTCGGGGACATGGTTTCCAAAAGATCGAGCTGGGTCGTCATCATGCGCATGATCCGGTGCACGCGGCCCATGAGCGTCACGACGCGATGCGTGTTGTGCTCTTCCATGAAGGCAATGACATCGACCAGCGTATAGGCCATCAGCTTCATCCAGAGTTCTTCGACCTGATGGACGATCTGGAATTGCAGTTCGTCGCCGTTGACCATGCCGTTCAACGGCTTCTGACAGGCCAGCAGCTTGTCGCACTGCAGGTAGACGCCGTAGTCGCGCATTTCGGGCGCTTCGATGCGCGCGTAATAGTCTTTCTTCTGCATCCTCGTTCCCTTTGTTCCGGCTCTCGGCCGCTAAGCATGTTTGCTCTTTCTGCAGAATACGAAATTTCGGCTTGAACATTGTTCCTATTTGTCATCCAGAATCGCATAAATAGAGTACGATCGAACAGTATTGACGCTGTGGAGAGAACGATGGAGTTAGACGCTTTGGATCACAAGATCGTCGGAGCCCTTGAGGCCGATGCCCGCATCTCGTTTGCCACACTTGCCGAACTCGCCGGCCTCAGCAAGACGCCATGCTGGAAGCGGGTGAAGGCGCTGGAGGAGGCTGGCGTAATCCGCGGATACAGGACGCTTCTCGATCCCGCCCGCCTCGGCTTCGGCCTCGAGGCTTTCGTGCAGGTCTCCATCGACGTCGAGCGCTTCGATGCTTTCGAGGCTGCCGTGCGCCGGCATCCGCTGATCTGGCGCTGCCATGCGACGACGGGGGAGGCCGATTATCTCCTCCATATCCTAGCGACCGACATGGCTGCTCTCGACCGGCTGTTGCGGCAGGAGCTGAACCGGCTGCCGGGCGTCCGGCATACGGTGACCTCGATGTCGACGCGGGAAATCAAGTCGGACATTTCGCTGGCCGACGCCATGCGGCATGTGGGCGAATAACTATCGGCCGTCATCATATCGCATCGAGCCGACGAGAGGGCGTATGAGCCGTTCGCCGACATTGATGAGGAAAAAGGAGTTGCCGGATCTAAGCCATTCGGCGAGCAGGATCACCGGCAACTCAGCGGCCCGACCATAGGTCGGACGATGCAATTAAGGTGATGCTGCATGTGGCGGAACAGGATTTCCTGTTCCGTCTCGTCTCAGTTTCCTTGAGGGCTGATGAGCGTGACCGATTTGAAATAGGTCCGGAAGCGCTTCGTATCGCGCGTCAGCAAAGGCAGGCCGCTGACAGCTGCATGGGCGCCAATAAAGAAATCAGGCAGGACGCTGCTGCGTGTCCCACCTGATTTTCTATATTGAGAGAAGATCTTAGCGGCGAGGAAAAGTGCCGGCCGCGGGATCGGCACTATGTCGAGGCCGGTTTCGGCAAGCATATAATCGAGATCTTCGATCCTGTCGTAACGGACAGAAATTTCGGCATATACGACATCATTGATGCATAAGGGGCCGAGAAAGCTTGCGGCGTCGAGTTGCGAGAGCGACCAGCCGTACCACACCGGATCATTCGTGATAATATCCAGCAATATGTTGGAATCGACGAAAATCACCTCAATCTTGGCCGCGCGTCAAAGCCATGATTTCATCCGTGGTCATACCCTTGCCGGCATGGCCGCGGAACTTGCTGAATCGGCTAGCCTGCTTCTGGGCATCCACCGGGACAAGGACGATGTTGCCATCGGACATCAGGCGAAAATCAACCTGGCTTCCGGGGCCGATCCCGAGCATGTCGCGGACGGCCTTGGGAATCGTCACCTGTCCTTTTGCCGTTACGGTCGTGCTCATCTCTTCCTCGGTAATACCCTCTCGAAAAGAGGTATTACTTTTGGCGATCGAATTCAAGATTGCCCGGCTGCCCGCGGCTTTCGAAGCGATCACATAGGCGGCACCGTGCCGTTGAGACCGACGGCGACCCGGTTGGCGGAGACTGTGGTCTCTCCGGTTTGCTCGCCAGTGATGAAGACGCCGGAGCCGGGCTTCAGATCGGCTTTCGTTGCTGATGTCAGCGTCACGACGGGCGTTCCATCCGGGATCTTGATCTTGCGTTCGCCGCCCTTGTAGGTGAGGGTCAATGTCGGGCCGCTGACCGAGGTCACGGCATTGGTGACCGTAGCATTGGTCATCGAGCCATTCGGCGCTGAATCCCAGGGGCGGTCGCCTTCGCCCGTTCCTTTCATCGAAGCCGGGAAGATGACGACTTCGATCGCGCCATTGATGCCGCTATCGGTCGGCTGCGAGGCGATGCCGACGAAATCGCCGGGCTTGATGTCGCTGACCGCGGCCTTAACGACGCCACCGACGCTCCAGCCGGATTTCAGCGCAACTGTAATGTCCTTGCCGTCGCGGGACTTGACCTTGAGCGTATCGCCATCGAGACTTTCCACGATGCCGCGCACCTTTACACGCTCGGCGGCCTCGGCGTTTTGAAAAGCGGCAAGCGTGGCGACGGAGAGCATCAGCGCAGCCGCGATCAGACGTTTGCGATCCATGGGTGGAGTCTCCCTTGAGATATCGGCCGAGCCATGCCCCGGTCGTGCTTGATAAGAAGGTTGGACGAGGGGCAGGAGGCCGAAGAACGGCTTTGAAGCCATCTACATCGCGATCCTATGCGGCGCTTCCATCACTCGCCATTCAAACAAGCGTGAGATTGTCGTCTCGTCCGGCGTGGGCAGAAATTACTGGAAAAGGCCTATTATTTCGCGGAACATCAAGCATTGCTTAACATTTACCGTTAGACTGCGCCGGTTATCTCGAATTCCCTATCGCGCTTGGCGCTGGGCTGGGGAGATTGGAGAACGAAATGACCGCGATTCGTCCGCTTCTGATCGGAATCCTCCTGATTCTGGCACTGGTTCTGATTGCGCTCAGTATCCTGCTGGTCGATCCTCACCAGCCTATCCGTCAATCCGACAGCCTCATTCCGCCGCCGACAGACTCGCCCCAGCGTCCTTAAAGCGGGGCTGGGAAATGGTCAGCTTGCCGGCGTAAAGCGCGCCACGAGGCTATGGCGATCACCAGGATAGGTGAGGCGAACGTGGGTGATCGGGCCGGCGGCGCTCCAGGTGCGCCGTTCGACGACGAGGCATGCCGTCCCTTTTTGAATATCGAGGTTGACGGCCGCGTCGCCTTCGGCCGATATGGCGCGGATCTGATGTTCGGCGGTACTCCATGGCACCTGGTTGAGCAGCCAAGGGCCCGGCGGCAATGTCTCGAAATCTGCCGTCGCTGCTTCCGGCACCGCGTCGAGATTGATGACGCGATTTTCCAGGCAGAAGGGGCGCGGACCGGCGTAGTGGATGCAGGTGATCTCTATCACGGGGATGGAGCCGACGAACTGCAGCCTGCGCGCGTCCTCCGACCGTCCACGCCGTTCGGCAAGCTTTATCAGTCGGTGCGAATAGGGCAGGTTGAGCGACAGGACCTCGGACTTGATGTCGTGAATCTCAAGTACGGCGGATTGCGCCTGCGGATGCGTGACGAAACTGCCCGAACGCTTTCGCCGCTCGATCAGGCCGGC
The DNA here is from genome assembly GCF_030182565.1 of Rhizobium centroccidentale. NCBI lineage: Bacteria > Pseudomonadati > Pseudomonadota > Alphaproteobacteria > Hyphomicrobiales > Rhizobiaceae > Rhizobium > Rhizobium centroccidentale. Next base: position 44,915 of record NZ_JAQJCG010000029.1, on the reverse strand, counting down.
GCGGGCAAGCTGGGTCAGCACCTTGTTCACCGTCATGCGCGAGCAGTCATAGTGCTCCGCCAGGTCCATCTCGAACGGAATGCGATGCCCTGGAGGCCAGGCGCCGGAGACAATCCGGCCCTCGATATCGCTGAGGATGCGCTGATGGAGGGTCGCCTCTTTGCCTGTGGTCATACCGTCCGTCTGTTCCGTGTGAGACATGGGATCTCCCGCAGGTTATTTAGAGGCCAATCTAGGGGAGGAAAAGCGGTTTTTAAGCGATCAGCTCGGCCATCGTCTGCCGGAATCGCGCAGAGATTGCCTCCCGCTTGATATGCTGACCGCCTTCGACTTGCTTGCGGCCCAGCGCCCATACGCCATCGACCTTGACGCCGCCGGCGAAGGTCCAGTGATCCAGAATACGGTCGCCGGAGAGGTAGGGCACGGCACTCACATCGAGCGAAACGATATCGGCATGGTTGCCGACGGCAAGGCCCGCTGGTGCCTTCAGAGCCGCACCACCACCAGCCAGAGCGCCGTCGAACAGCATGCGGGCGGTCGAACCGCCGGTTTCGGCGATAACGTTGCGGGCACGCAGCGCCAGGCGCTGCGAATATTCGAGCTGCCGCAACTCCTCAGGCACCGAAATCAGGATGTTGGAATCCGAACCAATACCGTAACGACCACCTTCTTCGAGGAAGAGCGGTGCAGCGAAAACGCCGTCGCCAAGATTAGCCTCGGTTATGGGGCAAAGGCCGGCGATAGCACCGCTCTTTGCCATGCGGCGGGTTTCATCCTCGGTCATGTGCGTGGCGTGGATCAGGCACCAGCGCTCGTTCATAGGAGCGTTGTCGAGCAGCCATTGCACTGGGCGGGCACCCGACCAGGCGATGCAGTCTTCGACTTCCTTCACCTGCTCGGCGACGTGGATATGGATCGGTCCATCGCCGGCGATCGGCACGAGTTTGGCCAGCTCTTCCGGTGTGACGGCGCGCAGGCTGTGCGGTGCGATGCCGAGTTCGGCGCCGGGGAGGCGGCTGGCGACCGTACGGCAGCCGGCCATGAGGGCTTCGAAGCTCTCGATTGAATTGATGAAGCGGCGCTGGCCGTCAATGGGAGCGGCGCCGCCGAAGCCGGAATGGGCGTAGAAGACAGGAAGCAGCGTCAGCGCAATACCGGTCTCAGTGCTGGCGGCGCCGATGCGCTCGGCCAGTTCGGCGATATTGGCATAATGGCTGCCGTCCTTGTCGTGATGCAGGTAGTGGAACTCGCCGACGCGGGAAAAGCCGGCTTCGAGCATTTCCATATAGAGCTGCGCTGCGACGGCCTCGACATGGTCCGGGGTCATCGACAAAGCGAACTTGTACATCACCGTGCGCCAGCTCCAGAAACTGTCGTTTGCAGGGCCGCGGACTTCGGCCAGGCCGGCCATGGCGCGCTGGAAGGCATGGCTGTGCAGATTCGGCATCGCCGGAACAAGAACATCCTGCCTGTCATCGCCGCCTTCAGGCGCAACATCCGTCGTGATCTCGGCGATGCGTCCGCCTTCGAGGGTCAACCGCACATTCTCGTGCCATCCGTCGCCAAGCAAAGCCGTGCGTGCGTGAAGTGTCGTCATGGTCTCACCCTTTCCTTTCGGACGCAGAGTCCAAAATCCCTCTTGTCAGCCTTTCGATTATGTATATACATTATGAGCCAATGAGGAAAGGCGTAAAGCTGATGGGTGGGAATAATTTTTCCGAAGAAGGCGAGAAAGACGGCGCGGCAGGTCGTGTCTGGCGCAATGCTCGCCTTGCGACCTTGAAAGAGGGTGAGGCCCGGCTCGGCGCGATCGAGAAAGGCGCGATCCTGACCAGGGGCGGCCGTATCATCTTCGCCGGCCATGAAGCCGACTTGCCCGATATATCAGGCGCTGAAATCATCGATCTCGAAGGGCGCTGGGTGACCCCTGGCCTCGTCGATTGCCATACGCACATCGTCTATGGCGGCAATCGCGCCCGTGAATTCGAGATGCGGCTGGAAGGCGCGAGCTACGAAGAGATCGCCCGCGCCGGCGGCGGCATCGTTTCCTCCGTCAACGCGACGCGGGCGCTATCGGTGGACGAGCTTGTTGCTACCGCTTTGCCGCGCCTCGACACGCTGCTGTCCGAAGGCGTAACGACAATCGAAGTGAAGTCAGGCTACGGCCTCAACATTGAATCCGAGTTGAAGATGCTGCGGGCCGCACGCAAGCTCGGCGAAGTTCGCCCAGTTCGCGTCATCACCTCCTATCTCGGCGCGCACGCGACCCCGGTGGAGTACAAGGGCCGCAATGGCGATTATATCACTGATGTCGTGCTGCCCGGCCTGAAACAGGCGCATTCCGAAGGTCTTGTCGATGCTGTTGATGGCTTCTGCGAGGGGATTGCCTTTTCGACGGGCGAAATCGCCCGCGTCTTCGATCTTGCCAAATCGCTCGGTATTCCGGTGAAGCTGCATGCCGAACAGCTTTCCAATCTCGGTGGCGCCAAGCTTGCCGCCTCCTATGGTGCACTTTCAGCCGATCATGTCGAATATCTCGATGAAGATGGCGTCAAGGCGATGGCTGCGGCTGGCACGGTTGCCGTGCTGCTGCCTGGTGCCTTCTATGCCATCAACGAGAAGCAGAAGCCGCCGGTTCAGGCCCTGCGTGATGCGGGCGTTTCGATCGCCATCGCCACGGACTCCAATCCCGGTACCTCACCGCTGACCTCGCTGCTGTTGACCATGAACATGGCTGCTACCCTTTTCCGCCTGACGGTCGAGGAATGCATTGCCGGCGCGACGCGCGAAGGCGCTCGCGCCCTTGGTCTCCTCGCCGAAACGGGCACACTCGAGGCCGGCAAGTCGGCCGATTTTGCCATCTGGGATGTCGAAAGCCTGGCGGAGCTCGTCTACCGCATCGGCTTCAATCCCCTCCATGCACATGTTTTCAAGGGAAAGAGGTTCAACCGATGACTGTCGTTCTCCATTCGGGTTCCGTCTCGCTGCAACAGCTGGCGACGATCTATTGGAGCGGTGAGCCGGCTAAGCTCGAGGCGTCCTTCGACGCGGGCATCGCCAAGGCCGCGGCCCGCATCGCCGAAATCGCTGCCGGCAACGCGCCGGTCTATGGCATCAATACCGGCTTCGGCAAACTGGCATCGATCAAGATCGACAGTGCCGATGTCGCCACACTTCAGCGCAATCTCATCCTCTCGCATTGCTGCGGCGTCGGGCAGCCGCTGCCTGAAAACGTCGTTCGCCTCATCATGGCGCTGAAGCTCATTTCGCTCGGTCGCGGTGCCTCCGGCGTTCGGCTGGAGCTGGTACGACTGATCGAAGGCATGCTTGAAAAGGGCGTCGTGCCCGTCATCCCCGAAAAGGGTTCGGTTGGCGCTTCCGGCGATCTGGCGCCGCTCGCGCATATGACCGCTGTCATGATGGGTCATGGCGAGGCCTTCTATGCCGGTGAGCAGCTCTCCGGCGCGGCAGCGCTCGAAAAGGCCGGTTTGAAGCCGGTCGTGCTTGCCGCCAAGGAAGGCCTCGCGCTGATCAACGGCACGCAGGTCTCGACCGCGCTTGCGCTTGCCGGCCTCTTCCGTGCCCATCGTGCCGCCCAGGCCGCTCTCATTACCGGCGCGATGTCGACGGATGCGGCCATGGGCTCTTCCGCCCCGTTCCATCCGGATATCCATACGCTGCGCGGTCATAAGGGCCAGATCGATACCGCCGCCGCCCTTCGCGGCTTGCTGGCTGGCTCGGTAATCCGCGAGAGCCATATCGAGGGCGACGAGCGCGTGCAGGATCCTTATTGCATCCGCTGCCAGCCTCAGGTCGACGGCGCCTGCCTCGATCTCCTGCGTTCTGTCGGCCGCACGCTTGAAATCGAAGCCAATGCGGTCACCGACAATCCGCTCGTGCTGTCCGACAATTCCGTCGTTTCCGGCGGCAATTTCCATGCCGAGCCCGTCGCCTTCGCCGCCGATCAGATTGCCATCGCCGTCTGCGAAATCGGCGCGATCGCGCAACGCCGTATCGCACTGCTCGTTGACCCCGCGCTCAGCTACGGCCTGCCGGCCTTCCTGGCGAAGAAGCCCGGTCTGAACTCCGGCCTGATGATCGCCGAAGTGACCTCCGCCGCGCTGATGTCGGAAAACAAGCAGATGTCGCATCCGGCCTCGGTCGACTCGACCCCGACCTCCGCCAACCAGGAAGATCACGTTTCCATGGCCTGCCATGGTGCGCGCCGCCTGCTTCAAATGACCGAAAATCTCTTCGGCATCATCGGCATCGAAGCGCTGACCGCCGCCCAGGGCGTCGAGCTGCGCGCGCCGCTGACGACCAGCCCGGAACTGACCCTTGCCATCGCTTCGATCCGCGCCGCCGTGCCCTCGCTGGAAGAGGACCGCTACATGGCGAACGACCTCAAGGCCGCCAGCGACCTCATCGCTTCCGGCGCCCTCAATGCCTCGATTTCAACCGACATCCTGCCCTCCTTGGAGATGTGACATGACCAATCCACGCCATAATATCCGCGAAATCCGCGCGCCTCGTGGTCCGGAGCTCAACGCCAAGAGTTGGCTGACCGAAGCGCCGCTGCGCATGCTGATGAACAACCTCGACCCGGACGTTGCCGAGAACCCGAACGAGCTGGTCGTCTATGGCGGCATCGGCCGCGCCGCCCGCACCTGGGACGATTTCGACCGTATCGCTGCGACGCTGAAGACGCTCAACGAAGACGAGACGCTGCTCGTGCAGTCCGGCAAGCCGGTCGCCGTGTTCCGCACCCACAAGGATGCGCCGCGCGTGCTGATCGCCAACTCCAACCTCGTGCCGCATTGGGCAACCTGGGATCACTTCAACGAGCTGGATAAGAAGGGCCTCGCCATGTACGGCCAAATGACGGCCGGCTCGTGGATCTATATCGGCACGCAGGGCATCGTGCAGGGCACCTACGAAACCTTCGTCGAAGCCGGCCGCCAGCACTATAATGGCAACCTGAAGGGCAAGTGGATCCTGACCGGCGGTCTCGGCGGCATGGGCGGCGCACAGCCGCTGGCGGCCGTCATGGCGGGCGCCTGCTGCCTCGCCGTCGAATCCGACGAAACCCGCATCGATTTCCGCCTGCGCACCCGTTATGTCGACGAGAAGGCAAAGACGCTCGATGAAGCGCTTGCTTTGATCGACAAGTGGACGAAGGCTGGCGAAGCCAAGTCCGTCGGTTTGCTCGGCAACGCCGCCGAAATCTTCCCCGAGCTGGTGAAGCGCATGAAGGCCGGCGGCCCGCGCCCGGATATCGTCACCGACCAGACCTCTGCCCACGATCCGCTGAACGGCTATCTGCCGATCGGCTGGACGGTGGCCGAACATCGGGCCAAGCGCGAGAGCGATCCGAAGTCCGTCGAAGCTGCCGCCCGCGCCTCGATGAAGGTGCATGTCGAAGCCATGGTCGCCTTCTGGGATGCCGGCGTGCCGACGCTCGATTACGGCAACAACATCCGCCAGGTCGCCAAGGAAGAGGGTTTCGAAAACGCCTTCGCCTTCCCGGGCTTCGTGCCGGCCTATATCCGCCCGCTGTTCTGCCGCGGCATCGGTCCGTTCCGCTGGGCTGCTCTCTCGGGCGATCCGGAGGATATCTATAAGACCGACGCCAAGGTGAAGGAGTTGCTGCCCGACAACAAGCACCTGCACAACTGGCTCGACATGGCGCGCGAGCGCATCGCCTTCCAGGGTCTACCGGCGCGCATTTGCTGGGTGGGCCTCGGCGATCGCCATCGTCTCGGCCTCGCCTTCAACGAAATGGTCAGGAATGGCGAGCTGAAGGCTCCCGTCGTCATCGGCCGCGACCATCTCGACTCCGGCTCGGTCGCTTCACCGAATCGCGAAACGGAAGCCATGAAGGATGGTTCGGATGCCGTTTCCGACTGGCCGCTGCTCAACGCCCTGCTCAACACCGCATCGGGTGCCACCTGGGTATCGCTGCACCACGGCGGCGGCGTCGGCATGGGCTTCAGCCAGCACTCCGGCATGGTCATCTGCGCCGACGGCACGGATGATGCGGCCAAGCGCCTGGAGCGCGTTCTCTGGAACGACCCGGCCACCGGCGTCATGCGCCACGCCGATGCGGGCTATGACATAGCACTCGACTGGGCTAAGCAGCAGGGCCTGCGCCTGCCGGCCATCCTGGGGAACTAAGGCCTAGACCAGCCGCACAAGGCCGCCGTAGCTTGCGACGGTCTTGTCGGCGGTTATCAGGGAAAGGCCTTCAACGAAGGCTTGGGCAACAAGAATTCGGTCGAAAGGATCCTTATGAATATCAGGCAGATCCGCGACCGCAGTTGCATGTTCACCCAGAACTGGGAGTTCTTGGTAGCCATTTTCGAGCAGATTTTCGCGAAGCTTGCGGGCATCGATGGTAAAGTCTGCCCGAGCACGTCCGGTCTTGATTGCCACTTCCCATATGCTGACGGTCGAAAATACAATCGTATTGTCGATATCTTCAATCAGATTGCGGGCTTTCTCCGGCAATCGTTGGGACATACCGGTCATCCAAAGCAGAATATGCGTATCGACAAGAAGCCTCATTTTTCTTTGATGTCTTTGAAATCGTTGAGATTCCCATAAAACATCTCTTCGATTTCATCGGCCATCATCGTGTCGAAGTCTTCGGGGACGGTAAATTGGCCATCCATAAAACCAATGCGACGCTTCTTTGGCGCCTCTTTCTCTTCGATCGGCACGACCTTCACCATCGGCTTGCCCGCCTTGGCGATAATGAAAGCTTCGCCCTTGGCGGCTTTTTCGATCAGCCGCGACAAATGCGTTTTCGCCTCGTGAATGTTGACGGTTTCCATAGCAGGCTCCGAATGGACTTAGTCCACTAAACTTAGTTTACTCTGAATCGAATTGCAATGATGGGACATGATTAGATGACAACGCCGAAAATCACGCTTCTCCGCAGCGATAGTCACCGTCGCATGCCCTGGAAAAACGGCGGCGGGGAAACGGTGGAGATCGCCGTTTCGCCCGAGGGCGCCGAGCTTGCCGACTTCGACTGGCGCGTCAGCATGGCAACCGTTGCCACGGACGGGCCGTTCTCGGTCTTTCCGGGCATCGATCGTACGCTATCTATTCTTGACGGCGAGGGCATGATCCTCTTCATCGAGGGGCGCGCGCCCGACCGCCTGACGCAGGCGAGCGAACCGCTATCCTTTGCAGCCGACGCGCCGACCTCGGCGACCTTGATCGATGGCACGATTACGGATCTCAATGTGATGACGCGGCGGGGGCGTTTCACACATTCGGTGCGGCGCGTCGCCATAGATGGACATAAGGAAATCACCTCCCAGAGCGGGACCACCTTTGTTCTTTGCCATCGGGGCAGTGCCGAGGTTGATGGCATGGCGCTAGCTGCGGGCGATTGCCTTTTGATTTCAAACGGCAGTGCCGAGCGACACCCGATCTCGGGCAAGGCGCAGCTGTTCCATATCGCCATCGCGGCAATATAGTCGGCTATCCGCCGTTCCTTGACTTGACACCTGCCCAGCGCGGTCATCCTATTTCCGTTCAGCAGAGAGAGGATACCGGCATGAGCGACGACCAAATCCCCGCCGATAGCAAGCTCACCACCTCTAAGCGCCGCTGGGCGGCGGAGGGCAAGTTTTTGACGGGGCGCATTAGCCGGCCCGAAACAGAGCGGCTGCCGCCGGGGCAGCATCTTGTCAAGAACTGGCCGGTGCTCGACCTCGGCGTGCAGCCGCAGATTTCTTTGTCGAATTGGCGGCTCGATGTGATCGGCTTCGTGGAAAATCGGCTCAGCCTCGATTGGGCCGCTTTCCGGGCGATCGAGCAAAGCACTCGCGTCAGCGATATTCACTGCGTGACGACCTGGTCGCGCTATGACAATCGCTGGGAAGGGGTTTCGACGCGCGATCTCCTCGATCTCGCCATGCCGACGGCCGAAGCTCATCATGTGCTGTTGACGAGTTATGACGGCTATATCACCAACCTGCCGCTTGCTGATTTCGCTGCCGAGGATGCGATCCTCGCGACTGCCTGGGAAGGCCAGTCGCTGACAGTCGAACATGGCGGCCCGATGCGCCTCGTCGTGCCGCATCTTTACTTCTGGAAGAGCGCCAAATGGCTGAATCGCATCGAGCTCATCGGTGCGGACAGGGCCGGCTTCTGGGAGAAAAACGGCTACCACATGTATGGTGATCCGTGGCGGGAGCAGCGTTACTCGGACGATTGACGCTCCCGGCGCCTTGCGGGTGAGGTGGCCTGGCTCTCTGGAATCGCGGTTCTTATGTCACCGTGTCAATTTTTGATGGCGACGGCTGGGTTTGTGGCTTTGCAAGCCACCATCATGGGCGTATTCAATGATCGTATGATTACGGCCGGCATGCACGGCTCCTTTGAACGCCAATCTCCGAATTCAGATCATGACCGTTGTCCGGACCATAGAAGAGCCTTCCGAAGTAAGTTTCGGCCGGCAGTCCCGCATCATCGCCTTTGTCGTCGCCGTCTCCTTCTTCATGCAGATCCTGGACGGCACTATCGTCACCACCTCGCTGCCGCAGATGGCGAAAACCTTCGGCGTCGAGCCGGTTTCGATGAGCATCGGCATCACGGTCTATCTGCTGACCATGGCCGCCTTCGTGCCGCTGGCCGGCTGGGCCGGCGATCGCTATGGCGCGCGGCGCGTGTTCCTGGCGTCGATTACGATCTTCACCGTGGCATCGCTGTTTTGCGGCCTCTCGGGCAATTTGACCGAGTTCATCATTGCCCGTGCCGTTCAAGGCATCGGCAGCGCACTGATGACGCCCGTGGGACGCATCATCGTGTTGAAGAATGCTCGCAAATCCGATCTGGTGCATGCGATGTCGACGATCACCTGGCCGGCGCTGACCGCTCCTGTCATCGGCCCGGTGCTTGGCAGCTTCATCACCACCTATCTCAGCTGGCATTGGAACTTCCTGATCAATATCCCGATCGGCGTCATCGGTCTCGGTCTCGTCCTGCGCTTCGTCCCGGATCAGCGGGAGGGAAATGTCGCGCGTCTTGATTTCATCGGCTTCTTGCAATCGGCGGCGGGGTTGACCTTCCTGCTTGCCGGGCTCGAATTCGTGGTGCAGGGCACGACGGGGCTGGCGCCCAGCATTGGGTTGATCGTAGCAGGTGTGGTTTTCTCCATCATCGCCACCCGGCATTTCATGACGGTCGATGCGCCCTTGCTCGATCTCTCCGCCTTCAAGGTGCAGACCTTCGCGATGTCGACGCTTTCGGCCGGCACGGCGAGCCGTGTGGCGATCAACGCGACGCCTTTCCTGATCCCGCTGCTCTTCCAAGTCGGTTTCGGCCGTACGGCGATCGATGCGGGCACTTATCTGCTCTTCTATTTCGCCGGCAATCTCGGCATGAAGGCGATAACAACGCACATGCTGAGGATTTTCGGTTTCCGCAACGTGCTCGTCGTCAACGGCCTGATCTCATCCGCAAGCATTGCCGGATGCGCGCTTCTGTCTCCATCGACACCAGATGCGTTGATATATTGCCTACTATTCATCGCCGGCCTGTCGCGTTCGATGAACTTCACGGCGCTGAATACGCTGGGGTTTGCCGATATCCATGCCGCGCAGCGCAGCTCCGCCTCGACATTGTCGAGCATGCTGCAGCAGGTTTCGCTATTGCTCGGCGTTGCCGTCGCTGCCGCCGTTCTCAATCTCTCGCGCACGATTCATGGTGGGGAAACGCTCTCGCTCATCGATTTTCGCTGGGCTTTCCTCATCATTGGCCTTATCGGTGGCATCTCCGCATTGCGTTTTATCAGCCTGCCGCACGATGCCGGCGCAGAGGTATCCCGCCATAAAGTGAAGACCTAATCAAAACCTTCAAATTCTTAACGATATTGACAGGCAAGCCGCTGTAAAGTGAGCTGCCGGTTCCCATATGAAATTCGCGTCAACTCCCACAGGAGGCAGTCCCATGCTGCTCAGAACCCTCGCCATCTCCGCTCTCGTCCTCGGCATGTCCAGCGCCGCCATGGCAGAGCAGGTGCATAAGCATCATCCCAAGCGCGTCAATGTCGAGGCGTTCCAGGCCGATGTCGGCAGCGTCGACCATTCGAAGGATGCAATCCTTCCGGACGGCACGATCAATACCGATCCGTCGGTGACCGGCCCGATCCGCGCCGGCGACTCCATTTCCCGCTTGCAATGCGCCGCTGCTCCTAACTCCGTCGGTGCTCGTTCGAGCACCTATAGTGCAGGCTCCGCCTCGCTTTGCCCGTAATGACGTGATGGCTCGAGCTGGCCTAAAGCGCGTCGCGATCTTTCAGATTCGCTTCTCACGCTTTAGGTCTTTGATTTTGTGCATGTCGTCGTCGCAAAACCGCTGCACACTTTTACGCGACATGCTCTATGCCAGCTCGATATCTGTCTGCTTGAACGGGTCGCTTTTCGACAATAGCGGCTGGCGATAATAGCGAGCGCAGGCATAGGTCATGCAATCGTCAAGGCTGAGGCGCGCCGTATGGCCGCCTTGGCCATAGCGCTCGTAGGCTTCGGTCGCCAAGATGGCGGCGCGAGGCGGCACCGCAAGCGGCTGAATGTTCATGAGCTGCAGAAACGTGCGGACAGCTTCGCCGGCCTCGATAGGCGACAATCCCAAAATATCGGAGACCAGGATTGCGGCATTCGCTGCGACAAGCGGCGAGGTCATTCGTGCCGTTGCCGGCTGCATGCGGATGGCGAAGGCGCGCGCCTCCTCTTCATCGGTCATCATCGCCGACAGCACTGAAGCGTCGATGAACATCAAATCTCTCCCGCTATGTCGGCGCTTACGCTTTTGGCGATGGCCTTCTGCTTGAGATTGCGGCAAAAAGCGACGGCGACGTCAGCAAGAGCCGGCTTGGTCAGCTCCTCATCCAGCGCCTTCTGCAAGGCAAGCCGTACGGCTTCCGTCTTGGTGGTGGCCCTGGTCAGCGCCTGATAGCGGCGCGCCAATCGGTCGATGGCGTCGTCCTTAATGTAAAGCGGCATGGAATATCCCTTCAAAGCCTATGGATATCCTTAGGGTCTGTACGCGGTGAGGGCAATCATATCCGCCGTCGGTCGTATCCTCTTTCCTGCGATATTTAGATGACGATCATCATCTAACGTGATAGAAATGGGCTGAAGATATGTTTGCCGACCGTGAGGAGATGTCATGTCCGTTCTAGATCCCATCGTCATTGTTTCCGCCACCCGCACGCCGCTGGGCCGTTTCCAAGGAGATTTCTCGCCTTTGCAGGCGCACGAGCTTGGCGCGCATGTCATCCGTGCTGCGCTGGAGCGCGCCGGACTTTCTGCCGAGAGAGTGGACGAGGTTCTGTTCGGCTGCGTCCTGCCTGCGGGGCAAGGGCAGGCGCCAGCCCGGCAGGCTGCACGCGGGGCTGGTTTGCCGGATGCCGTCGGCGCCACCACCATCAACAAGGTCTGCGGTTCAGGCATGAAGGCCACCATGCTGGCACATGACCTGCTTCTCGCAGGCTCTGCTTCCATCGCGGTCGCCGGCGGCATGGAATCGATGTCGAATGCGCCTTATCTGCTTGCAAAGGCGCGCGGTGGTTACCGCATGGGCCACGATCGCATCTTCGACCACATGATGCTCGACGGGCTGGAAGATGCCTATGAGAAGGGTCGCTCTATGGGCGATTTCGGTGAAATGGCGGTCGAGGCCTATCAGTTCAGCCGCGACGATCAGGATGCCTATGCCGTCGAAACGTTGTCGCGTGCCCATAGCGCAACGGAGAACGGCGCCTTCGAAGCCGAAATCACGCCGGTTTCCGTCATGGCCAAGGGCGGCCCGGTCACCATTGCCAAGGACGAGCATCCGCAAAAGGTCTCGCCGGAAAAAATCCCGACGCTGAAGCCCGCCTTCCGCAAGGATGGCACGATTACGGCTGCCAGTGCCTCGGCCAATGCCGATGGTGCGGCAGCACTCATCCTGACGCGCCGTTCGCTTGCCGAGCGCGAGGGATTGCCGATCCTTGCCGAAATCAAGGCGCATGCGACGCATTCTCAGGAACCGGCCTGGTACACCACCGCGCCGATCCCGGCGATCCGCAAGCTGCTCGACAAGACGGGCTGGAAGATCGGCGATGTCGATCTCTTCGAGATCAACGAGGCCTTCGCCGTCGTCGCCATGGCGGCTGCCAAGGAGCTCGGCATTGCGCGCGACCGGCTCAACGTCAACGGCGGCGCCTGCGCGCTTGGCCATCCGATCGGCGCCACAGGGGCGCGGCTGATCGTGACGCTGCTGCATGCGCTTGAGCGCCAGGGAGCAAGGAAGGGTGTTGCCGCGCTCTGCATCGGCGGTGGCGAGGCGACCGCGATTGCTGTGGAGCGGGTTGGCTGACTGGAGCGATAGAGGGGCTGGCCAGGCGTGCTTATTGATGCCGCGCCTGCGAGTATGGCCCCTCATCCTAGCCTTCTCCCCGCACACGGGGAGAAGGGACAACACTGCCAGATGGCCAATTTGCAGGAAGATCGTAGGCTATTCGACTAAGCCCCCTCTCCCCGCAGGCGGGGAGAGGGCCGGGGTGAGGGGCCGTTCCGTGCAGGGAAGGCGAGCGAATCGCCTTCGACGTCTTCATTTCACCAACCGTAGCCGGAGTGCGTTGGCGATCACCGAGACCGATGACAGGCTCATCGCGGCTGCAGCGATCATCGGCGACAGAAGCAGGCCGAAGACTGGATAGAGCACGCCTGCCGCCAGCGGCACGCCGAGCGCATTGTAGCCGAAGGCGAAGGCAAGGTTCTGCTTGATGTTGCGGATCGTCGCTTCCGAGAGATGGCGGGCGCGGACGATGCCGTTGAGATCGCCCTTCACCAGGGTGATCCCTGCGCTTTCCATGGCGACATCGGCGCCCGTGCCCATGGCAATGCCGACATCGGCTGATGCAAGCGCGGGAGCATCGTTGACGCCGTCGCCCGCCATGGCAACGATACGGCCTTTAGCCCGCAACTCGTCGACTAGCGCCTTCTTGCCTTCCGGCAGCATGTCCGCACGCACCTCGTCGATCCCGAGCTCTCTGGCGACGGCAGCGGCGGTCTTGCCGTTGTCGCCGGTCGCCATGACGATCGTCAGGCCGCTTTCATGCAGCGCCTTGATGGCGGCTGCCGTGGTCGGCTTGATCCGGTCGGCGACGGCGACGAGGCCGGCCAGCTTCCTGCCGATGGCGACGAACATGACCGTCTTGCCTTCGCTGCGCAGGCGCTCTGTCTCGGTTTTCAATGCGTCAGCCGCAACGCCAAGGTCGGCCATCATCGCGGCATTGCCGAGAGCGATCGCGGTGTCACCGGAGCGGCCCTCCACGCCCTTGCCTGTCACCGCCGTAAAGCCGGAGATATCGACGAAGCGTGCCCCGCGCTCCTTCGCGCCGGCAACGATGGCTTCAGCCAGCGGGTGCTCGGAGCCGCGCTCCAGGCTGGCGGCGAGCGAGAGGAGGCGTGCCTCGTCGGTGCCCGCAGCGGTGACGATATCGGTCAGGTTCGGTTTGCCTTCGGTCAGCGTGCCTGTTTTGTCGACGATCAGCGTGTCCACCTTGGCGAAGCGTTCCAGCGCCTCGGCGTCGCGCACCAGCACGCCTTCATGTGCGCCTCGGCCTGTGGCGATCATGATGGACATGGGCGTCGCCAGCCCCAGCGCACAGGGGCAGGCGATGATCAGCACGGCGACGGCGGCAAGCAGCGCATGCGCCAGCCGAGGCTCCGGCCCGACAAAGGCCCAGACGGCGAAAGCGATGATGGCAGCTGCGACAACGGCCGGCACAAAGACGGCAGAGACGCGATCGACCATCGTTTGGATCGGCGCGCGCGAGCGCTGCGCCTTGGCGACAAGCTCGACGATGCGCGAGAGCGTGGTCTCGGCGCCGACTTTCTCGGCCTGCATGATGAGCGCGCCATTTTTGTTGATCGTGCCGCCGGTCAAGGCATCGCCCCTGGCCTTTTCGACCGGCAGGGGCTCGCCTGTGATCATCGATTCATCGACGGTCGATTGGCCCTCGATGACGGAGCCGTCCACGGGAACGCGCTCGCCGGGTCGCACGCGCAGCCGGTCGCCGGCCTGGATCTCGTCGACGGGCACATCGGTTTCGCTACCATTGGCGCCGATGCGTCTTGCCGTTTTCGGCGCGAGATCGAGAAGGGCGCGAATGGCCGAGCCGGTGCGCTCGCGGGCTTTCAATTCCAGTACCTGGCCGACGAAGACCAGCGCGACGATGACGGAAGCCGCCTCGAAATAAACGGGCACGCTCTCGCCATGTCCTCGGAAGCTCATCGGAAACAGGCCGGGGGCGAGCGTGGCGATGACGCTGTAGAGATAGGCGGTGCCGACGCCGAGGCCGATTAGCGTCCACATATTGGGGCTGCGGTTGACGAGCGAATTCCAGGCGCGGCGGAAGAAGGGAAGAGCCGCCCAAAGCACGACCGGCGTCGCGAGCAGAAGTTCGACCCAGGTGGCGAGGGGTTCGCCGATCCAGTCGCGAATGGGCAGGCCGATCATCGGGCCCATACTGATGGCAAGTAGCGGCAGCGACAGGGCGGCGCTGATCCGGAGCCGACGCGTGAAATCAACAAGTTCGGGGTTCGGGCCTTCATCGGCGGCCGGGACACCCATCGGCTCCAGCGCCATGCCGCATTTCGGGCAGTCGCCAGGATGGTCGCTGATCACCTCGGGATGCATCGGGCAGGTATAGAGCGTGCCTTTCGGCATCGGTTTTGGCGTGGGCTTGTTGCCGTCGAGATAAGCCGATGGGTCCGCTTCGAACTTCGCCTTGCAGCCGGCCGAGCAGAAATAGAATTTCTCGCCCTCGTGCTTCGTGAAATATCGGGCAGTGGCGCGATCCACCATCATACCGCAGACGGGATCCTTGGCCGTGAGGTAGTTTTCCGGTGCGGCCTCGAATTTTGTACGGCAGCCATTGCTGCAAAAGTGGAATGTGCGCCCGTGATATTCCAGTGACGGCTTGCCGGCATCGGGGTCGACGGTCATGCCGCAGACGGGATCGCGGATCACTTCATCCTGCGTGTGGGTGTTATGGTGATCGTGTCCATGATGGCTGTGATCGTGCTCGTCATGCGGTGCCATGTCATACTCCTTTGCCCGAAGGGGCTTCGGACGGGTCTATGGACCTTCCCATCGCTGGAAGGTCAAGCCGGAAAATAGTGATTGCCATCCACAGTTCACAGGGCCGCCTTCCTATCTCGCTGCGGATGGCGATGATAAGTTCCGTAAGATCGATGCAATGATGTGATTCCAATGCGATATGATCTGACAACGCTGCCGCTTGCCATGCTTCTGCCCGCTATCGTCAAGGCGGAGGATATGTTGGCGCGGCTGGATGAGCGTGTCTTGAGGCATGCGGTGGCGGATGGCTTTCGCGAGCGCGGGCACTTTTTCGATGCAGCGGGTGCGCTCTGGGTCGGCGGCGAACTCGTGCATGTGGAGGATCTCGTCCTGCATGATGCGCGCATGGATACGCGCACACCGACGCACGAGCTGACCATCGCCCATGCGGTGCTGCGCAGCCGTCGCCGCCTTTGGACCGCCGATCCGTCCTGGGGGCTCGAGCCGGCCGGTCTTGCCGTCCTGCGCGGTGATGTTGGCGAAGCCGAGGACGCCATTGCGCCGCGTTCACCGCCTGTCCCGGCTATGGACCCCGACGAGCCGGAGGATGAGGAAGACGATTTCGGTGTCGATTTCGCCGAGATCGACGCGATCCTCGCCCGATCCGACAAGATCCTGAACGGCGGCGTTCCGGAAGCCCGGCAGCCTACGATCGATGTCGAAGATCCCCTTGCGCTCGTTCGCGATGAGGATTGGGATGAGGACGAGCGGCTGGAGAGTTGGCGCGCCGTCATTCGCGACGCGGATCTGCTGCCGCCCGTTCTCGGCGCGGCGGTGCTTTTCGATGCCTGGGAGCGCATCGAGCCACTGCGGCGGCAGCATTGGCTCGGCGGCTTGCTGGTCAGCGCCTATCTGCGCAGCCGGGGCAAGGTCACATCCCATCTCTTCTGCCTGAATGTCGGCCTGAAAGCCGTCCGTCACGATCGCCGGCGTGCACCGGATCGCACCACGCGGCTGACAGCCTTTCTGGAGGCCATGGCACTTTCGGCCGATTCGGGCCTGAAGGAGCTCGATCGCCTTTCGCTTGCCCGGCTGCAGATGGAGCTCCGGCTCAAGGACCGGCGGTCCAACAGCAGCCTGCCCGAAGTCATCGATATCGTGCTGTCGCGGCCGATCGTTTCGGCGAAAATGATCGCACGTCATGTCGGCGTCACCTCCAGAGGCGCGCTTAATCTGGTGGCCGAGCTCGGCCTGCGCGAGATGACGGGTCGCGGTCGCTACCGTGGCTGGGGCGTGCTTTGAGGCGCTGCAGCGGCTTGTGCGGGTAGACGCATCCACCTTGCAACCACAACCCTAGTTTTTCGTCCAATGTTACAGTTTGTTACGCTAAGTGGCGCTAAAATGGACAAAATTTAATGGCCATACCAAATTCCTAAGCGGCACGATGCAAGCTAAGGTCGCGCCATGAATAGCGCGGGATCGTCGTCGCCCCGGGATTTGAGGAAAGGTGCGTGAATGGCTCGGACGTTTCGGGTCGTCGTTTGGTTGGCAGTGATCGGCGCAGTCGGATATGGCGCCTATGCGACCCGCGATCGTTGGCTTGGGCCGGCGGAGAAGCTGCTTGGCTACCAGAATGCTGCAGCACCGGGGGAACAAGCCCAGGACGGACGCCGTGGCGGTCAAAGGCAGGGTGGCAGTGGTGGCGGACGGCGCAGCATGTCGCAGTTCAGCGGGCCGGTTCCCGTGCTTGCTGC
Source organism: Rhizobium centroccidentale (assembly GCF_030182565.1). Classification (NCBI taxonomy): domain Bacteria; kingdom Pseudomonadati; phylum Pseudomonadota; class Alphaproteobacteria; order Hyphomicrobiales; family Rhizobiaceae; genus Rhizobium; species Rhizobium centroccidentale. The sequence goes on along the minus strand of NZ_JAQJCG010000029.1, from coordinate 28,074 downwards.
CGATGCGACGACGGCCGATGTCCCCGTCTACATTAACGGCGTTGGGTCGGTGAAGGCGCTGAATACCGTGACGGTGCGCGCGCAGGTCAGCGGACGAATCGTCGAAATCAATTTCGGTGAGGGCCAGGATATCAAGAAGGGTGATGTCATCGCCCGTATCGACGATTCCGTCTATAAGGCGCAGCTCGACCAGGCGATCGCCAAGAAGGCGCAGGACGAAGCCCTGCTTGCAGGCGCCCAGCGCGATCTCGCCCGCTATCAGCTGATGGTAAAGAGCGCGTCCGGCACGCAGCAGCAGGTCGACACGCAGACATCATTGGTGGCCCAATATACAGCACAGGTCCAGGTGGATGTGGCAGCCATCGAAAGCGCGCAGGCAACACTCGATTATACGACGATCAGGGCGGCCTTCGATGGGCGCACCGGCATCCGCAACGTGGACGTCGGCAATCTCGTCAGCTCGTCCGATGCGACCGGCATCGTGACGCTCTCGCAGATCAAGCCGATCTCCGTGCTGTTTTCCATTCCCCAGCAACAGCTTGCCCGCGTCAATGCGGCCAGTGAGGCCGGAACGCTTGCCGTCCAGGCCATGGGCAATGACGGCGAGACGGTGGTCGACAACGGCTCGCTTGGCGTGGTCGACAATCAGGTCGATCCCACTACGGGTACGGTCAAGCTGAAGGCGAATTTCCCCAACGACAAACTGGCGCTGTGGCCAGGCGCCTTCGTCAATGCCCGCTTGCTCGTCGAGACGCTGAAGGGCGTTACCGTCATTCCGAGCGGCGCCGTGCAGCGCGGACCGAACGGCACCTTCGTCTATATCATCGGCCGGGATCAGACGGTCGCGATGAAGCCGGTGAAGGTGCGCCAGCAGGACGATACGCTCGCCGTCATCGCCGATGGGGTGGCGCCCGGCGATAAAGTGGTGACGACCGGTTTCGCGCGGCTTCAGAATGGATCGAAGGTGCAGATTTCGGCCAATCCGGATCAGGCGTCGCCGGCTGCTCCGTCAACCGACAATAACGGGCAGCCTGTTGCAGAAAACGACCAACAGAATGCTGCTCCAGGCACCGCGAATGCGAGCGAACGTCCGCACCGCCGCCACAATGGCCAGGGTGGAAATGGTGGCCAGGGCGGGCAGGGCGGTGCCGGCGGTCATAGTGGCCATCGCGGCCACGATGGTCAGCCTGGCGCCGGCGGCGAGCAGGGTGCGGATACGGGCGGCGGCTCGGCCTCCAACAACAATTCCTCCGCTACGCCGACGCAGCAACAATGAACGTCTCGTCGCTCTTCATTTCCAGGCCGATCGCCACCACGCTTCTCGGGGTAGCGGTTCTGTTGGGCGGCATTCTCGGCTTTCTCTTCCTGCCGGTCGCGCCGCTGCCGCAGGTAGATTTCCCGACGATCCAGGTGACGACGCAGCTTCCGGGCGCCGATCCCGATACGATGGCGGCGCTGGTGACCGCACCCCTGGAGCGACCGCTCGGCCAGATCCCTTCGCTTGCCTCCATGACCTCGTCGAGCGCCTTCGGTATCAGCCAGATCACGCTGCAGTTCGATCTTGGCCGCGATATCGATGGCGCCGCGCAGGACGTGCAGGCAGCGATCAACGCCGCCGGATCGACTTTGCCGCGCACGCTTCCCTATCCGCCGACCTATTCGAAGGTGAATCCGGCCGATACGCCGATCGTGACGCTGGCGCTGCGTTCCAACAGCTATTCGATCCGTGAGCTCAGCGATTTTGCCGACACCATGATGGCGCAGCGCTTGAGCGAAGTGTCGGGTGTCGGCGACGTCAACATCCAGGGCGGCGTCAAACCCGCCATCCGCATCCAGGTGGATCTGCCGCGTCTCGCTTCCTATGGGCTGGCGCTGGAGGATATTCGCTCGGCGATCACCAATGCCAGCGTGGCCGGCGCTAAGGGTTCGCTCGACGGCACACAGCAGAGTTTCACGCTCGCCGCGAACGATCAGATCGTCGATCCCAATGTCTATAAATCCGTCATCGTCGCCTACCGCAACAGTGCGCCGGTGCAGTTGAAGGACGTCGCAACGGTCGTCGAGGGGCTGGAGAATAATCGAGTCGGTGCCTGGTATCAGGGGCAGCCCGCCGTCATTCTCGATATCATGCGTCAGCCGGGCGCCAACGTCATCCAGACCGTCGAGAACGTGCTGAAGCAGATCCCGAAGCTGAAGCAGGCGATGCCGGCCGGTATTTCGCTTGACATCGTGAACGACCGCACCGAGACGATCCGCGCTTCGATCCATGACGTGCAATGGACGCTCGTCATCAGCATCGGCCTCGTCATCCTGGTCGTGCTGCTGTTCCTGCGGACGATGACTGCGACCTTCATTGCCGGCGTCGCGCTGCCGCTGTCGCTGATTGCCACTTTCGGCGTCATGTGGTTTGCCGGCTTCAGCCTCGACAATCTCTCGCTCATGGCGCTGACCATCGGCACCGGCTTCGTCGTGGACGACGCTATCGTGATGATCGAGAACATCGCCCGCCATATCGAGGAAGGTGAAAATCCGATGCAGGCGGCGCTGAAGGGCGCCGGCGAGATCGGGTTCACCATCATTTCGCTGACCGTATCGCTGGTCGCCGTCTTCATTCCGCTACTGTTCATGACCGGCATTGTCGGCCGCATGTTCCGCGAATTCGCACTGACGCTCACCATTGCCGTCGTCGTGTCGGCCGTGGTCTCGCTGACGCTCACGCCGATGATGTGCGCGCGCATCCTGCGCAAGCCGAAAGAGCATCAGGGCGGCTTTCTGGCCGGTGCCGACCGTTTCACCGACTGGATGGTTGAAGGCTATCGGCGCAGCCTTGTCTGGGCCGTGGATCGCAGCCGTCTCATGCTGCTGGTGACGGTGGTGACGCTGGCTGCGACGATCGCGCTCTATGTCGTCATCCCCAAGGGTTTCCTGCCGGCGCAGGATACGGGCCTCATCACCGCCGTCATCGAGGCCGAACCGACGACCTCCTTCGAAACCATGAAGCAGATCCAGGCTGATGTGACCGACCGACTGCGCAAGGATCCGGATGTTACCGGCGTCGTTGCCGTCATCGGTGCCAGCGCCAGCAATCTGACGCTGAATACCGGTAATCTCAGCCTTGTCTTGAAGCCGCGGAGTGAGCGTAATGCGTCCGCTGATCAGATTATCGAACGAATGCGCGGCGAAGTTACCGGCATGCCCGGCATCCACGTCACCTTCCAAAGTGTGCGCGATATTTCGATCAGCACCAGGGCCAGCCGTGCACCCTACCAATATACCTTGACGGGCACGGACACGAATACGGTGGTCGACTGGGCGCAGAAGCTCGCCCAGCGCCTGCAGGAAAGCCCGAAGCTGATGGATGTCGCCTCCGAAGTGGAGATGGGTGGTGGGCGCATCTTCGTCGATGTCAATCGCGAGACCGCCTCGCGGCTCGGCGTGTCGATGCAGGCCGTCAGCGATACTTTGAATGATGCCTTCGGCCAGCGGCAGATCGCAACGATCTATGGCCAGGCCAACCAGTATCGCGTCATCCTGGAGGCGGCGCCGCAATATCAGTCGGATCCCAAATCGCTCGACAAGCTTTATGTCGCCGGTGCCAGCGATACGCAGGTGCCGCTCAACGCCTTCACGACGGCGAGTTTCACGACCGCGCCGCTGGTCATCAGCCATGATGAGCAATTCCCGGCCGTGACGCTCAGCTTCGATCTCGCCAAGGGCGCCTCGCTCAGCGATGCCGTCGCGGAGATCAAGGCGGCGGAGCGAGATATCGAGATGCCCGACAATATCCAGCGCAAATATTCGGGCGATGCCGAAGAGTTTGCCTCGTCGCTTGCGGGTGAGCCCTGGCTGATCCTGGCGGCTATCGTGACGATCTACATCGTGCTCGGCCTGCTCTATGAGAGCGCCGTGCATCCGGTGACGATCCTGTCGACGCTGCCTTCGGCCGGCGTCGGCGCACTGCTGGCGCTGATGCTGTTCGGGCAGGATCTCTCGATCATCGCTCTCATCGGCGTCGTGCTCCTGATGGGTATCGTCAAGAAGAATGCGATCATGATGATCGACTTTGCGCTGGAGGCGGAGCGCAAGGAAGGTCTCGAGCCCCGCGCGGCCATTCTGAAAGCCTCGATTCTGCGTTTCCGGCCGATCATGATGACGACGCTCGCGGCGCTCTTCGGCGCTTTGCCGCTGGCGTTGGCGCAGGGCACGGGCGCAGAGTTGCGCATTCCACTCGGGATCACCATCATCGGCGGTCTCGTGCTCTCGCAGCTTTTGACGCTCTATACGACGCCGGTGATCTATCTCGCCTTCGAGCGTCTGCGCGCCAAGGTCGTCGGCCGCACCAGCGGCACGCCGAGCGCTGAGATGAATGAATTGGCGGGTGGCGAGAGATGAACATCTCCGAGCCGTTTATCAAACGCCCTGTCGGGACGACGCTTCTGGCGATCGGGCTGGTGATCCTCGGCATCGTTGCCTATCGTTTCCTGCCGGTTGCCAGCCTGCCGACCGTCGACCTTCCCACAATCGTCGTCTCCGCCAGCCGTCCGGGCGCCGATCCCGCCAGCATGGCGGCGAGCGTTGCAGCGCCGCTGGAACGCCATCTCGGCACGATCGCCGGTGTCACGCAGCTGACATCGGTGAGCTCGCTCGGCTCGAGCAGCATTATCGCACAATTCGATCTTTCCCGCAGCGTCGATGGCGCCGCGCAGGACGTGCAGGCGGCGTTGAACGCGGCGGCGACCGACCTGCCGGGCGACCTGCCGACGCTGCCATCCTTCCGCAAGATCAACCCGGCTGCCGCTCCCGTGCTGATCCTGGCGCTGACCTCGGACAATGTGCCTGCGAGCGCCATCTACGATGCGGCCGACACTGTGGTCGTGCAGCGCATTTCGCAGGTCGATGGCGTCGGCGGCGTTACCGTCAGTGGCGCAGACCAGCCGGCCATCCGCGTCAGGCTCGATCCTGATCGGCTCTCGGCCATGGGCCTGTCGCTCGATGCCGTACGCACCGCGATCGTCAATGCCAGCGTGCTCGGCCCCTTCGGCTCGATCGATGGAGCTTCGGGCGCATTCTCCCTTGCCGTGAACAGCCAGTTGCGGACGCCGGAAGCCTATGGACGGATCATCGTACAGAGCGGGGACGGCACGGCGGTTCGCTTGTCCGATATCGCCACTGTCGAGCCGGGCGTACGCAACAGCCGCTCGGATGCCTGGTATGACGGCAAACCGGCCGTGCTGCTCAACATCACCAAGCAGGCGGATGCGAACGTCATCGCCACCGTCGATGGCGTCAAGCAGCTGATCCCCGAATTGCAGCGGCTCATTCCTGCCGGTGTGAATATCTCGATTCTCTCCGACCGCACCACGACGATCCATGCCAGCGTCACCGACATGCAATGGACGTTGCTTGCCACCATTTGTCTGGTCATGGCCGTCGTCTTCGTGTTCCTGCGGCGCGCTACCCCTACAGTCGCTGCTGGCGTTACTGTGCCGCTGTCTCTTGCCGGCACTTTTGCCGCGATGTGGCTCTTCGGCCTGTCGATCGACAATCTCTCGCTGATGGCGCTTGCCGTTTCCGTCGGCTTCGTCGTCGACGATGCCATCGTTATGATCGAGAATATCTATGCCAATCTGGAAGCGGGCATGAAGCCGATGCGGGCGGCGCTCGAAGGCGCCAAGCAGATCGGCTTCACCGTCGTTTCGATCAGCCTGTCGCTGCTTGCCGCCTTCATTCCGCTGTTCTTCATGGGCGGCATTGTCGGCCGGTTCTTTCAGACCTTCTCGCTGACGCTCGGCTTTACCATCGTCGTTTCGACACTGGTATCCCTGACGCTGACGCCGATGATCTGCGGCCATCGACTGCGTCAGCACGATATCGATGCCCGGCCCGGCCTGTTCGGCCGCATCGTCGAGGGCACGCTCAGTGCCATTACCGGCTTTTACGGCCGCACGCTACGGGCGGTGCTGCATCACCGTTTCCTTTCCGTGGTCGTCATCATCGCCTGCGTGGTCATGTCCGGGTATCTCTATGTCAAGGTTCCGAAGGGCTTCATCCCACAGGATGACACCGGCTTCATCCAGGGCGGAACGCAGGCTGCGACCGACATTTCCTATCCCGCCATGGTCAAGCTGCAGCAGCAGGCCGCGGATATCGCCTCAAAGGATCCCGCCGTTTCCGGTATCGGCTCTTCCGTCGGCGGTGGCGGCTTTTCCAGCTCCATCAATCGTGGCCAGCTTTTCATCTCGCTGAAGCCGGAATCGGAGCGTGCGCCGACGGCCGACGTCATAGACAGGCTGCGCAAGCAGCTGATGGCCGTTCCAGGCCTCAGCACCTTCCTGTTTTCGCCGGGCGATATCCGCGCCGGCGCGCGCCAGTCGCAATCGCAATATCAGTTCACGCTCTGGGGCGCGAATTACGACGAGTTGGTGGAATGGGCGCCCAAGGTGCTGGAGCGGATGCAGGCCCTGCCGGGATTGGCCGATGTCGCGACCGACAGGCAGCCTAACGGCTTGCAGGCGACCGTCAATATCGACCGCAGTCTGGCCTCGCAGCTCGGCGTGAACATTCAGTCCATAGATTCCGCGCTGAACAATGCCTTCGCGCAGCGGCAGATCTCGACGATCTATACGCAGCGCAACCAGTATCGTGTCGTATTGGAGGCGAATCCCGAGTATGCGCTCGATCCCCACGATATTTCCAAGCTCTATGTGCCCGCCTCCGGCGGCACGCAGGTGCCGCTGAGCGCGGTGGCGTCGATCGACCGGACGCTGGCGCCGCTGGTGGTCAATCATCAGGGCCAATATCCCTCCGTCACCATCTCCTACAATCTGGCGCTCAACACGCCGCTGCAGGTGGCGAACGACGCCATTCAGAAGGCGGTGCTGGACATGCATTTGCCCGATACGCTGCATGCGGATTTCGCCGGCGATGCGGCGAGCGTCACCCAGTCGTCGGGCAGCCAGCCGCTGCTGCTGCTGGCGGCATTGCTGACGGTCTATATCGTCCTCGGCATCCTCTATGAGAGCCTGGCGCATCCGCTGACGATCATCTCGACGCTGCCGTCCGCCGGTCTCGGCGCGCTGCTGGCGCTTGCGATCAGCGGCACCGAGCTGACGATCATTGCCTTCATCGGCATCATCCTGTTGATCGGCATCGTCAAGAAGAACGGCATCATGATGGTGGACTTCGCGCTGCAGGGCGAGCGCATACTCGGCCTGTCTTCGGAAGAAGCCATCTATCAGGCGTGCCTCAAGCGTTTCCGGCCTATCCTGATGACGACCCTTGCCGCATTGATGGGCGCCATTCCGCTGATCATCGCCACCGGCCCCGGCGCAGAGCTGCGTCGGCCGCTTGGGATCACGATCGTCGGCGGGCTCGTCGTGTCACAGGTGCTGACGCTCTATACCACGCCGATCATCTACCTGATGCTTGCCAAGCTGCATGCAAAATGGTCGCCGAAGGCACAAGCCACGGTGCCGCCAATATCTCCGCTCTCAACTTGAATGTTTAGCGGTGTATGGATGGACCGGATCAGCCCTGATAATCCCACGGATTGACGACAGCTATTCCGATGTCCAGGAAATTCGACACGTTGCGGGTGGCAAGGGTTGCTCCTCGCGACGCTACAATTGCGGCGATCTGAGCATCGAACTGGCTGATCGGCTTGCCGGCCCGACGCCGCGATGTTGCAATGAAGGAATAAGCTCCCGCGGCTTCGCTATCGAAGGGGAGAACTCTTCCGGCGAAATCCTCTTCGAATATCGGGAGAATAGCAGCTTCCAATTCGCTTCGGCGTCGGCCCGCAGGCAGCAGCCGGAGACCGTAAAGGATTTCCGCCTGCGTCGTTGCCGTCGTAAAGATGGCGAGAGGAGGCTGGGCGGCGAGCCACGCTTCAACCATTGGCGATGGTGATGGTGCCAATAGGTCAGAAATGACATTTGTGTCGAGAACGATCATGGATCGAGATCGACCGGTCGGATTGGTTCACGCGGAGCCATATCCAGCACGACCCCACCACTCGCAGCCATGCGGCGACGGATTGTCTCAACCAAGTTGGGTTGACGCTTTTCTTCGGTCGACAAGGCCGCCCGCAGAATGTCTCGCGCCTCATCCTCCATCGATCGCCCATGTGCAGCCGCGCGAATGCGCAGTCGGGTCTTTAAATGATCGTCGATGTTGCGGATCGTCATACTGGCCATGGAAGTATCCCATCATCAATGATTGCATATTAATCATTGATGACAATCTTGGCAAATCAAGACGAAGCATCCGATACCCGATCGAGATCTCCACTCGCTCTCTGCTTCGAGAGAGCGAGTGGAGAGACCTTAATGCGCCACGTCAGGGTTACCAGCCTCCCGCCCTGCCGGCGACCGAACATTGCCCTTGAAGATACGGCGGACGGAGACGAAGAGCAGCGGGATGAAAAAGATGCCGAGCACGGTCGCCGAAATCATGCCGCCCATGACGCCGATGCCGATCGAGTTCTGGCTGCCGGAACCGGCCCCATTGGCGACCGCCAGCGGCAGCACGCCGAGGATGAAGGCGAGCGAGGTCATCAGGATCGGTCGCAAGCGCTGGCGGGATGCTTCCAGCGTTGCGTCGATCAGGCTCTTGCCCTGGTTCTGTTGCTCGATGGCGAATTCGACGATCAGGATGGCGTTCTTTGCCGCCAGACCGATTGTTGTCAGCAGACCGACCTTGAAGTAGACGTCGTTCGACTGGCCGAAAATGGTGGCTGCCAAGAGTGCGCCGAAGATGCCGATCGGCACCGACAGCATGACGGCAAGCGGGATCGACCAGCTCTCGTAAAGGGCGGCGAGTGCCAGGAAGACGACCAGGATCGAGATCGCATAGAGCTGGGTCGCCTGGTTGCCCGAAAGCTTTTCCTGGGCAGACAGGCTGGTCCATTCATGACTGAAGCCGGGCGGCAGGCTCGCCATGATCTTGTCGATCTCGTTCATGGCGTCGCCCGAGGAGACGCCAGGCGCCGCGGAGCCGAGGATCTCGACCGCCGACGAGCCGTTATAGCGCTCCAGACGCGGTGAGCCGTAGGTCCATTCGCCACTCGAGAAAGCGGAGAATGGCACCATGTCGCCGCCGGAATTGCGCACATACCAGCGGCCCAGGTCTTCGGGCTGCATGCGGAAATCCTTGTCGGCCTGGACATAGACCTTCTTGACACGGCCGCGGTCGATGAAGTCGTTGACATAGGTGCCGCCCCAGGCCGTCGACAGCGTCGTGTCGATATCCGAAAGGCCGATGTTCAGCGCGCTCGCCTTTTCCTGGTCGATGTTTACGGAATATTGCGGCGTGTCCTCCTGGCCGTTCGGACGCGTTCCGAACAGCTTGTGGTTCTGTGCGGCTGCGCCAAGCAGCTGATTGCGGGCCGCTATGAGCGCTTCATGGCCGGCGCCGTTGATATCCTTGATGAAGAAGTCGAAGCCGCTCGAGCTGCCGAAGCCGGGGATTGCCGGCGGTGCCAGCGCGAAGACGCTACCGTCCTTGATCTTGGAAAAGGCTCCCATGGCGCGACCGGCGATGGCTTGTGCCTTCGACTGCGGCGTCTTGCGCTGATCGAAATCCTTCAACCTGACGAAGACGAGACCAACATTCTGGCCTTGACCGCTGAATCCGAATCCGGCGACTGCGAATGCGCCCTCGACATAGTCCTTCTCGTTGTTGAGATAATAATCTCTCACCTGGTCGAGTACCGCCCAGGTACGGGAATCCGTGGCGCCTGGAGGCAGCTGGATCGCCGTCAGCAGAATGCCTTGGTCTTCGTCCGGAAGGAAGGAGCTCGGCAAGCGGTTGAAGAGATAACCGACGCCGACGCCGATCAGGACGAATATCAGCAGAAAAACGGCGGTCATGCGAATCATGCGGTGGACGCCGCGCTGATAACTGCGTGTTCCCCGCTCGAAATTGCGGTTGAACCAGCCGAAGACGCCCTTTTCCTTCGCACCATGTTTGGGCTGTCTGAGAATGGTGGCGCAAAGAGCTGGCGTGAGGATAAGAGCGACGATGACGGACAGCACCATCGCCGAGACGATCGTCACCGAGAACTGCCGGTAGATAATGCCGACCGAACCGGAAAAGAAGGCCATCGGGATGAACACGGCCGACAAGACCGTGGCGATGCCGATCAGTGCGCCGGTGATTTCCTGCATCGACTTGATCGTCGCCTCACGCGGCGACAATCCCTCTTCCTCCATGACGCGCTCGACGTTCTCGACGACGACGATGGCATCGTCGACCAGAAGGCCGATCGCCAGCACCATGCCGAACATGGTCAATGTGTTGATGGAATAGCCGAACATCGCCAGCACGCCGAAGGTGCCGAGAAGCACGACGGGGACGGCGAGCGTCGGGATCAGCGTGGCGCGCAGATTCTGCAGGAAGACGAACATGACGATGAAGACGAGCACGATAGCTTCGAACAGCGTCTTGACCACGTCTTCGATCGACAGCTTCACGAACGGCGTCGTATCGTAGGGATAGACGATCTCGACATTCGGCGGCAGGGTCTCGCTCATATTGCCGATGGCTGTCCGCACCGCTTCGGCCGTATTGATGGCGTTGGCGCCGGAGGCGAGCATCACCGCAAGACCGGCGGAAGGATGACCGTTATAGGTGGTCGACGTCGTATAGCTGTCTGCTCCGAGTTCCACGGTGGCGACATCGTTGATGCGCACCAGCGAGCCGTCGGACTGGCTTTTCAGGATGATATTTTCGAACTGCTCCGGCGTCTGCAGGCGGCTCTTCGCCGTGACTGTCGCATTGAGCTGCTGGCCCTTGCGCTGCGGCAGGGCACCCAACTGGCCGGCCGAGACCTGCGAGTTCTGGGCCTGGATTGCGCTCGTTACGTCGCTCACCATCAGCTGATATTTGGCAAGCTTGTCCGGATCGACCCAGATGCGCATGGCATAGCCGGCACCGAAGATCTGTGTATTGCCGACGCCTTCGATACGCTTCAGCGTGTCGTTCAGGGTGCTGGAGACGTAATCGGCAAGATCGTTCGAGTTAAGTTTCCCATCCGTCGACACGAAGCCGACGACCATCAGGAAGTTCGAGGTCGATTTCGAGACGACGATGCCGGTATTTTGAACGGTCTGCGGCAGTTGCGCGGTGACGAGCTGCAGCTTGTTCTGTACCTGCATTTGCGCGACGTCGGGATCGGCCTTGTTGGTGAAGGTCAGCGAAATCGAGGCCTGACCCGTCGAGGTCGATGTCGATGTCATGTAGTCGAGATTGTCGATACCGGTCATGCCCTGCTCGATGACCTTGGTCACCGAGTTTTCGACGGTTGCCGCGTCAGCCCCGGAGTAGGTGGCGCTGATGCTGACTGTCGTCGGTGCGATCTGCGGATATTGCGAAATCGACAGCGTGAAGATCGAAAGTGCGCCCGCCAGCATGATGACGATGGCGATCACCCAGGCGAAGATCGGCCTGTCGATGAAAAAACGAGACATCGTCTAACCTCACTTCTGCGCGCCGGAGGCGGCTTTCATATCGGTCTTTTCCAGCCCGGCCTGCTCCGTAGACGGTTTGCTATCGGCGGCAGCCTGCTTCACTTCGCCGGTCGCATCGTCAATCGTTACCGGAGAAACGGTGACTTCTTGACCGTCACGAACACGCTGGACGCCTTCGACGATCACGCGATCGCCATCGGCAACGCCCTGGTTGACAAGCCAGCTGTTGCCGATGCTGCGTTCCACCTTCAACACCCGCTGCTGCACCTTGCCCTCGGCGGTCACGAACATGGCGATCGGTTCGCCCTTCGTGTTGCGGGTCACGGCGCGCTGCGGCACGAGGAAGCTGTTTTCGGCAATACCTTCCTGGATGGTGGCACGAACATACATGCCCGGCAGCAGGATGCGATCCGGATTGGGGAAGACGGCGCGCACGGTGATGGTGCCGACCGTTTCCGCAACGGAGGATTCGGCAAATTCCAGTTTGCCGGTTTCCTTGTATTGGCTGCCGTCCTCAAGCGTCAGATGTACGGAAACGTTGTCGCCGCTCGTTTTCAGCCGGCCGTCGGCGACGGCGCGGCGGAATTCGAGCAGGTTGGTGCTCGACTGCGTGACATCGACATTGATCGGATCGAGCTGACGAATGGTGGTCAGCGCCGTTGTCTGATCGGCAGTGACGAGCGCGCCGACGGTGACGGTGGACGCATCGACGCGGCCGGAGATCGGCGCTCTCATCTTGGTATAATCAAGATTGATGCGGGCGGTCTCCAGGGCCGCCTTGGCGGAAGCGACATCGGCCTGAGCCTGGACGAGCGTGGACTGCGCGTCATCGAAATCCTGCTTGCTGACCGCGTTCTGGGCGCTCAGGCCCTTGTAGCGGTCGAGCTTGGCCTGGGCGCTGGGCACGGCGCCCTCCGCCTTCTGCAATGAGGCTGCGGCGCTGTCATACGATGCCTGATAGGAGGACGGATCGATCTCGTAGAGCACGTCGCCTTCCCGGACCTCACTGCCTTCCTTGAAATTGCGGCTGCGGATGATGCCGCCGACCTGCGGCCGCACTTCGGCGACGAGGTAGGCACTGGTGCGGCCGGGCAGTTCGGCGGTGATGGCGACGGATTGCGGATGCAGCGACATCGCGCTCACTTCCGTCTTGACGGCGGGAGCGGTGTTCTGGGCGGAATTCTGCTGGTTGCAGCCCACCAGTAACATCGCGGCGACAATTCCGACGGCGGTCAGCGAGCCGCGGCCAACCGTAAGGCGGGCTGGTATCGCCGGATATGCGACTGCAGAAGTGGGAGGGGCGAGCTTTCGCACGTTGCTATTTCCTGTTGCCTTATTTATAGTACCAAGTCGTACAGAAAATATTTGTACGGCTTCAAATGTCAATCGTATTCGGCTGTTGGGGTCAAGACGGTGTGCTGACAAAGGAACGAGCAGCCAAGGCCGACCAGGTGGCTAAGCCCCGCCCGCGCGGCCGTCCGAAAACCGTGAACGACGATGCGCGCAGCGCGGAGATCGTCGCGGAGGCGCGCGCAACCTTTTATGAGCTGGGTTACGGCGGCACAACCATGGATCTGGTTGCTGCCCGGTGCCGGATTTCGAAGCAGACCCTCTACAGATTGTTTCCGAGCAAGACCGATCTCTTCAAGGCCATCATTGCTGAGCATCGCGCATCGATGCTGGCTCTGCCGCGGCCCACGGAGGAGAATTTGCCGTTCGACAAGGCGCTCGAGCTGATATTCATGATCGACATCGATGAAGATCAGGAGCGCGAACGGGACGCCTTCATTCACCTTGCCATCAGTGAGTCGCAGCAATCTCCTGAAATCGCCAGGCTACTGCACACTTATGGCGCCAGACCATCACGGCAGTTGCTGACGGATTGGCTTGTCGAGCAGCAGCGGCGCGGCTTGATCGAAATTGCCGATGCGGCAAGCGGAGCGCGCATGTTGATGAGCATGATCTTCGATGCGATGATTTCGAGGCCGGGGCGTCCGAAGGATTGGCCCGACCGCGAAACGCGGTTGCGCCATCTGCGCCATTGCATCGCGATTTTTACCGCCGGCGTCCAGCCGCGCAAAGGTAGCTTCCGAACGCCGTGATCTTTGAATTCGCTTCCCGCGCGTGGGGTTTGATTTTATGGAGGCCATTGTCGCAAAGCCGCTGCAGGCTCTGTGCGACATGCTTTCGGCCTGCCATCTCGACGATTCAGCTCACCAAGAGCAATGCCGATATGGCTTGCTGAGCCATACCGGCATCGTTCCGTATCCGGCAAAGGCCGGGATTACTCTGATTCAGTGTGCCACCACGTTTGCTATGTCCGTTCCCTCTTCGAACAAGGGATTGGGCAAGCCATTTTCATACATTTCCTGCAGCACGGCCCCGAGCGCCAAATCCAGGCACCAGACCGGGAATTCCGCATTCAGGTTTTTGGCGCTCTGCCGTGCATAAGTGATGAGCCGAGCGATTGATGCCAGTTCCTTGAGCGAGTCCGGATCCTGGTATGCTGCGTCGATCGGAAGTGCTGCTGTCATTTCGTGCCCTCTATTGCCCCCGTTCCCGGCAGACGAATCGTGTCTGGCCGGGAACATCAGCAAACCGTAACGGATGTTTTGCAGCTTGGCGCGTGACATGCGGCGTGACACGATGCGTGATTGCGGCGATTTCTTGATTTTGCAATTTCAAGGCGTGAAATGCGGCCTGCAAGGGGTAGGAAGGAGCCTCACATCGAACATTTGCACGCAAAATCCGCCCATGCTTCCGCTATCAGCGCGATTTTGGTGCCGCCTGGATGTCGATCTTCGCGGCTCTCTGCGAGCCGATGCCAGGCTAGACGGACTGAAATTCTCGGCGGGAACTCAGGGCCTGAAGCGCATCGCGATCTCTCAAATCCGCTTCTTGCGCTTCAGGTTTTGATGTCGCTGTCGCAAAAGCGCTGCGCATTTTTGCGCAAATTGCTTCAGTTGCGCAGGCCGACCGATACGTTCGTTGCGCGCGGGAGGTGATCCGGCAGCGCGTCAGAAGCACTTGCCAGCGATTTGATCAGCGTCAGCACGGACTGGCGAATGCTTGGATCGTTGATCTTCATGAACGCCTTGTTGAGGCTCAAGCCCTCTTTGGACGTCAGGAAATCCGACAGATCTTCCAGGCCGTTGATTGCGCCGAGGCCATCGGTGTTCAGGGGCTGCGAATTATCCTGCTGGAAGAAGAAGGCAACCGGTACGGCGAGCACGCCGGCAATCGCCTGCAACCGGCTGGCGCCGATGCGATTGGTGCCCTTTTCGTATTTTTGCACCTGCTGAAATGTCACGCCGATCTGTTCGGCAAGCCGCTCCTGGCTCATGCCAAGCATAAGACGGCGCGTGCGGACGCGAGAGCCTACATAGGCATCGATCGGGTTCGGTACTTTTGCACTCACTGCGCAATCTCCTTATTCAAACAGGGCTGGCGGATTACACCATATTTTGACCCTTCGCGATAAAGGGCGCGTGCTCTATCTGCCCGCGAAATGTGCGTTAAATGTGGGTGGAGCTCAACTAAAAGTCTTTTTATATTGAGTTTTGTAACTCCGTACACGCATAAACCGCAGAAAAGCTGATTCGCGTCAATGCGGATTGAAGATCGAGGACGGCTTGCAATTATAGACGGGGCAGGCCGGATTATCCTTGGTCGGCACATAGCTGCGGCTGGCATAGTCGGAGATGTCGCATTGCCCGCGGCCGGCCACATAACGGTCGTAGAGAGCGGGACCGCCACGGGACGATGGATAACGCAGTATCACCGCCCGTTCGGCGGCAATCAGTTGCTGCACCGATGCGCAAGTTTTGCCGAGCGACTCGTAGCGGGAAATCGCCGATGCCGGCCCGGCTATCGTGATCGTCATCAACACAAGGGCTGCGGCAATGATCCTCATCGATGATCCCTCCCAATGAAAGCACTTTACCTTAAATAGTCGCAATGCGGGAAATGCCAAGATAGGCAATGCTTGCCGTTGTATGGAAGTCCGACTTCCGTCAACGGGCGCGAAACCGCAGCCATTCGAAGCGAACCTCCGATAGCCGAGGAGTTGCTTTCAGCTCAATGAAAGGTTGGGCGTGCATGTCTTTTCCGCTTCAGGAGGAAGCGCGTGCCGTGCCGTTGTCAATCGGCGCGGTACACAATTGGAGAGGAGGACTTCATGCGTGCATCCAGCATTCTCAGATATTCCGCGGCTTTTTCCCTTGCGGTAGCCGCCGCCGGGTTTGCGGCAACGGCGGCACAGGCAGCCGACAAGATTTCCATCATGGTGGGAGGCTACGAAAAGCAGATCTATCTGCCGGCCAAGCTTGCCGAAGGGCTTGGCTATTTCAAGGAGCAGGGGCTGAACGTCGAACTTCTCAATGAGCCGGCAGGCGTTGATGCGGAAAACGAAATGCTGGCAGGTGCCGTCCAGGGCGTCGTCGGCTTCTACGACCATTGCATCGACCTTCAGGGCAAGGGCAAGTTCGTCGAATCCGTCGTGCAATTCAGCCAGGCGCCGGGCGAAGTCGAGCTGGTTTCGGCCAAGCATCCGGAAATCAAATCTCCTGCAGACTTTAAGGGCAAGAGCCTCGGCGTCACCGGCCTTGGTTCCTCGACCAACTTCCTGACCCAGTATCTGGCCATCAAGGCTGGCCTGAAGCTCGGAGAATTCACCTCCGTTCCGGTTGGTGCCGGCCAGACCTTTATCGCGGCCATGCAACAGGATGCCATCCAGGCCGGCATGACGACCGAGCCGACAGTCTCTCGCCTTCTGAAGACCGGCGAGGCCAAGGTTCTGATCGACATGCGCACGATGGACGGAACAAGAGCCGCTCTGGGCGGGACCTATCCCGCTGCGTCACTTTATATGCAGGAGTCTTGGGTCAAGGACCACAAGGAGGAGGTGCAGAAGCTTGCGAATGCTTTCGTCAAGACGCTGCATTTCATCAATACCCATTCGGCCGCCGAGATCGCCGACAAGATGCCCAAGGATTTCTATGTCGGCGACAAGGAAGGCTATGTGAAGGCGCTCGAAAACGGCAAGGCCATGTTCACGCCCGATGGCGTGATGCCGGAAGATGGTCCGAAAACCGTTCTTGCCGTGCTTTCCGAATTCTCCAAGAATGTTCAGGGCAAGTCGATCGATCTGTCGAAGACCTACACGACGGAGTTCGTCAAAAACGCCAAATAGCGCGCAGTAGCGTTTCCGGCGCCGGCGGCATATTCGAGCCGTCGGCGTCCGCGTTCATAAAATCGCAATGTTCCCTCGCAGGGTTGCGCACTGAAAGCTGACTGAAAGGTTGCCCGCGCTAGGTTTGCTGAGCTTCGTGGAGGAAGCGCCTTTCCAGCGCGTCGTATGGCGCAAGAATTAAAACAGGAGGAGACATTGATGCGTCCATCGCGCACGTTTTTTCATACCGTAGCCCTTTCCCTCGTCATGACTGCTGCTTCGCTTGCAGCCACGGCCGCCAATGCTGCCGACAAGATTTCCATCATGGTGGGTGGCTACGAAAAGCAGATCTATCTGCCGGCCAAGCTTGCCGAAGGGCTTGGCTACTTCAAGGATGAAGGCCTCGAGGTCGAGCTCCTCAACGAATCCGCCGGCGTCGACGCCGAAAACCAGCTGCTCGCCGGCGCCGTTCAGGGCGTCGTCGGCTTCTACGACCATTGCGTCGACCTGCAGGCCAAGGGCAAGTTCATCAAGTCCGTCGTGCAGTTCAGTCAGGCACCGGGCGAAGTCGAGTTGGTTTCGGCCAAATATCCCGATATCAAGTCCTTCGCCGACCTGAAGGGCAAGCGCGCCGGCGTTACCGGCCTCGGCTCGTCGACGAATTTCCTGACGCTCTACATGGCGTCGAAGGCAGGCCTCTCGCCGGCCGATATCACGCCTGTTCCGGTCGGCGCCGGCCAGACCTTTATTGCGGCCATGCAGCAGGACGCCATCCAGGTGGGCATGACCACCGAGCCGACGATTTCGCGCCTGCTCAAGACCGGCGAAGCCAAGATCCTCGTCGATCTGCGCACGCTGAAGGGCACCGAAGAGGCGCTCGGCGGTACCTATCCGGCGGCTTCGCTCTATATGGATGCCGCATGGGTCGACGCTCATAAGGAAGAAGTGCAGAAGCTCGCGAATGCTTTCGTCAAGACGCTGCGCTTCATCCATACGCATTCCGCCGCTGAAATTGCCGAGAAGATGCCGAAGGACTTCTACGTCGGCGACAAGGACGGCTACATCAAGGCTCTCGACGCCGGCAAGGAAATGTTCACGGCCGACGGCGTGATGCCGGAAGATGGTCCGAAGACGGTGCTCGCCGTGCTCTCGCAGTTCTCCAAGAACGTCAAGGGCAAGACGATCGACCTGTCGAAGACCTACACGACGGAATTCGTGAAGAACGTCAAGTAAGCAGTCAGAACGCCGCTTCCGGCCAGCTTTTAGAAAGACCCCCGGAAGCGGCAGTTCAAGAGACTTTGCAGTTCACTGGGCTTTGCGTGCACGCCCTGAAGGCACGCGTCAGGATCAGCACCATGCAACAGAATGAACGCCGTAACCCGGCGATAGAGCTCATCAATGTCAGCCGCCGTTTCGTATCGCCGACCGGCAAGTCGCTGACAGCACTGCGCGATTTCAACATGACCGTCGAGCGCGGCGAATTCGTCGCCGTTGTCGGGCCGACGGGCTGCGGCAAGTCGACGACGCTCAATCTCGTCACCGGCCTTGCCAAGCCGAGCGCCGGCGAAGTCCGCCTGATGGGCGGCCCGGTGAACGGCATCGACCGGCGCGTCGGCTTCGCCTTCCAGACGGATGCGCTCTTCCCCTGGCAGAATGTCATCGAAAACGTCATGGCCGGCCCGCTGTTCCGCGGCAAGTCGAAGGCCGAGGCTGAAAAGATGGCCAAGGATTGGCTTGCCCGCGTCGGTCTCTCCAAGTTTCTACATCACTATCCGCATCAGCTGTCGGGCGGCATGCGCAAGCGCGTCTCGCTGGCGCAGACCTTTATCAACGAGCCGGAAATCCTGCTGATGGACGAGCCTTTCTCGGCGCTCGACGTGCAGACCCGCACGGTCATGCATGAAGAACTGCTGAAGCTCTGGGCCGAACGCCAGGCCTCCGTCGTCTTCGTGACGCACGATCTCGAAGAAGCCGTTGCGCTCGCCGACAAGGTCTATGTGCTGACGGCCGGCCCGGCGACGGTCAAATCGGTCTACACGATCGACCTGCCGCGTCCGCGCGTCGTCTCGGAGATCCGCTACGAACAGAATTTCATCGATTATTGCAAGACGATCTGGGACGACCTGCGCGAAGAGGTCGAAACCAGCTATCGCCGTGCCGCGGAAGCGGCATAAGGGAGGATTGATCATGGCAAACACAGCTCTCGAAGCAGGCAATGCCCCGATCTTCCGCGCCGGCACCTCGGACGCGGAAATCGAAGCCGCAGCATTGAAGGCGATGACGCGCCGCAAGTATGTCGTCGTGGCATGGCAGGTCGGCATTCTGCTCGCCATCCTCGGTCTCTGGCAGATCGCTTCCGATCTGCACTGGATCGATCCGTTCTTCTATTCTAGCCCCTACGGCATCGCACTGCGTCTCTGGGAGTGGATCGTCGACGGCACTGAGAGCGGCTCCCTCTGGTACCATCTTGGCGTCACCATGGAAGAAGCGCTGATCGGCTTTATCATCGGCTCGGTGACAGGCGTCCTCGTCGGCGTCGCCCTCGGCCGCAACAAGCTGGCGTCCGATATCCTCTCGATCTACATCAAGGCGATCAACTCGATCCCACGCGTCGTTCTCGCGCCGATCTTCGTGATGATCATGGGTCTCGGCCTGGCGTCCAAAGTGGCGTTGGCCTTCATCATGGTGTTCTTCGTCGTGTTCGCCAATGCTTTCCAGGGCGTTCGCGAAGCCGACCGCAACATGATCGCCAATGCACGCATTCTCGGCGCCTCCAACTGGCGGGTGACCCGCAACGTCATCCTGCCGTCGGCAATGAGCTGGATTTTTGCAAGCCTGCACATCTCCTTCTCCTTTGCCATCATCGGCGCGATCGTCGGTGAGTTCGTCGGTTCGCTGGCCGGCATCGGCTACCTGATCTCGATCGCCAAGGGCACCTATGATGCCGCCGGCCTCTATGCCGCGATCATCCTGGTGATGGTGGTGACGCTCGGCGCCGAATATGTGATGACGCTCATCGAAAACCGCATCACCCGCTGGCGTCCGCAGCAAAGCCTCGACACGCATTAAGTGTTGATTTTCTGGACCTCCCAAGGCCAGGGGCCGGGCGTTTCGCCCGGCCTTTTTGCTGTGCGGCCATAGTAGACTCCCTCTCCCCGCTTGCGGGGAGAGGGCTGGGGTGAGGGGCCGCGGGCTATTGATTTAAGGGAGAGTTATGATTGGTTTCGCATGGGAAGAACCGCAGACAAGGTGCTTCCGATGCTTCTGCGAATAGCCCCTCACCCTAACCCTCTCCCCGCTTGCGGGGAGAGGGCACTAGCCCACCATAACCGTCGCCCGCACTTTCAAACAGCCGGCAGCCGCACGCTGACCAGCAGCCCGCCGCCGGGTGCGTCATCTAGTCTGACCGAGCCGCCGGCGCCATCGACGACTTCGCGGACGATGGCGAGCCCCAGGCCGCTGCCTTCCGGTTCGGTGCCCATGATGCGATAGAAGCGTTCGAAGACCTGGGTGCGTTCGGGTTCCGGGATGCCCGGTCCGTTGTCCTCGACCCATAGCAGAGCCGTATCGCCTTCCCGGCCGACGCCGACCGTCACGCGGCCGCCCGGCTGCGTGTAGCGCAGCGCATTATCGACGAGATTGACCAGCATTTCGCGCAGCATTGTGCCGTCGCCCTCGATATGAACCGCCGTCTCGTCCGTCTCGAGCCCGAGATCGATATTGCGGCGCAGGGCTTCCTCGGCGAGCGTTTCCAGCACGCGCCGAGCGGTTTCCGCGAGATCGATGGTGTCGTTGCGGGGCCGGCGGCTGCCTGGTTCGGCGCGTGAGAGCGTCAGGAGCTGGCTCGCAAGCCGCGTCACCTGCCGTGTGCTGGACCGCAATGCCGTCAGCGCCTCGTCGCGTCTGATATTGTCGGTTTCACGCGCGGCAAAGCTTGCCTGGGTCGAGATCAGGGCAAGCGGTGTGCGCAGCTGATGGGCGGCATTCGAGACGAAGCGGCGTTGTGCCGCCATCTGGTTCTGCACCCGCTCCATGTGGTCGTTGAGGGCGTGGACGAGCGGCCGAAGCTCGTTCTGTACCATGTGAGGATCCAGCGGATCGAGCCGCTGACGGCCGCGCTCGCGCACGGCGTTGCGCAGCCGCAGCACGGGAGCAAGACCACGTTGCAGGCCGATGATGGTCACCAGCCCGGCAAGCAGGACAAGCGCGAGCTGCTTGGTGAAATCAGACAGCCAAAGCCTGCGGCGCATGGCATACTGGCTGTTGTGTGTCACGGCGACCGCCACGGAAATCGTGCTGTCCTGACCGAGGCCGACAACGGGATGGCTCAGCATGAGTACGCGGACGCCTTCGTTACGAAACGTCATGTCCTCGCCGTTTAAATCCCGCTTCGGACGTGGCAGATCGGGAAAGCCGGCGATGAGGTTCCCCCACGCCGTGACCACCTTATAGAAGACGCGGTCACCATAGCCGGTATCGAACATTTCCAGTGCGGCAGGCGGAATGTCGATCTGCACCGTGCCGCTCGCATCGACGCGCACTGCCTCCGCGATCACACGCGCCGAAGCCAGCAGGGTGTGATCGGTGACGAGATTGGCGGTCGCGTCGGCCGAGCGGAAGCTCAGATAGAGGTTGATGCAGATGGCGCCGATCAGGGTCAGCACGACCCAGGCGAAGAGTTGCGCCCGCAGGCTTGTCGTCACCGCGCCGACGGCGCGCCTCAGAACTCCCTTCGCTGGTGCAGCTTCGTCATTGCGCATGGCGAAGGAGGTAACCGAGGCCGCGCAGCGTCGCGATCTGCACGGAACTGCCTTCGAGCTTCTTGCGGACACGATGCACGTAGATCTCGATCGCGCTGGTATCGGCGAGATCGTCGAAGCCGAAGACGCTTTCCGAAAGTGTCGTCTTGGTAACTGTGGTGCCAGCCTTCATGACCAGATGTTCGAGCACGGCGTGTTCCCGCGGCGTCAGCGCCAGGGCTTCGCCTGCCAGATAGAATTGTCGCGTACCGCCATCGAATACTAGGTCGCCGACGGCGATCTCCGGGGCGGCGCGATCGTGACCTCGGCGGACGGCCGCGCGTATGCGGGCTTCCAGTTCGGCAATCTCGAAAGGCTTGGCGAGGTAGTCGTCGGCGCCGCTGTCGAGGCCGGCAACGCGGCCGTCGAGGCTGGCATTGGCTGTCAGGATGATGACCGGCACCTTGTTGCCGCTCTGGCGCAGGCGTTTCAGCAGCGTCAGTCCATCCATTTTTGGTAACGACAGATCAAGGATGACGATGGCGTAGGCTGCCACTTTCAGCATGTGCTCGGCGTCCTCGCCGTCATAGGCGATATCGACGACATACTGCGCCTGACGCAGCGCCTTGCCGAGCCAGGATGCCAGTTCGCGGTTGTCTTCGACGATCAGGAGCCTCATGGAGCGACTATACAGCAAGTGTCGGATATGGCGAACATTTCCGGCGGTTTTCCAGCCTGTGCGTCATCGGTTGGCGAGCCGCAAACCCATCTCCCGGACCTCTCTCAAATAGACCTTACGCGCATAGGGCGGCGTCAGGTTGTGATCGGCCTCGGGAATGATGGTGAGGCGTATGTCCGGAAAATGCTTCAGGCCTGCGCCGTTCTCGCCGAACTCGTCATGCAGATGATCGAGCCCGATATCATGGGCGCTGTAGATCAGGGACATGTCGACGCCACGCTTGGCAAGCGTGCGGAAACCACCCAGCACAGGTCCCTGAGCCGCAGCGAAGATGGGGAATGCACCGAGCAGGTGGCGAGCCGTTCGTATCGCCCGCCGGCCGAGCCCGGTCGCCATGTTGAGGATGGCGCTCCTTGCATCGATCTGGCCGCCGAAGAGCCGCTTCAGCGTTTCCATCTGCAGGAGCTTGCGCCCATAGGTTTCCAGCGACCGGGGAGCAAAGCGCAGGGCTTCATCGACCGATCGGCTCTCGTCCCAATGGAAGCTGTAGGGATTAACCGTGATGAGGCCGCGGCAGCGTGTGTCGCGTAACGCTGCCTGAAAGGCGAGATAGCCGCCGCTGCAACGCCCGACCACATAGGCCGGCAGCAGGCCTCTCTTTTCCAGAAGATCCAGTGCTTCACCGACATCGAGATGCTGGTCGCGCGAATAGAGCACCTGCTCGGGGGCGCCGGAAAGCGGTGGGCTGTCGCCGACATTGGCCGTATCGAAACGCAGCGAGGCGATGCCGTCCCGGGCAAGCGCGCGCGCCATGGTGGCCGACATCCGGCCCCAGCCGGCATGCCGGTCATAGGCTGTCGTCAGGAGTAGCGCGGTTGCGCCCGTGCGGGCACCCTGCGGCTCGCAGAGAATGCCGAACAGCCGGTTTCCCACGCCGAAACGCAGCGGCGTCTCACGAAAGCCTTCGCCGATGAGAGATTCCGCGACCGGCAGCGTAAGTTCGGTCGATGTGATTTCAGTGGTATTTCCGGCGACCGACTGCACCCATTCGACTATTTTCCGGCCGGCCGTCGTCGGCATGGTGGCGATGGTCGGGTTCGAGACGAGGTCGTCGTAACTTTCGTAGGAGGCCTGCGTGACCTCGGGGCCAAGCGTTTCGAGATGACGCGCGAAATCGTCGTCTCCCGGGCGGCCGGGGCGCGTCAGCACCAGGCAATTCGGCGTGCACAGCCGGTCAAGCGTCATGAGATTCAGCTTTCTGACCGCATCGGCGGCGCTATCGGGCATGCGGAGGCTCGCGACGGTAACGCCCTCGGTCTGACGCTGCGCTTCGGAAAGCCCCATGCTCTCATCGATCATCTTGGACCAGACGGTCAATTCGCGCAGGTAGGCACGGCCGGAAATGATGGGCGCGAGAAAGGCAATGCCGCCGATGCCGGGAATATGTTCGGCGAGCGTTGCCGCGATCGTTCCGCCAAGGCCCTGGCTCACAAGGATCAGGCGCTCGCAGCCGGAAAGCGCCTTCAGTTTTTCTGCCGCCGCGAGAGCGGTTTCATGCCACGGCTCCAGACCTTTGCCTTCATCGGCCAGATCAAGCGCATCGCCCGTGCCGGCATAATCGAAGCGAAGGCTGGCGACGCCGATATCAGCGAGATCTTCCGCCAGAATCCGCCAGAACTTGCGCACGCACATTTCCTCGAAACCCCAGGGGCTGAGAAACAGGACGGCGGTGCCGAATGAAGGTCCGATGGCTGATGTGAACAGGCCGACCGTTCCGGCGAAGGTTACCGGGGCCGCGGCCGATCTTGGCTGCCTTCCTTTGTCTTTTTCCTCGGCGGCTCCCCAACCAGCCATGCTAGTCTCCTCACATTCGGCGTGGGGCCAATAGGGCCAGAGCCTGAGTGGCAATCGGATTGATACGTGCAGGCAATCGCGTCGCGATCTTCTGCATGACCTCGATATCTTCGGCTGGAACGGCTTTCAGCAGTCTGAGCGCAATGCCATAGGCCAGCGCGCCGGCGATGATGGCGCCTACGAGGCCTGCGACACCGGTCAGCGCCTGAACGAAACCATAGGCTGCAACCGCACATAGAATGGCAGCAACCGTGACTTTTGCAAGGTTGATGAGCATACCGTGCGTCGATCCTTCGAATTCCATGCGGCGTACCGTCATTAGGCACAGGGCGACAAAGGCGAGCAGACGGACCAGCGCCGCACCCTCGCCTCCGAAAAAGGGTACGGCGATGACGCAGCCGATGACCATGATAATGCTGGCGATGACGCCGAGGATGGTGCGTTCGCGCACGCGATCCAGCGAATAGAGATATTGCGTGCAGATCTGCATGAAGACATAGGGCACCGCGGTCAGGGACAGCAGTGCCACCATGCCGCCGCTCGGTGCAAAGGCCGGGCCGAAGATCGTCACGACAAGCTCCGGCGAAATGGCTGCAAGTCCGAAGCTCATCGGCAGGGTGATATAGGCTATGCTGCGCGCCACGCCGGCAAAGACCTCGACCGGCAGCTTGTCCGATGCCCGCGCATGCATCTGCTCGGAATAATAGGGCAGAAGGCTGCCGCTTAATTGTACGGGCAGCTGCAGAGCCAGATTGGCAAGCGACAGGCCGACGGCGTAAAAGCCGACCGCTTCGATGCCCCAATAGCGCTGCAGGAAGACGAGTTCGATGCGATTGAGAAAAATCGAGCTGTTGATGAGTTCGATCGAGAGGATGAGCGACGAGCCGATGAGAGCGGAAAGGCCGACGCCGCAGCTGTTCTTGCGTGCGATCGCAATCCGGAGCGTCGCGATGAACATCGGCAGCTGGCCGATCGCATAGCCGGCGAGCGCGCCGCTGACGCCGAAGAAGATCGCTCCCGCAAGAACTGTAACGAGCTGCAACGCCGAACTTATTATGGTGATGCGCAGGAATGCGCCGACTTGCTGCTCGCCGATCAGATAATTCTTGCTGTAGGCGCCGAGAGACTGAAGAACGAAGAATACGCCCGTGATGGCAATGACTTCAGATGCATCGCCCGCCCAGTGCAAACGCTCCGTATCCCAATAATAGGCGATATAGCCGGCGAGCAGGATGACGGTTGCGAGAATCGTCGGCTGTAGGAGGTAAGCGGCAAAGCCCAACCGCTCTTCCTTCGAATAGCCGTTTCCCTTCAACTGCGGCAGGACGCGCAGCAGGGTAACGCCGGCGCCGAGCTCGGCGATCAGTGCTCCCGTCGTCGTCAGCCACAGAGAAAAGGCGATGATGCCGTTGGCTTCAGGCCCCAGCAGGCGCGCCGCGATGATCGAACATGCAAAGCCGGTCGCGAGCAGGGTCAATCCCGCCGCCGCGTTCAAAACCGAATTTGCCATTATGCTCTTCGTCATGAAGATAGACCGTTCCTCAAATTGCCGGAACCTACCGCATATGTCCGGCTTTTCGTGGGATAGCGTCAGCTCTATTTCATATGCCTTAATATTTAGGGTTTAATGCTGCGCTAAGTTCATTTTTTACTTCGGCTAATATTCATTCCTTCTGATGTTGGCCGCTCCAAGGCTTGTGCGGAGGGTCTCATTGTTCAGCCTCATCGTCTGCACGATCGATCGGTTCGATCAGCTGGAGCGGCTATTCCGTTCGCTGGTGGTACAGAGTCATAAGGATTTTGAGGTTATCGTCGTCGACCAGAATGCTGACGACCGGCTGCGCGAGCTGATCGACCGCTTTTCCCCCTGCTTCCCCATTCGTCACGTCCGTTCGCCGAAGGGACTTTCGCGGGCGCGCAACAACGGCATGGCGGTCGCGGAGGGCGACTATGTCTGTTTTCCCGACGATGATTGCTGGTACGAGGCCGAGACGCTTTCGACAGCCGCGACACTGTTTTCGGCCCATCCAAACCTGGCGATTGTCACCGGCCGAACGCTCGACGCCGAAGGTCTCGCTTCCGTCAGCCCGACGGGCGAGACGCGGCTGGCGCTGACGCGCTGGAATTATCTGAAGTGCGGCAATTCCAACGGCATCTTCGTGCGCCGCCCCGCATTGGCCGATATCGGTGGCTTCGACGAGGATCTCGGCGTCGGTTCGGAATCACCGTTCCAGAGCGGCGAAGAGGCAGATTTCCTGCTGCGCGCGCTCGCCACCGGCAGACAAGCGATGTTCTTCCCGGAATTGATCGTCCATCACGATCAGGTCACCAGCGAATATGGCCCGAGGCAGGTGGAGCGTGCGCGCAAATACGGGCGCGGCTTCGGCGCTCTGATGCGCAAGCAGGCATTTCCCTTGTATTATGTCAGCTACCGCCTGTTTCGTCCGGTCGCCGGCTGGCTGGCGGCGCTGGTGCGCTTCAATGGCGATGCCGCCCGCTACAAGCGGGCCTGGCTCATCGGCATTCTGGAAGGTTATGCCACCTGGCCACGGTGGCGCAGGAACTGAGGCGACTTGCCCTTCGGGGTCAGAGTTTCGGCATAGATGTCCATGTAGCGCTGCGCGACCTCGTCCCAGGCATAGGCGCGGGCGTCGCGCAGCAGCTCCTGCCGCAAGCTCAGATCGTCGGCCTCGAGGCGGTCGAAAGCTTCGGTCAACGTATCGGCGGCGGCTTCCGGATCGGCGAAATCCGACAGCATCAGGGCAGGATGGGTTTCCGCCATCGCCTTATAGGCCTCGTTGGCGTTCAGCACCGGCAGCAGACCGGCGCTCATCGCTTCGATCGCCACGAGACCGAAGCCTTCGTACTCGGAGGCCGAGGCGAAAAGCGAGGCGCGTGCGATGATGTTGCGGATCGAGCCGTCATCGATCGAGACATGCAGTGCGACATTGTGTTCGAGGTCGCGGGCGGCGATTTCCTTTTCCAGCGTTGCGCGATCGAGATCCGATTCGGCGCCGATGATATCGAGATGCCACTCTGCTTCGCGGGCGGCCAGCACCGTCATGACATCAAGCAGGTGGTCGAGCCGCTTGTTGACCGAGAAGCGGCCTATCGTGACGATGCGGCGGCGCGCTTCCAGGGCAGCGCAATTGGAGAACTTGCCGACATCGGCGCCGTTTTCGATCAGGTGGACGCGGCTGTTGGCGATCTGTGAAAAGAGCCGCGCGTCGGACTGGCTGCAACAGATGAGGGAGGCATAGCCGAGTGCGGAAAGCCGCGTTGCCGTGTTGAACCAGACCTTCTTGATGGCGGCATATTTCTGCGTATGGAAGAAGCCGCCATGGGTGGTGGCAACCATCGGCCGCCCATGCATCAGCTTGCCCCAGGCCAGTGCGTCGAAGAAGAAATCGACGGCGTGGACATGAATGAGATCGGCATCGGCCAGATGGCGGAAGACCTTGGGTGCCAGCGGATAACGGCTGGAGCCGGACCAGGGTATGCGCACGATCTCGATGCCGTCAATGGTCTCGCTTTCGGCGAGTTTTCGGCCGGGATCGGAAAACAGGCTGTTGCAGGTAACAACGCGCACGCGATAGCCGCGGGAAACCAGCTGGCGGCAGAGGTTGGCAACGACGTCTTCCAGGCCGCCCTTGTTCGGCAGGAACTGGCGCACGACATGCACGATCAGCGGCCCGGCCTGCTTGTTTGCCTGAATGTCCGCAACAGCCGATGTCATCGATCCACCCTCGACCCCTATGCCGCGCCATGCACCGGCAATCCGGCGCTGCAGCGCGCCGCCCGTTGATCAGTCGGCAAAGCAGATCATCGGTTCGGTTAAAAAGGATTTAATCGCAGGTGGAAAGCCGAGCGGTTTCAGGCAAGAGGGTTAATAGCGGGGCGTTAGGCGGGGGTACGGGGAACTTGCGTGGTGGAAGTGGCGACGACGCGATGTTGTGATTGGCTGCTGCTCTTGCGACTGCCCCTCACCCTAACCCTCTCCCCGCTTGCGGGGAGAGGGGACTGGCCCGGCATCTGCCGTGCACGACCACAAAACTGAGTGAACCCCCTTGTAACTTCCCTTTATCCGCGGTTGAGGCTGTAATGCCTGTTGCGGTGGCGGATGGGAGACCGATGCACCTTTGGGACACCAAGCCCGTGGGAGAG
>NZ_JAQJCG010000028.1:0-105188 GCF_030182565.1 Rhizobium centroccidentale | reverse complement strand
TGGAAAGCTCCGGGCCTACGCGCGCTGACCCCATGCAACCATAGGGAGGGGTTCCTTTTGGGAGCCGATAAGGGGTCCCGTTACGACGCCGATTGACACCGCAAACGCCAACATCCAGAATACAGAGGCGCAGAAGCGGGTTCAGGAAGCGAATGTGGAAGAGGCCAAGGCTCAGGTCGCGCAGGCCCAAGCCAATCTCGTCTTCGCCCAGCAGCAAAACGACCGCTATCAGGGGCTGGTAAAGAGCGGCTCCGGCACTCTCCAGGAAGCGCAGCAATATACCTCGCAATTGCACCAGCAACAGGCTGCACTGAACACCGATCAAGCCTCGCTGACCGCTGCGCAGCGTCAGCTCGATGCCTATGACTTCCAGATTGCCAACGTTCAGGCCACTCTCAAGCAAGATCAAGCCCAGCTCGACCAGGCCAAGCTCAATTTTTCCTACACGACGATGACAGCAGCTCAGCCCGGTCGAGTAGTGCAGCTGTCGGCCGGCGACGGCGAATATGTGCAGACGGGCACGAATCTGGCGATGTTCGTGCCGGACAAGCTCTGGGTCACGGCCAACTTCAAGGAAACCCAGCTCGATCATATGCGCCCGGGCCAGCCGGTAACGCTGACTATCGACGCTTATGGCGGCCGCACGATCTATGGCCATGTCGCGAGCGTGCAGCCGGGATCGGGAACGGCATTCTCATTGCTTCCGGCAGAAAATGCCACCGGCAACTATGTAAAGATCGTCCAGCGCGTTCCCGTGAAGATCGAGCTTGATGACGTGCCGAGCGATGTCGCATTGGGCCCGGGCATGTCCGTCGTCCCGACGGTCCGCACCGACGCCAGCCCCTCCTTATGGGAAAGCTTGAGGAACGTGTTGTGAGCACGAACGCTGTCGTCAGATCGGTGACAAACCCCTGGATCATTGCGATCGTCGTCGCGCTTGCCAGCTTCATGGAAGTGCTTGACACAACCATCGCCAACGTCGCCCTGAATTATATTTCCGGCGGCCTCGGCGTCAGCCAGGACGAAGCGTCCTGGGTCGTCACCACCTACCTCGTTTCCAACGCCGTGATCGTGACGGCCACAAGCTATCTCGTGCGTCTTCTCGGGCGCCGTACTTTCTTTCTCAGCTGCCTTGCGCTCTTCACCATCAGCTCCGTCATGTGCGGCTTTGCGCCCAATCTGCAATTCCTGCTGCTCGCCCGGATCCTGCAGGGCATCGGTGGCGGCGGCATGGTGCCGGTTGCGCAATCCATTCTGGCCGACAGCTTTCCACCTGAGAAACGAGGGCAGGGCTTTGCCCTGTTCGGCGTCGCCGTCGTCGTTGCTCCTGTGGTCGGGCCGACATTGGGCGGGTGGCTTTCGGATAATTTCTCATGGCACTGGTGCTTTCTGATCAACGGCCCCGTCGGCATCCTGACGCTTGCCGCCGTTGCCATGCTGATCAAGGAACCGGCAGGAGCAGCGCAAGAGCGCGCACAGAAGCGCAGCCACGAGCCCGGCTTCGATTGGATCGGCTTTGGACTCGTCGCCACCTTTCTTGGAATGCTGGAGCTGATGCTCGACCGAGGCTTGGAAGACGATTGGTTCGGCTCCAGCTTCATCGTTGCGGCAGCCGTGATCTGCGCGCTTGCCTCCCTGCTGATGATCCCCTGGGAACTGAAGCACAAGAATCCGGCCGTCGATATCAGGATGCTGGTCAGCCGCCAGTTCGGCACCTGCTTTCTGGTGATGATGGCGACGGGCGCGCTGCTGCTCGCCACGACGCAGTATCTGCCGCAGCTGGTTCAGCAGAATCTCGGCTACACCGCAACCTGGGCGGGGCTGATGCTGTCTCCCGGCGGTGTGGTCACCATGGTGATGATGTTCGTGGTCGGCTTCCTATCATCGAAAGTACAGCCGAAATATCTGATCGCGATCGGTGCCGGCTTCGTCGCTCTATCGATGTATCAGGTGACCAGCGTCTACAGCGCCGTGGGCTTCTGGTATCTCGCCGAGGCCCGCATGTTGCAGGGGATTGGCCTGCCATTCATCTTCCTGCCGATCACCTCGGCTTCCTATGACGGGATTCCTGCCAGCAAGACCGACCAGGCGTCCGCGCTGCTGAACGCCGCTCGCAATACCGGCGGATCAATTGGCGTGTCGCTCATATCGAACGTCATCACCCATCGCGAACAATTCCATCAAAGCCGCCTGGTCGAACATATCATCCCGTCGAACGGCGCCTATCAAGATACCTACGGCCAATTAAGCAACTATTTCATGGCGCAAGGAAGCTCGCTTCCGACTTCACACCAACAGGCGCTTGCCTGGATCAATCAGCAGGTACAGAGCCAGGCTTCGTTTCTCTCTTATGTCGATGCTTTCTGGGTCCTGACGCTGATCTCGCTCGCCGCCATCCCTCTCGCCCTGACGCTGCGCAACGTAACGCTCGGCAAGAAGGCATCCATGGGACATTGACGGACTGACATCGCCGGTCGGAGCTTTCGATACAATGGAAGTTCCGACCCTGAAGGAAGCGCGCGTCCTACGGCAATCCATCCCGCGCTTGCGATGTTCGGATAGAACCTCGCAGACTAAAAACCCTGACAACTGTCAGGCTTTTCGCCTGCGTTTGTGGGAGGGATAGCACGACGTATATTGCCTCTCTGCCAGTCACCGGACGACACAAATCTTCGCAGAGCTCCTCAGCGACATCCGTTACTTGGAAAACCCTGACAGCTGTCAGGGTTTCGCGGCGAACACCGAAAGCAGGCCAGGCTGGCTCCCCTTCCCGATTGGGAAGATCGTCCCATCTTATCCGCAAAGATCGTCACTTGTGGATATCGCCATTGCCGCTGCCTTGCACCCTAAGAACCTCCGACATGTCCGGCGAATTATACGCGGCTTTCATCGCAGCAACGGTAGCCTTCATCCTGATTATTTTCGCATGGCAGGATGTGTAGGTAGCCGACGAATAATAGCTAGCATCAAGGAGAGAAAATGACGACTGCTTCACAGTTTCTCATCGCCGAGAGCGACGAATGGCTTGTGAGCCATCGAGCAAATTCGGCCCTCCCCGGCTATCTCATCATTTCGTCCAAAAGATCCGCCAATGATCTCTTCGATTTACCCGATGGCGCCCTCCGCGAGATCGGTCCATTGCTGGCACTATCTCAAGCAATCTTGAAACAGGAGTTGGGCGCTCCACGTGTTTATCTCGGTCGATATGGTCATATTTCCGGACCTGCCTTTCACTTCCATATCATCCCCATTTACGAATGGGTGGAGAAACTGTTCTGGCAAGATGCCCGGTATCGGATTCTCGAACAATTTGCCGAAGGGGAAGGGGAGACGGACGGTGCGGAACTGACCCTGTTCGTCTGGCGGGAATTCTGCGAACGCCGGCAGCCGCCTCCGATCGAAGGACCGAGCGTACCCGAGACCGTTGAGCTCTTGCGCAAGGCGATGCATTCCCGTCTGCAGCCCATTTGACCGAGCTTGTTGACCGACAATTCTCTTGACTAATCGGTCCGCGTAGCGTGCTATATTGCATGAAACAGACAAAATGCTTTGCTTTTCATGCCCAACTTCGGCGCTGTCTAAATATCGAATATTTCAAGGAAAATTTTTGATTGTGAAGCTATATTGGTATTAGCTTCCACCAGCCGTACAGTGTTGCTGGAGCTTTCGAGCCGGGGGAAAGGCAGCGTTCCGCAAGAGGCGATCTTGCCTTTAGGAACAGGGTGAAGCATCCTCCGGATGAGCGTTTTGATCAGCTTTTCGGATGAGTTTCCCGCCAAGATTTGCCATCACAAGGTATCCCGAGCCAATAAGATCTCCAGGGAGCTTGCGATCGCTCGTAACTACGACCCCTGACTGATGGGTAATGGCGAGAATAGCGCAACAAATGTGCTCGGCTGAGCCGCGCCTGGTCTATCTAGCTCAAGGCCAAGGCTAGCTGCTCTCGCATTTCCCGCGAACGGGCTCTTCAAATGGCAACGATCTCCGAAACGCATTACAAAATTGTAAGGGTGCTATTCATTTTCGGTTAAGTCTCAATCGGTCATCAAAGTCATGCGTAAACACGCAGCATCAACCCCCAATGCTTACGAGGTTTAACATGAAAAGCCTGCTTCTTTCTTCCGTTATCGCCCTTGCTTCGGTTGTCGCCGTCAGCGCTCCCTCTCAGGCAGCTCCCTTCCATCGTCACCATCACGATTGCTTTGTGAAGACCGTGAAGCACAAGGTTCATGGCCACTGGGTCATCCGTAAGGAACGCGTCTGCCGTTAATCCAACGCGCAGGTCACGCCGCCGACAATGTTCGACGGTCAATGGACGGCCATAGCTGAAAGATTGGCTTTGGCCGTATCATTTTATGGAAACAGCATGTCTTGCTGTCTGTTCGTTCGGTAGCGCCTGAGGCTTATTCCAACCGTGTATTCCAGATCGGCGATATCCTGAAAACCAAGGCAATCCCATCATGAAACCCTTAATATGACATCGCTGTCTCCGCCATTCGCTCGAAGTAATGCCATAAGCGCGGGCCCGAGTGAAAATTCACCGCGTTTCGCCTTGGATGTAAGATCTCGCAGATAAGCACCAGCCGAATTGATATGTCCTGATCGCTCGAGAATACAAGCCATCGTCGCGGCAGCGTTTTCCGGCCCCATTATCTCGCAAGCATGCTGATAGGCTGAAGGACTGACGCCCAGCATTGATCGTACGACGACAGCCGCAGACATCAGGTCCCGCCAATTGTTGATAATGCGCGTCGGCCCATAGGAACTTATTTCCGGACATGCCTTCAACACGAGAGCTAACGGGAAGATCTGCATGGGTTCTTTCTGCGACCCACCTCTTTCCGTGGATTTCGTTTCCGGCTTTGTTCGAAAGCTTGGTTCAAGTTCATTAAGGGATTCGGGATTCGAACTCTGTATGTGCTGCTCATTATGGGCATCATTGGTGCTACAATTTTCAATTTTTTGCTGGGTTTCCAGAAGGTTGATGATCTCGCCACGAAGAAGTTTCATCTCTTCGAGAACGGAGATGATGTCGGACATTGTTGGGGAACGAGGAATGCGTGCCACAAGGGCGTCATAGCTGTCTTCGATCAGCGCCCACTTGCCCCCGATGCCTTCCGTGACTGCCGCCGTAATCAATTTGCGGACGTCGCGCCGGCAGATTGTCAGGCTTTCTTTGGCACGGCGGAATGCGATCCGCTCTGCTACGACCTGCTGAGCCATGATTGCAAGCTCTTCAGCACGCAGCAGCAGCGGTGAGACATCGAAGCCGAATGCATGCTCGATCTCGCCGGTCCTGCCTTTTCTCGCGTAGCGCTTGCCGTTAGCGCTATCCTTTCTGACGATCAGGCCAGCCTCGACAAGAAGCGCAAGATGCCTGCGAAGTGTAGCGCCTGCAATGCCGTGAGCACGCAAGGTCAGCTGCGCATTGGACGGAAAGACAACGAGCTGCGCGTCCGGCCGGAGTTCATTTTCGGGATAGAAGCTCAACAGAGCGTCAAGCACAGCAAGGCTACGATCCTGCAATCCGAGCTTTTGCCGTGCTTCGGATGCATCGCGAAAGACCTTCCATTTATCGACCGACTTGTTGGACTCCATCCTGGTCACGGCGATCTGTTGCCGAAGCAGGGCAAGCGTCATCGGCCGCCGCCCAAAAGGCGTCGTTACACTTCCATTCTGCATTTTCCTCACCTTCAAGAGGCAAAAGAAATACGATCACCAAAAACGGTGCCAAAGACTCTTGACTGTGATTCGGGGAAATGCGATTCTTCAGTTGCTACATTGAAGAGAAGGCTTCCACGACGGCAACGTTTGGGGGCCTTTTTTCTTTTGCTAGGTTTCCTTTCCAATCAGAAAACCCTGACAGCTGTCAGGGGTTGCGTTTGTTTCTGGAACGAGTGAAGCGCTCGACAAGATCGGGCAGCTCTTCCTCGATAAATCTTACGAATTCCGTACCCAGTTTGCCCTCGGCAGAGATCCGAACCTCCCGAGGCGACGTCATAAACACACCCAGCCTGGTTCCTGATGTATCGGAAATCGCGATCTGGGTGTTGCGCGCTTCAGGCGGAGGCTTGATTGCCTTCAACGCCACCTGAAAGCGTTGGTCAGAAGTTTCATTGGCCTCATTCGCGTCTGAGAGAGCGGCGCGCACCACTTTAAGAGCATTGGGCGCGGCGGATATTGTCTTCGCTAGGTCCAGCCAACGCGGCCGACCGACCTTCGGAGCCCTGCCGATCGCTTCAATGATATCCGCCGGAATCGTGCGGTAGACGCTCCGCATTCTCGCGAGCTCCGCATCTTCGATAGAAAGAGCCGCATAGATGTGGCGTGCCTTGATGCCCGCATCGTCCATGCGCGAGGCAAACAAGGCCCGTTCAATCCATGTCAGATCTTGACGGCCCGCATTTTCAATACCCTGAGCCAGAACCAGATCGAGATCGGATATCTCGACCTCTATGGCACGGACGGTACGGCCGAGCTCCAGAGCGGCCCGCCATCTGCGATGGCCATAGACAACCTGATACCGATCGCTTGAAGAAGGGTGCCGTCGAACCTGGATCGGAACCTTCTGGCCTTCCTCCTCGATGGAGCGCTTGAATCTCTCGAAATCATGGGGATCGTCGTCGGGCAGGCGATCCGGATAGGGCGACGCATCGATCACATGCGGATCGAGATCCTGAATCCAGCCTTCGCCGGATTCGACAATGGCGCGCAGCCGATCGCGCTCGGCGCGTATGTCGCCGATTGCGCGATGTGCGGCGCCGATCACGCCAGCACCGACGCGTCCTGACTGCGCAGGGGAGGGAGTGGGGGGCGCCGGGTCTGGTTTGTTTTCGCTGCTTTCCAATTCGGCTGATAGCAGGCCGAAACTGGCGACGATGGATTTTCTCGGGCTTTTGCTCATCCACGCCCCCAACTTGTATTGATGAGATGAACGATGGCTTCGTTGACGGCGTCTACCGCCTCGCGGGCGCGCTTGTGTGTGTCTCGGCCGATCTGCCCCATTTCAAGTTCGTAGAGGGAGCGCTTGGCAAGCCCGGCAGCCTCGACCGCGGTGCTCTCAATTGCCGTCGGCAAGAGGACATCAGTGCCGAAGAGATGGCGCAGCATCGCAACGACTTGCGATTGCGGCGCATCGTTCGGGTCGTGGCGCGTGATCAGATAGCGGATGAAATCCTGATCGAGCTGCGCGCCGCTTTCGTCGAGCACGCTGATAAGGTCGCCCATCATGAGCAGGAACTGGCTCATCGATGCCACATCGAGCATGGCCGGATGCACCGTGATGATCATGCTTGTAGCGGCGTAGATGGCGCTAAGGGTCAGAAATCCGAGCGACGGCGGCGTGTCGAGGATGACGATGTCGTAATCCTCTTCGACCTCGGCAAGCGCCAGCTTGAGGCGCTCGAAAAAGATGGCGCCGGAGCCGGATCTTTGGGCAAGAACGCGTGGCGTCTCGTGCTCATACTCCATGACCTCCAGGTTGCCCGGAACGAGATCAATGCCGTCAAAATAGGTTTTACGGATGATTTCGCGGATCGAGCGCCTCTCGGTCGCGTCGTATCTGAGCGCCGCATAAATGGTTTCGTTGGCGCCGACATCGATTTCCGGCTGAGCGCCGAACATGGCCGAAAGCGAGGCCTGCGGATCGAGATCGAGTGCGAGCACGCGATAGCCATGCAGCGCAAGATAATGTGCGAGGTGAACGCAAGTAGTCGTCTTGGCGCTGCCACCCTTGAAGTTGGCGATCGCCATCACCTGCAGATGTTCCCCCGGTCGCCGGCGAGGCAGGAAGCGAAGGGCTTCCGCTGGCTTCTGCTTGGCAAACAGCTCGCGCAATTCGTTGATCTGGGCAAGCGTGTAGACGCGATGGTTGTTTTCCAATCGGCTGGGAACTGGGCCGCGGCCTTCGCTCGACATCAGCTTCAGGGTCGAATCCGGGATCGAAGTCAGCTTGGACACTTCGTTGGTCAGGAACTGGCGCAGCATCTTCTCGGATTTCGGCGGATACATGCGCGTTCTGAGCTGCTGGAGCTGACCAGACAGCACCGTTGCATGGCGCGCAATTTTGCTGGCTGCATTTTCCTTTGAAGGAGCTAAAGTCTCCGTGCGGTTCGCTATCGCCATTTGTCCCTCTTGGCGGCCTGTCGCCGGTTTGCCGACCTTTGCCCGCCAGAAGATAGAACACGATTCTGTCAGGCCGTCCAGAGATTAACGGTTAATGACCGGTTAACGTGTGACAGCCAAGACTCTGTCCTTCGCCACTTAATAAGCTGCTTTTCCTATATTTTCTGCAGTAAGTCGCCGAAGATGGCCGCAGCGATGACTCACACCTTTTGATAGCAAGTGCGATTACCATCGATCGCCCGACGCCTATCCGGCTAAGATTAGCGACGATCGTCGCGATGAGAATCACTATATCGGTCCGGGTGAGTCGACCCACTACGGGGGATCTCCCGCGAAATCTCAAGCCTTCCTTCTCGGCCGATGCAGGTGAAACGCATGGTGAAGAATCGCGTGGTTCGGCATCAGGGAAGCTCCGGCGCAGCAGTCTCTCTTTCTGGACCAACGGTTTCTCCCAACGGTTTCCCTGGCTATCAGATGGTTTCGACATCGCCTTAGTCGACGTATCGCGGAAATATCCGTTGTGGACGAATCATCACCATCCCTTGCCGAAAGGCGGGTCGGCTCTAGTTTGCGAATCATTAATGATTTGCGAGGGTTAGTGATTTTGAGTTATGATTGGAGCGGCGTCAGGACACGACGCATCAAAGCGATCAAGATGGCAGTTTCGGTGATGATTGCCGTGGCAATTCTCGGCACCCCAACAATGCTTTGGCTGCACGGTTCGTTTTGACCATCAAGTGGCTTGGATCGTCCGCCGATAGCGTCGGGCAGGTTCATTTTTAGTGCCTTTCGGACAATGGGGTTGGAATGCATAACCCCATTGCCGGCGATGAGAGCGATCGCTTGCATCGCAGAACGCCGATGCGTCAGGCCTTTATCTCGATTGCCACTCGGCCTGCGAGCGGTCGAATTCCAGATTCTTCGATACATGATCGATGAAGCGGGCCAGCAGGGGGCTCGCATGTTTGCGGTGCCAGCAGATTCCAACCGGCCATCTTGATTCTGGTCCTGAGAGAGACTGCTTGTGGCTGGATCCTGCCAATGCCTGCACGCCACGCCACGGCAGGAATGCGGCGCCGAGGCCGGCAGAAACGATAGCATGCACCGTCAGTATATCGTCGGCATATTGAACGATGCGAGGCTCGAAATCGGCAAACGAACACCAGCGTCTAATCTGATCATCCAGTCCCGGTCCGCGCGAGGGCGAAAGTGCCACAAAGCCGAGTTCATTCAGCTCCGTCAGCCGATCCTGGGTCGGCATTGCCATCCCACTCGGGAGTACAAGGGCCAGATGCTCTTCGAGCACGGGCATGAACGCCAGACCGCTATCGTCTTCCGGCGCCCGGCAGAAGCCGATATCAAGCCGGCCGTCGAGCAGGCGCTGATGCTGTTCCCGCGATGGCAGGTCGTTGAGCGTGATGCTGCAATCCGGCGTCGCCGCACGAAAGCCGGCAATCAGCTGCGGCGCGACGACGAGGGTCGATATTCCAAACCCGATATCGAGGTATCCGGTAAGGCCGGCCATCGCGCGATGCATCTTCCGGTCGACATCGTCGTTCAATTGAAGAAGCGGGCGTGCTTCGCGCTGCAGGAGCTCTCCTAGCGGCGTCAGCTTCGCACCATGACGACCACGTTCGAACAAGGCTCCGCCCATTGCGACTTCCAAAGCTTGAATCTGCTTGGTCAGGGTCGATTGGGTGACGAACAGTTTTGCCGAAGCCTTGCCGTAGTGGCCGGTGTCGATCAATTGAACGAAGGATCGGAGGAGCTTTATTTCCATTCTATCCAGGAATAGTTTCAATCGATAAAGTCATTTTACGAAAGAGAAGTCGCATGGTCAAATTGCTTCATGGCGAAAGGAGCAATCGACATGGCGCTCAAAATTTCATCCGTGCAGTTTCAGCATCGGGCCAATGACAAGGCCTACAATCTCTCGCGTATAGAGCATTTCACGGAAGAAGCCGTTCAGGCTGATAATCAGCTCGTCGTCTTTCCCGAAATGTGCATCTGCGGATATTGGCATGTTCCCAAGCTCGATGGTCCCGCGCTGCAGGCGCTGGCGGAGCCGCTCTCGGGGCCTTCGATCAATCGGGTCGTCGCCCTGGCGCGGGGGAAGGGCATCGCGATCGGTGCCGGTTTCCTAGAGTTGGGTGAAAACGGAAAGCTCTATAACAGTTACGCGGTCTGCATGCCGGATGGGAGCGTCCATTGTCATCGCAAACTGCATGCCTGGGAGCATCGCCTCATCTCCAGCGGCGATGCCTTCACGGTCTTCGATACACCTTGGGGAATTCGTGCTGGCATCCTGATCTGCTGGGACAATAACCTGGTCGAGAATGCGCGCGCCACCGCATTGCTCGGCGCCGAATTGCTGATCGCGCCGCATCAGGCCGGCGGCGGGCATTCGGTTAGTCCGCACGGGCTGAAGCGAATACCGGTCGAAAAATGGATCAATCGCCACGAAGATCCAGAGGCGATCGAGGCCGAATTTCGAGGTCCGAACGGCCGGGAGTGGTTCATGCGCTGGCTGCCGTCGCGCGCCCATGACAACGGAATGTTCCTCGTCTTCAGCAATGGTGTCGGCCAGGATGAAGACGAGGTGCGCACCG
This sequence comes from Rhizobium centroccidentale, assembly GCF_030182565.1. Classification (NCBI taxonomy): domain Bacteria; kingdom Pseudomonadati; phylum Pseudomonadota; class Alphaproteobacteria; order Hyphomicrobiales; family Rhizobiaceae; genus Rhizobium; species Rhizobium centroccidentale. Next base: position 94,455 of record NZ_JAQJCG010000028.1, on the reverse strand, counting down.
GTAATGCCATGATCCTCGATCCCTATGGTCGGATCCTGGCCGAAACCTGGGCGGCCGCCGATGCGAGGGTGAGCGCTGAAATCGACCTGGCCTTGCTCGACAAGTGTACCGGCCAGCGCTGGATAAGAGGCCGCCGCCCCGAACTCTATGGTATCCTGACACAACCCAACGCCAACGGCCTCGCGCCCATGGACGCGCGTTACTCGGAAGCGTCTACCCGCACCAGCGGGTAGGGCAGATTCCATGTGACTTCCTGGCCGCGGACTATTTCGCCGTCGTTCCTTCGAGATCGGCATAGACCAGATAGCGGAGCGGCCCCGAGGTCACGGCGTCGAAGGGAAAGCATGTCGCCAGCACGAGATGGATGCCGCGCGCATCGGGGTCGATTTCCGCTTCATCCCAGCGGGCAACGGCCATGTGGGTCACGCGGAAAGTGAAGGCCCTGCCATCGCGGCGTGTAATGCGGATGCGGTCGTTCTCCTTTATGTCTCTCAGGAAGGTAAAATGGGTATCGCGGTGTGCCGCATAGACCGCTGTACCCTCTTCGCCGGCCTGCGGCGTGTTGTCGAGATGGCCGGGGCCGAAGGCAAGCGCCTGACCGCTTGCACTCTTCAGAGCGATAGCTGAAACGCCAAGGCGCGGAACTTCGATACGTGCCACCGGCCATGTGTCGGCCCAGCTCCATGGCTTGACCGGTGCGCCTGATATTACACTCTCGGCAAAGGCGCGTTCCAGCAGGACTTGCGCCAAAGCCGCCTTGGCGTAGATCCATCCTCCCTGTGCGGCGAGGAAGAGACCGGCGGCGATGAAAATGCCGGCCGCAAAAGTCAGAAGGGAGCGCGCTGGCGCGCTCCCCATGGTATGGAGGCGAGTGGCGGCGATCATGCTCGGCTCCTTCGCGATGCGAAGGCCAGCAGCGAAGCCCCACACAGAAGAGTAAGCAATCCCTGGAGAATGAGAAGCATTCCGGGTGTTGCGGTCTGCGGCAGCGGAACGCTGGCCTGAGCCGGTGCGGAGATGGGTTCAAGCTCAGAATCGCCATCGGCACCCTGCAACTTATCAGCTGTCTGCTGATGTTTGCTGTCGGCTTTCGCATCCCGCGTTGCACCGATGCCGAGGAGCTTGTTGTAATCCCAGCCCGCGGGAAGCTGCAATGGAATGTCGGCCTGCGTTAGCGGCGCGTTTGTCGGTCGCAGGCGCTTGGTGTCGACTGCGACGAGACTTGTGAGGCGTGTGACCAGATGATGGTCGAGAGCCAATTGCAGGATGCGCTTGTCGGCATCGGCCTGCGAGATCTTGCCAAGCGTGAGATTGACCTCGGCATCCTCGATCTGGCGCCGTGCCCAGATCTTCGAGATACCCTTGGCATTGCTTGCCTGATCGAGCGGCAGGGAGATCGTCCACGGACGGTCACCGATCTTGCCGCTGACGGTCAGGGTTCCGGCTGCTTTTCCCATCCGGGCCGCCAGAACGAGCGGTTCGCCATGGTAGATGTCGGGCAGGAGGTTGGGTGACAGGCTGACATTCTTCTCCGAAAAGGCAGCGGCGAGATCGATGACGGCCGGGTTCTCCAGCTTGTCGAAGAGGGCGCGCATGCGCTCGTTCACCTCGGCGACCGAACCGATGTGGGTGAAGCTGCCACGGCCAAGTTCGGCGGCGCGGCTCATCAGGTACGTGTTCGGCGCCGAGCCGATGCCGACCATGAAGATGCGAGAGCGTCCACGCGACTTCGCGATCGCATCGAGAAGCTGCTGCTCGTTGCTGACTTCGCCGTCGGTCAGGAACACGACTTGGCGCAATCCGTTGGCCTGGTGGCTGTCGTCGAGTGCTGCTTGAAGCGGCGGCAGCATTTCCGTTCCGCCGGCAGCTTCCAGGCCCGTGACGAAGCGGCGGGCCGAGGCGGTATTTTCAGCCGTCGCCATGACCGAATCCGGGAAGAATTTGGTCATCGTGTTGTCGAAGCGGATGACGTTGAAGCGATCGTTCGGCTCGAGCCGGGACAGGGCATAATCGAGGCTCGCCCTTGCCTGCTCGATCGAGGTGCCGCCCATGGAGCCGGAATTGTCGATAACGAGGACCACTTCGCGACCCGCCTTCTGCGGCGTTGCCACCGCCGGCGGCATCACATAGGCAAGCATATAGTCATCCTTGCCGACATGCTCGCGGAAGAGACCGACGCTCGGCATGTTGCTTGCGACCGCGCTCCATTCGAGCACGAAGTCGCGATCGGCAGTCGCGTCGCCGTCGAGGGTGATCCGGCGCTCAGTGTCGCTGACTTTGTCGATCTTGACCGCGTGATAGAGGCTTTTTACGTCATCGAGAGGAAAGCCGGCGTTGAGATTGACCTTGAGAGTGACGGGGTTGGTGCGTCCGCCGCCAGAGGCCATCAGGGGCGCGGAGACAGGCTGTTCGCTGCCCTTGTTGCGCGATGGGCTCTGTTTGGACTGACCCCAGCCGGCTTTCAGATCGGCCTGCTGGGTGATGGGCGACGCGTCCTGCGGGCTGTAGCGCGGCGCGACGACCAGCGGCACCCGCAGGGAGAAGCGGCCGTCCGCCAGGCGGACCGACTGCTGATATTCGATCTGAACGACGATCTTTTCATGCGGGCCAATGTTTGCGACCGCATTGGTAAAGACATTCGGGCGCTGCTGTTCGACGAGGGACGCCTTTTTTCCTTCCCTGCGCGCTTTCTCGTAGATGGCGCGCGCGGCCTGCTTCTCCTTGATATCGGCGACAACGACCCGGTTGCCGACGATCATCTTCAGGGAATAGACGGCGCTGTCTTCCGGAAGAGGAAATACGTAGAGGGCTTCGACCCACTTGTCGGTCGTGTTCTCGAAGGCTTGCGTGAGGACTGCGCGTGCCGTCGGTCCATTGACGTCGAGATCGACATCGGTCGCAAGGCGGGGCGCCTCGATATATTTTCCGTCTTCCTTGGTCTGAAGAAGAAGGCTGCCGGTGCCCATTTCGTTCGGCGTGACGAAGGCTGTTGGTTGCGCGTGCGATTCCAGGGGATGCAGCAGTGCGAAAATGACGGCAAGCACCGGCAGCAGGATGGCATTGCTGAACCAGAGCAACAGGCCGAATCTGATGAGGAAATTTTGCCGCTTCTGGTAGCGCGAGACGTTTGGCGAGGCTGACATGACAGGCTCCTTATTCGCTGGTGGAATGACTGAAGCCATTGTGAACAAAGGCTATTTTCTCGCCAGCGTAAGCTTTGCCCTGTTTCGTCCGCATCTTGCCGCGAACGGTCTTGCCGGTTACGGCCATGTGTGGAATTGTGAAGAAAATTACGCAAACAGGAAACGAAGGAATGGTCCAGGGCGACCCCTATCTATCCGACAGCCAGAACAGCGCCGTGGCAGCGCGGGTTCGCGAAGAGATCGCCCGGCGGCGCATTTCCAGGCAGCGCCTGGCCAATGACGCGCGCATCAGCCTTTCGACCTTGGAGAAGGCTCTCTCGGGCCACCGGCCCTTCACTCTCGCGACCCTTATTCGCCTGGAGCAGGCGTTGGGCGTCGTCCTGCGGGAACCGAGCGGAACGCAAGCACCTGTCGTCAACGACAAGCCCGGCCATGCTCCTGAAGAACTCGGTGCCTATTCCCGCGCGTCGGTTTCCTGGCTGGAAGGTACCTACCTGACGCTTCGTCCGTCCTTCGGTGATGCGAAGGCGATTTTCGCCTATTGCACCGAGATCGCCTGGGATGGAGAACGGACCTGTCTGAGCTTCCGGGAACGCGAGCGCAGCGATGCCTCTTTTTCACAGCAGGGCTCGGTGTCGGTGCCGCACCTGTCGGGGCATATCTATCTGGTGACGAATTCCTCCGGGCAATATCGCATGGCGATATTGTCGAAGCCTAGTATCACCGGCGAAATGTTCGGTCTGCTGACGACATTGCGCGCGGGGCAGGGCTCACATCTCACACCCGTTTCGACGCCGCTCGCCCTCCTGCCTATGTCGGCTTTCGCGCAGCCGTCGCTGGGGCGTGTCCTGGCGGGCGACCAGAATCATGAGGCATACTCGGCCATCATGCACAGAATTACCGGAGAAAATTACGCCGGCTTCGTCGGATAGCGGCGCCCTTGGAGCAATTCCAGGAAAAGTGCGAAGCGGTTTTCCGTCCGGAATTGCGTAAAAACAAAGAGCTAGAGCGTTTTCGCGATTCGAAGAAAAGCCGAATTGCTCTAGCGGGCGTCGTGAAAGATGATGCCGGCGGTGTGGCGCATGCCTGAGCGGACCCGGCTTACCCCGTGCCTGAGGTTGACACGGTAGCTCCCTTTCGTTCCGCGCACGGGCCGATTATGGACCGCGAAGGCGACGGCATCGCCCTGTCGAAGCGGCACGACTTCCACACGGCTTTGCATGCGCGGCCGCTGCTCGGTCAGGACAAACTCGCCGCCGGTGAAATCCCGTCCCGGCTCGGAAAGCAGAATGGCCACCTGGATCGGAAACGCGAGCTCGCCGTAGAGGTCCTGATGCAGGCAATTGTAGTCTCCCGGCACATATTGCAGCAGCAGCGGCGTCGGGCGTCTTTGACCGAGCTCATGGCATTGCCTCAGGAAGGCTGCATGTTCATCGGGATAGCGTTCCTCGACGCCCATGCGTTCGTTCCACCGGTTTGCGATATCGGCGAGATGAGGATAAAGCGCGGTGCGCAATCCACCGAGAAGCCCCGGCAGCGGATAGTTGAAATAGCGGTATTCGCCTCTTCCGAAACCGTGGCGCGCCATGATGATGTGGCTACGGAAATGACGTTCCTCGGAGTAGAGCCCGGAGACCGCAGCGCATTCATCGGGTGCCAGAAGCTTCGGAAGGACGGCGCAGCCGAAGCCGTCAAGCTCTCTTGCCAGCGACGGCCAATCATAGGCGTCGATCCGAGCCTCTATAGAGTTTTCCGTGAAAGCCGGTGCGGAAGTGGAGATCGATGTGTTCATGTCGGGTCCTCGGAAGCCGTGATAAGCTGAAGCCTAGCGTCCGAACCGGAGCGGTAGCCACCCGATTTCCAATGAGCAGCTCACACGAATGGGTTTCCCTGGCTACATTGCGATACAATCGAGCCGTTTCCTGAAATTTAGCGGATACAATTCCCGGCGATCTTCTGCGGGATCATCCGTCAGGCAGGAGTCTAAAATGAAACTCGCATTCCTTGGCGCATTTGCCGTCTCAAGCCTTGCCGTCGGCATCGCCGCGTCTCAATCGGCAGGTTCCGCAACGCCGCCGGAAAATGCCTCGCCAATTTACGGCGTGACCATACCGGAAGGCTATCGGGACTGGAAATTCATTGCGCCGGCGCAGGAGGCTCCGCCGCTCGACGAGCTTCGCGCCGTGCTCGGCAACGATATCGCTGTCGACGCCTATAAGAAGGGCACCCTGCCTTTTCCCGACGGCTCGGTCCTCGTCAAACTGGCCTATAAGCGCAAGCAATCGACGGAGTTCGCGCCGGCAACCGTGTCGGGTGCGCCGACCACGGTGCAGGTCATGGTGAAGGATTCCAAGAAATATCCCGATAGTCACGGCTGGGGCTTCGGGCGGTTCGTCGATGGCAAGCCGGTCGATATTGCTCAACATGAAACCTGTCTCAGCTGCCATGTCGGCAACGTCAGGGATCACGACTACGTCTTTACGCGCTATGCGCCGTAAGGCGCTGCAACGCGATTAAGTGAAATTTGCCGGCCTTATCTCATCATATCGCGGCCGGCCGGCTATCCATGGTTTCTCCTCCCGCCAGGATAGCCGCCCCTATTTTACCCATAGACGAGCGCTGCTCGGAGCAGGTAGCCATCGGGCCGCAGGGCTTGGCAGCCCCGCATTGCCTCATCTCGCACCCCAAGATTCTCCAAAAATTCTTCTTCACTGGCTACTCGGCCAAGTTCCATATTTTTCGGGTGCATTTTGCCGCTGCCAAAGTCAAAGCGCGGAGTTCTATATTCTATTGTAGCCTCGGTCGATCCGGACACGGAAGGATACAATTTGGCTGGGTTGAGGACACAACCGGGATACACGCCGAAAGCAAAACTTCGCGGCATTCAACAAACCTCCCAAACATTTGGAGATTCTGATGTCGCCTTTATCCTTCTCAATGAACAGACGCGCCTTTGTGACTGCGGCCGCTGTCGCTGGAGCGGCCTCGCTCTTGAAGCCTGCCATGTCCTTTGCCGCATCGGACACCTTGCCCGACGGTGTGAAGCCGTTCAAGGTCCATATTCCCGACAGCGCGATTGCCGAGTTGAAGCACAGGCTTGCGACGGCACGCTGGCCGCTCAAGGAAAATGTCGCTGATGACTCCCAGGGCGTGCAACTCGAACGCCTGCGCGATCTCGTTGGATATTGGGCCGACGGCTATGATTGGCGAAAGGTAGAACAGAAGCTCAATTCTCTGCCGATGTTCATGACCGAAATCGATGGGCTGGATATTCACTTCATTCACGTGCGCTCCCCACACGAAAACGCAATGCCGCTGATCATGACCCATGGTTGGCCGGGCTCGATTCTGGAGATGCTCAAGGTCATCGATCCCTTGACGAATCCCACCGCTCATGGCGGCAAGGCCGAAGACGCCTTTCATCTCGTGGTGCCATCGATCCCCGGTTTCGGCTTCTCCGGCAAGCCGACGACGCAGGGCTGGGGTTCGGATCATATCGGTCGGGCATGGGGCACGCTGATGAATCGGCTCGGATATGAGAAGTTCGTCTCGCAAGGTGGTGATTGCGGCTCGGTCATCTCCGAGCGCATGGCGCATCAAAAGGTGCCGGGATTGCTGGGCATTCATCTCAACATGCCTGCGATCGTTCCAAAAGAAATCGTGCCGATTTTGGCTGCAGGTGCCCCGGCGCCCGCAGGTCTCACTGCGGACGAACGGGCTTGCTTCGACAAGCTCGCGATTTTCTACCGAGACAGCGCTGCCTACGCGCAAATGATGGTTACGCGTCCGCAGACGATCGGTTACTCGCTCGTCGATTCAGCGATCGGAATGGCCGCGTGGATGTACGACAAGTTTGCCGAGTGGACGTATAGCAACAAGCAGCCGGAAAAGGTTCTCACTCGGGACGAGATGTTGGATGACATTTCTCTCTATTGGTTCACGGAGACCGGTACCTCGGCAGCCCAGATCTATTGGGAAGACCACACCAACAATTTCAACGCTCTCGAAAGGATCCCTTCCGTGCCGGTCGCGGTTAGTGTCTTTCCGGGAGAAATCTATCAGGCACCCAAGTCGTGGACGGAGCGTGCCTTCGGCAATCTGATCTACTTCAACAAAACCGAGAACGGCGGGCATTTTGCGGCCTGGGAGCAGCCGGCGATTTTCACCAACGAAGTCAGGGCGGCATTCCGCTCGCTGCGTTAAGCGAGCCAAGGCTTCTGACTCGGTGAAAGCACTGCAGGCGAGCGATGCCCCACGCTCGACTGCGGAAGAGGGGGAAGCGTACAGCATTCCCCCTCACAACGAATAAGGGATCCCGGCGAATTTAATGCAGGAGACTTTTGCCGGATCGCAGAGTCCTTACGCGAAGGCGCTGCGACGGGCCGAAAGCGACCCGATGCCCATCACGGCGGCGAGGATGACCGGGATGCAGACAAGGTAGGCCGTGCGAATCCCCGCATGTTCGGCAACGAATCCCAGCAGCGGCGGAGCCAGGAAGAAGACGACGAAGGACATTTGTCCAAGTGCTGCAACATTGACATGGGCCGGACGGTCGGTGCGTTGGGCGGCCGCCGAAACCGCCAGCGGATAGACCGCGCTGCAGCCGGCGCCCATGAAGGCGAAGCCGAGTAGCGCCACATTGGGGTGCGGCGCCAGCCAGACGGCGCAGAGACCGGCAGCTGAAAGAAGCAGTAGGGAGAGTGCAACGGAGCGGGAGCCGAAGTGATCGACGAACCGGTCCGCAAACAATCTTGCCAGCGCCATGAAGAAGGTGAACAGCGTCAATCCGAGCCCGCCGACGAACGGTTCGACGTGAAAGACGTCGCGCATATAGATCGCCGACCAGTCGATGCCCGCGCCCTCGACCAGGAAGGCAGCAATGCCAATGATACAGAGAGGCAGCAGGCCGAGTGTCGGCAGCGCGACATGCCCGGCCTCCGGATGATCCTGTGCCGGGCGGGCGGGCGCATTGCGCATGCCGGCAATGACAAGCGAACCCACGATCAGCACGAAGGTAAATGTCAGGGCAAGGTGCAGCTGCATCGAAATGCCGGCCTGGCGGATGGCCGAAGAGGCGAGGGCGGTGACGAAAAAGCCGAGGCTCCAGAAACCATGGGCGCGGTTCATCACGCCCCGGCCAAGCTGCGCCTCGATGCGATCGATCTCGACGTTGAGATTGATTTCAAGCGCTCCGGCCAGCAGACCTTCACAAAGCAGGATGGCAAAGACAAGCGGAGCAACGCCCATCCAGGGCACGAGCGCCAGGGAGGCTGACGTTCCGAGCACGGTGATGAATGCCGTCTTGCGCGCGCCCAGACGTGCGACGATCGGGGAGGCGAAGGTGAGCGATATCAGCGCGCCGATAGCTGCGCCGATCAGTGTTAGACCGAGCTCCGATTTGTCGATCTGCAAGGCGTCCTGCAGATCGGGAAGGCGCGACAGCATTGCGCCCATCGATACCGCAAAGAGGAAGAAGCAGACATAAATTCGCTGCTGCGGTTCAAGACGCATTTTTATGCTCCGGAGAATCTGAACACAGATGAGATGGAGAGGGTCTATCCGAAAGCAACTAGTGCTGGCAATACGAGCCCATGTCAAATGATCAGACGGTTAGGGCCAAAAGCCGATTTTGTCAGCCTGGTCCCACGCCACCGGAAACAAAATCGACCGTCTGGACAAATAAGTTCGCCGACCTAACTCCCCCGGTTGGACACGCATAAATCGTATCGCCCGCTGCCTTTCAGCGGCATGGCAATTTGGGAATTTCATCCTTCGTCAACGGATCAGGAAACGGCAGATAAGATATGGGATTAGCACCGCTCACAAGGCCGACGGGCCAGACGCCGCAAACGGATTTGAACAGCTACAGGCTGATACCGCTCTCCAGCTGCCCCATCCTCGGGAGTAGTGCGGCATCGGGACTGCCGTCCGGCGTGCTTTTTTCCGGCCGGTCCTTCGAAGCGGTGAGCGACAACGCACTGTCCTGCTGCGGTCGCTATAATCTGAGGAACAGCCTGCATCAGGGCGTAGCCGCAATTGGCGATGACGGGCATCTGATCTTTGCCGTCAATAGCTGGGTGAGTGGCCAGCGCTGCACGGTCATGGGTGCCTTCGACCCGATGGGCAAGCCCGTTGCGCCGACCAAGCCTCAGCAGGATTTGCTTGGAAAATACTTCCAGTCGCCCGAGCGTCCGATCGTTCTCGATTCAAAGGCGAAGAGCGACATCGGCTTCAAGACGAATGGGCTCAATCCGAACGTCGGCGTCTATGTCGGCAACAAGACGATCATTTTCGACGTCAACGCACGGTCGTCCGATGGTAATATCGAAGGCAGCGCCACGATAACTACCGATTTCAACGGCAAGGTTCAGGATCAGCTCTATAAATTGTCGACCAAGGATAAAAATTCCTCGCTGAGCGGCAGCTATGAGCGCAAGGGCACCGAGACAACCGAAACCGGGGCGGCGTCATGGGAAAAATGGTCCTTGGCGGGCAAGCATTCCCGGGATGGTGCAAGCAGGAGCCGCGAGCTTGATCTTTCCTATCGCGCCACCGACAAAATAACGATCAAGGCGTCCTGGAGACCGGACGTGAAGCCGCCATCCACGCCTCCGCGCATAGCCGATTATTCAATCTTCTCGGCCACTAGCCCTAACCTCCCGCCGGCCCCGCCCAATTACAGCAACTATATGATCACGCTTGAAATCAAGCTGCCTTGAGCATGGTTTCAATTGGATCGAGCCGTCTGCGGCGATGGACGACGGTAGACGGCTCGATCTCTGTTGATAGGGCATCTGGAAACCCTGACGCCTTTAGGGGCCGCCGGCGGATTGATCAGGCACTGCAATTTGCCGGCAGCGACGATGATCTGCGCGTGCCGATCAACACCAGTACCAAGCCGGCGGCGGCGAGCAGCCCTCCGGCGATCGCAACCGCTGCATAGCCGAAGCCAAGGCTGATCACGGCGGCACCGGCTGCGGCACCCAAGGCATTGCCGAGGTTGAACGCCCCGACATTGATGGAGGAGGCAAGACCAGGCGCTTCGGCTGCCGCTTCCATGACGCGCATCTGTACCGGCGGAACGATCGCAAACGCTGCGCCGCCCCAGACGAGAAGACCGATGGCCGCCCCGATGTGGCTGGTCATTGCCAGCGGCAGCACGAACATGATCGCGGCAAGCAGGCCAAGGAAGATCTTGGTTGCGCCATCAAGCGACCAGTCGGCCAGACGGCCGCCCAGCCAGTTGCCGATTGTGAAGCCGACGCCGATCAACACCAGTCCCAACGTTACGAAGCTGTTGGAGGCGCCTGTCAGTTCGGTGAGCGCCGGAGCGACATAGGTATAGAGTGCAAACATCGCGCCTGCGCCCATGACGGTTGTTGCCATTGCGAGCAGTACCGTCGGATGGGTAAGCACGGCGAGTTCCCGCCTGACATCAGGCATTGCGCCGCGCTCGCCTTTCGGTAGGGCGAACCATAGCGCTGCAATGGCGGCAATACCGATCAGCGCCGTTCCTGCGAAAGCCATGCGCCAGCCGATCGCCTGACCAACCCAGGTGGCGGCCGGCACGCCGCCGATATTGGCGATCGTCAGCCCCATGAACATGGCGGCAACGGCGCTTGCCTGCTTTTCCTTCGGCACCACGCTTGCCGCCACGACGGCGCCCAGACCGAAGAAGGCGCCGTGGTTAAGGCTGGTAACGAGTCGGGCGAGCAGCAACGTGAAGTAGCCTGGGGCCATGGCCGACATGAGATTGCCGACGGTGAAGACGCTCATCAGCAGCATCAGCGCCGTGCGCTTGCCGAAGCGGCTGAAGGCGAGCGTCATGAAGGGCGCGCCGACCATGACGCCGATCGCATAAGCGCTAATCAGGAGGCCGGCGGTCGGGATCGAGACGTCGACCCCCTTGGCGATGACCGGGAGAAGTCCCATCGGCGAAAACTCGGTCGTGCCGATACCGAAGGCTCCGATCGCCAGGGCGAGAAGCGCCCACCGTGCGTGAGAAGATGTTTGGGCCTTTTCGGCCGTCGAGATCCTGGTGTCCATGTTGAAACTCCTTAGGTGTCCCATTCGGGCGCGAGGCCGGGCGGGCTGACGATCCGGCCATCCGGGCGAGCGAGAGTGGCGATGGCGGCCATATCCGCCTCGTCGAGATTGAAGTCGAAGATCGCGATGTTCTCCTTGACGCGCTCCGGATTGGCCGTCTTGGACAAAGCGATGTGGCCTTGCTGGATCAACCAGCGAAGACCGACCTGCGCGGCGCTCTTGCCGTATCTGGCGCCGATCCGCTGCAGCACCGAATCCTTCGGCACCGCACCGTCGGCCATGCCGTAATAGGCGGTGATTGCAACATCATTCGCTTTCGCCGCTGCGGTAAGGGCACGTTGGGGCAGATAGGGATGGATCTCGACCTGATTGGTCACGATCGGCGTGCTGGAAAGTCTGGCCGATTCCCGCATCTGCGCGATATTCTGGTTGCTGACGCCGACGAAGCGGGTCTTGCCGGCGGCCTTGACGGCATCCAGCATTTCGATTTGCTCCACGACCGGCACCTTATCGCCCGGCCAATGCAGCAAGAGAAGATCGACGCGGTCGGTCTTCAGCTTGTCGAGGCTTTCGTCGACCGAAGCTGCGAACTTCTCGTTGCTGTAATTGTCGACCCAAACCTTGGTGGTCAAGAACAGCTCGTCCCGTCGCGCGCCAGCCTTTTGCAAGGCCCTGCCGAGCGCTGCCTCGTTCTGATAGATCTGTGCGGTGTCGAAATGACGGAAGCCGGCTTCGAGTGCGGCGGGTATGACGCGTTCGACTTCCGCGTCCGACATGCGGAAGACGCCGAAGCCGAGCGCCGGAATCGCAGCGCCATGGGCAGTAGCGGTAAGCATCGAAAACTCCTTTTGAAAAATCTCGGCAGCTTTGGCCGCCTTGAATGGATCGAGCGCCGGATGTGGAGGCGCAATCTCTTCGGCCTATGAAATAGAGGGAGCATACGCACTTGATAATTGGGTGAGTTTTCACATTATTTGTGAAACTAAATCAAAAATTGGTGCTCCATGGACAATCGGGTTGGCGAGATGCAGGTATTTCTTCGCGTGGTGGAAGCAGGCAGCTTTTCCGAAGCAGCGCGCCTGCTGCGCATGACGCCCTCCACCGTCAGCAAGCTGATCTCACGCATCGAATCCCGGCTCGGCGTGCGGCTTGTCGAACGCTCGACACGACGGCTGTCGCTGACCCTGGAGGGCCGGATCTACTATGAGCGCAGCCAGGCCCTGCTGCATGATCTCGACGAGGTCGAACAGGAACTGGCACAGGGTGCGACGACGACAGGCGGCACGGTCCGAGTCAATATTTCCGTTGCCCTGGGCGTACTCGGCCTCGAACCTCTCTTGCCGGAATTTTGGCGGACCTATCCCAATGTCGTCGTCGATCTGTCGCTGTCCGATGAAATCGTCGATCTTTATCTCGACCGCACCGACGTTGCTTTTCGGGTTGGGGCTTTGCCGGCTTCAGGCATGATCGCACGCCGCATCGGCATCGCCCGCCGCAAGATCGTCGCCGCGCCCAGCTATCTCGATCGCCATGGAATACCGCTGAGTGTTGATGACCTCTCCCGGCACAATTGCCTGGGATTCAATTTCCGCCGTCTTGCACCGGTCTGGCCGGTGAGGGAGAGCGGCCGCATCGTCGATCGCGCCATGACGAGTTCGCTGCTTGCCAATAATGGCGAAACCGTGCGGCGCATGGCGCTGGCAGGTGTGGGGCTTGCGCGTATGGGTGATTATCACGTCCGTGCCGACCTTGCAGCGGGTCGTCTCATCGAGGTGCTTGCCGATGTCGTCGAGCCGGATGAGGAGCAGATTCATGCGGTTTTTCTCGGCGGCGCGCGCATGCCACAGCGCGTGCGCGTGTTCCTCGATTTTGTCGTGCCGCGCCTCAGGCAATTTCTGGATGGCGAAGCCTGAGCCGATTGCCTCGATCAGGTGGGGAATAGGGAAATTGCGGGGCTGGACGATCAGTATCTTGTCCGATGGACGCTGCCGTCCATATACAACTTATGTTTGATCGCCTCGTTCTTCCGTTTCGCCGCCTTGCTCTTCACCGCTTCATCGCAGAGCATACGCCATCGCGGCAGGTTTCCCGAGCTGACAGCGAGCTCGTCGCCGCCTATGAAGGCATTCTTCCCGCCAGCCTTCTCGAATTGTGGCGTCGCAAGGGGCTTGGGTTCTATGGCGAAATGCAACTGGCCCTGATCGACCCGCGACCATGGCAGGCCGTGCTTAACCGATGGATCATTTCGCCGCCGGATGACGTGCGGCGCATCCCGATTGCACTGACGTCATTCGGCGTCCTTCTCTATTACCGCAAGTTGACGGCAACCGACGAGGATGTCGTCTTCATCGATCCCGTATCGAAAAGGACGAGCGACCTGGCTTGGAGCCTTGATGCATTCTTCAATCGCTTCCTTTGCGACAGGCAGTCGCTTGAATCCCTCATTTCGCCGGCATTAGTGCGGTCGGCGCGTGAGGAATGCGGAGCACTCTCGTCGGGCGAGGTCTACGAGATCGACCAGATGCTGTTTTCGATGCAAATGCTGCGGATCGCGAAGGTCGATGCCTTCGAGATGCATCGGCGTCTTCGCGACGCTGTCGATCCGCCCAGGCCGACGACCGAGAAGCCAACGACGGTAGCCGACGCCTTGCCCGTCGAATATCGCCCCGGCTTCGAGGATGTTGCAAACGGCCAGGGTCTGACCGGCCTGTACTTGTCTTCCTATATCGACTGGCATAGGCTCCTGGCGCTTCGGGCCGATGGTCGTTACAACCTGTTGTTCTGGCGTATCCATCATCGGACTTTGGAACGCGTCGAAGTGCGTTTCTACAGCGGGGCTTATGAAACCTCCCGCAACGCTCAAGGCGATGAGATCGTTGAGCTCGATATCCGCTTGCGCACCGATTCCCTCGGCGGCGACGACAATGACGACCGTCTCGTGGTGATGCATTCGGGCGGAACCGGCTTCCTCCTGCGTGTGCACGATCTGGACGATATCGCAACGGCGATCGGCGGCTGGGACGAAATGGGGCGCAGCGAATACTATTTCCGCCGGGTCACGCTGGATGAGGCTTTCGACGAAGAGCCGAGCGACGGTCGTGCGGCACCGCCCTTTGCCGATCTTCCGCATGCCCTGCAGGCCCTCGTGCATGTCGAGCCGCTTCGCACCACGATTACGCATGTGGCGGACCCCAACCTTGACGAAGAGGACGACGGCGAAGGCACGGTCATGTGCACGCTCGATCTTGGCGAGGACGACGGACTGCGGTTCAACATGCCACTCTACTCGCCCCCCGACACCGGCCGCCATCTCAAGGGCTGGATCTGGGAAATGGCCCCTCATGCCTGCAAGGTCGGCGTCCAATATCGGCGCGGCGAAGACGGCACGATTGAACATGGCCCGGCGATCGGCGATATATTGACGACCCGCGCACCAGACAAGTCGCTGAGCGGATGAACCGGTGAGCGGAGATCACAGCAAGGGCCGCGATATCGCGCCGGGTCGAGGCTGGATCGGCAGATTTTCGTCTTCCTGATCGGTCTCGAGCCGCTGCAGGATCGGGCAATGCGGACGATGGTCGCCCTGACAGGAATTAACGAGCATGCTTAGCGTGTGCTCCATGTCCTGCAGGTCGGCGATCTTTTTCTTCAGTGCCGCGATGTGACCCTGAGCGAGGCGCTTGACCTCGGCGCTCTGGCGGCTTTCGTCGCGCCAGAGTTCCAAAAGCTCGCTGATTTCCGCAACGGCAAAGCCGAGATCGCGCGCTCGGCGGATGAAGCGCAGCATGTGCACGTCGGTATCCGAATAGTCGCGATAACCCGATGCCGTTCTGCCGGCTGCCGGAATGAGGCCGGTCTCTTCGTAATAGCGGATCATCTTGGCCGAAACGCCCGATGCCTTTGCTGCCTGTCCGATATTCATGAATGTTCTCCTGACAGGCACCGCCTGATGTTGCCGATGGAAGATGGGCCTTCCAACCATGGGAAGGTCAATAGCATATTTTTGGCTGTAGGACACTTGACCTTACCATGGTTGGAACCTCCACCTTAAGCATCATGAGATCAAAACAGATGAGAGTTCTCCTGGAGCTGAGACTTGAAAACATGACCTGCGGCTGCTGCTTGAGATCCGTCACCAAAGCAATCCAATCCGTCGATCCAGACGCCGGGATCGAGACCAGTCCGGATGCGCGCACGGTGGTGAGCGGCCTTAATGAGGATATCGCTCAGCAAGAGGAAGCAATCGATGTACAGACGTAATTTTCTTGCGGGGCTGGCGGGCCTTGCGATTTCCGGGCCTGCCTCGGCCCAGATGATGCACGATATGGGCAGCATGAATGGCGCTCACAATATGATGCCCGTGGCAGGCAACAAGCCCGTCCTGCCGGAAGGGCAGCCTCTGCGCGAGTTGCCGCGCTTGATGAACGAGGCCGGCGAAGCCGGTTTGTTCAAGGCAAGACTTACCGCAGAGCAGGGGCTAGCTCGCTTCGCCGAAGGGCTCGATACGCCCGTGCTCCTCTATAACAGCGGAAATCCCGTGATCGAGGCGCATGAGGGTGACAGGATCGAGATCAGCTTCAGGAACGGCATTCCCGGCGAACCGACGACGGTCCATTGGCATGGGATGCCGGTGCCGGCCGATCAGGATGGCAGCCCCATGGAACCCGTCGCTTCGGGCAGCGAGCGCCTCTATGCTTTCGATCTGCCGCAAGGCAGCGCCGCATCCTATTGGTTCCATCCCCATCCGCATGGTCTCACCGCCGCACAGGTTTATCGCGGGCTCGCAGGCATCTTTCTCGTGAAACCCAAGGATGATCCGATCCCTGCCGAATATGGCGATACGGTCCTGATGTTCACCGATCTTCGGATCGCCGAAGATGGAAGCATGCCGGCGAGCAACATGATCGATCTGATGAACGGGCGTGTCGGCGATCATATTCTGGTCAATGGTCAGAAGAATCCGGTCCTGGCCGTCGCGAAAGGGGAAAAGCGTCGTGTGCGCCTCTTCAATGCGACCAATGCGCGATTCCTGCGGTTGACGTTCGAGAATGCCGCCATGGTGCTCGTCGGAACGGATGGCGGCCTTATCGAGGCTCCCGTCGGCATCGACGAGTTGCTGCTTGCACCTGCCGAGCGCGTCGAACTCATCATCTCCTTCGACAGGCCGGGAGCGGCAAAGCTCGTCACACTCGCTTATGAGCGCGGATGGATGGGGCCGGGCAAGCCCGATGAAGCCGGCATGACCTTGCTGACGGCAAGTATTTCAGAGGAAGCTGCACCTATTGCGCCTCCGCTTCCCGCGAAGCTGCGCACCATTGACAGCCTCGGAGAGCCGTCAGTCACGCGTCGCTTTGTCCTGACCGAATCCATGGACGGCATGGAGATGAAGTTCCTCATCAACGGCGCGAGTTTCGATATGAAACGCATTGACGAGATCTCGAAGGTCGGGCAGGTCGAGTTATGGGAGATCGTCAATCAGGCGGATATGGACCATCCGTTTCACGTGCATGGGACGCAGTTCCAGCTTGTCGAACGGGAAAAGGATGGCGCGGTCACCAAGCCATCCTACCGGGCCTGGAAAGACACTGTGAACGTTGCCGCCGGCGAGACGGTACGCATCCTGCTGCGGCAGGATTTACCGGGGCGGCGCATGTATCACTGCCACATCCTCGAGCATGAAGATCTCGGCATGATGGGCACGGTCGACGTCAAGGCCTGACGAGCTCCATCATCAATCGCAGCCGTGGAAGGAGAATTGATAGTGTCCTTCCCTTTATCCTCGAGTCTCGAAGCTTGTGCTCTATGAGTTGCGGCGTCGATGCCGATTCGAGGGTTGAGGCCGATTTCGCTTTTGCCGGTGTGAGCATGATGTTCGGGTCTTGCGCAAACAGCAGGTTAGGCGCTTTTATGTAAGTGCGTCCTACTGCAGCGAAGGCGTTCGCAGCAGCCTCGGAGGAGGGCTGTATGCGATCACGCAGTGGATGCCAAATTGTGCTGACGGTGGCATTCAAGGGGAGGACTCGATGGCCGCTAATCATCAGACGCAATACCGCGAACGCGTGCGCTCTGCCCATGAGGCCGTTGCCTTGATACCATCCGGCGCGAAGATCGCCATGCCGATCGCTGCAGGCCAGCCGCCTGCAATCCTTGCGGCATTGGCCGAACGCGCGCGGGCCGGGGCGGTGGACAACGTTCGGCTTTATTACCTGCTCTGCACGGGTGTCGCCGGCTCCAGCGTGCTCGACTTCGATCTGCGCGACCGTATCGTTCCCATGAGCTATTTTCATGGAGCGGTGGATCGTGCCTTGGATAAACGGCGAATGGCGGAGATGCTGCCCGCCGCCGAGATCGTGCCGTGCCATTTCAGTCAGGTGCCGCGCTCGCTGGTGGAGCATGTCGGCGTCGATACATTGATCGCTACCGTCTCGCCCATGGATGCGGACGGGAATTTCAGCCTTGGCGCCAGTACCGATTATGCCCTGGCGGTTGCCCGCAAGCCCGGCGCTCGCCTCATCCTCGAAGTCAATCCCAGCATGCCCTATGTGCGGGGCAATTGCATGATCCCGGTCTCGAGCGTTACGGCTGTTGTCGAGAATGACGCAAGCCTACCGGCGCTCGCGGCGGCGCCTCGCTCAGAAGTCGATGATGTGATCGGCGCCATCGTCGCGGGGCTTGTGGATGATGGCGATTGCCTGCAGATGGGCATCGGTGCGCTGCCTGACGCTGTTTGCGCCGGTCTCTCACAGCACCGCCACCTGGGCATTCATACAGAAATGATGACATCGGGACTTGCCGCTCTGGTCAGGGCTGGCGTGGTCGACAATAGCCGCAAACAGATACATCTCGGGCGCACCATCTTCACCTTTGCGCTGGGAGACAAGCCGCTTTACGACTTCCTGAACGATAATCCCGATGTCGAAGCGCATCCCGTTGACTATGTGAACAATCCGTTCGTTATCGCGCAGAATGACCGGATGGTGTCGGTCAATGCGACGCTGCAGATCGATCTCAATGGCGCGTGCAATTCCGAATTCGTCAATGGACGGCAGTTCAGCGGCTCGGGCGGGCAGGTGGATTTCGTCCGTGGCGCCTATGGCTCACGCGGCGGCCGCTCGATCATCGCCTGTCATGCGACGGCGGCCAAAGGAACGCTTTCGCGTATCGTTCCGACGCTGACAGGTCCAGTAACGACGTCGCGTAACGATATCCATATCGTTGTTACGGAATATGGCTGGGTGAACCTCAAGGGCAAATCGGTGGCGGAGCGGGCAAAGGCGATGATTGCGCTTGCCCATCCCGATTTCCGGGAGGAGCTGGATCGGGCTGCCCACCAGGCGGGATTCTACGCGCCGGATTGACGTAATCATCGTTGATCTTGCAGGGGGATAAGAAGGACCCGGAGGGAAATCGGATCCTTCCGGTTTCGATCGGAGGTCAACCGATCGCTTTGAGAAGCCTGATGGATCGATACATCAGGCTTCCCGTACCTGGCCCCAGGAGACCAGGTAAGCACTATCAGAAGCTACGCTGGAAGCGCAGGATACCAGCCCACTGATCCTAGGCGAGCTGGAGGTTCCACTTCAGCTTTTCGTTGATCGGAACGCCAACGCCGCCCCAGACAGCCCAGTCACCCCAGCCGCACTTCGATGCATCGTTAGCCGGGCAAGAAGAACGAGCCAGGTTGGTGCCGGCATACTTGTTCAGGTTATCGCCATCGGTGTTCCAGCCGCCCATCAAGAAAGCCGAGAAGACGCCGAAGTCGGCATCGACACGAGCCTTGATGGCGCCTTCCGACTTGATGGAGTCGTAACCGCCGACGACCTTGAAGCCCCATGCGCCAGACTTGAAGCCAGCACCGGCAACGACGTCAGGAGCGTAGTGGTTCGCCTTGTCGTCGCTTGCCCAGCTCGCGCCATAACCAGCGCCCGAGCCGCTGGAGTTGCTGTCTTCGAGCGAGACGACAGCCGTGAAGCCGTTGCCGGCATCGTAGCTGTAGGTCAACTGGTTGAGTTCATACGGGCCGTCATAGATCACGTCGTCGTTGATGACGTCGCCGGCATAACCGATGTAGTAGTTATACTGCGAGTCAGCCTTACCGACGAGGAAGCCGCCGAGGCTGATGTTGGCGAACAGCAGCTTGGAGGAAGTGGAGTTGCCTTCCTGCCAATCCCAACGGATGACCGTGTTGGTCTTCAGCGGGCCGTATTCGGTGTCGGTCGCGGTGTCGAGGCTCAGCTGAGCGCGGGTGTGCCAGAGCGTGCCGTTGTGGCTGTTGGCATTGTACGCATCGTACCACTTGCCTTCGGTACGGACCATGCCGCCGACTTTAAGGCAGGTTTCGGTACCGGGAATGAAGAAGTAGCCTGCACCATATGCGTCGCAGATGCGAACGTATTCCAGCGGCTCCGGCTCAGCAGCGACGATCGCGTCTGCTGCATGAGCACCGGATACTGCTGCCAGCGCAGCAGCGGAGCCGAGAAGAAGGCTCTTGATGTTCATTGTAAACTCCTTGTCGTAATTATTCTACGTAATCCAAGGAGCGAGCATAATAGGCTATCCTGGAAGGGCTCCCTTGCAAAAGGAAGCTAAACCAGACACTGCATCTGCAATAGACTGCCGGTACTATCCCCACCCCGATGGAGCCTCGTTAGCTGGCGACTGAAACAACACCCCACCAGATCGCAAGCTAATTAGGTCCTGACGACAGGGCTATATACATTCAGATTGTTTGTAAATCCGAACCGGAACCATTCGGAAACGGAAAAACTGGTTGTTGATTTAATGCAACACATGCTTGGCGGGAAATCCGGACAGGAAAGCCCATCCGCGCAATCGACGGATCGACCGAATGCATGGATGGCCCACCTCTCTTGTTTCATCGGCAGCGTCAGCATGCGATCGCAAAAAGCTCCATCGCATTGGCGAAGCCCTTCAGCGGCTGCCGCCCGATCGAGATGGCATCGGTGATATCAGCCTTTTGCTGGAAGGGGCTTGATATCAGGAGCGCTTCGCCGCTCTCGCTGCAGACGCTCTGGATACGGCTGACGATATTGACGTCAGGGCCAATCAAGGTGAAGTCCAGGCGGTTGCCGGAGCCGACATTGCCGTAGCTCACCTCGCCATAGTGCAGCGCGATACCGACCTTGACGCGGATGCCTTCATATTCGAAGCTGCTTATTTCATCGAGGATTGTCTTTGCCGCGGTCAGCGCGGCATCGCAGGCTCCGGTCGCATCGGCGCCCGGAAAGAATGCCAGAACCGCATCGCCCATGAATTTCAGCACTTCTCCGCCTTCGTGGGTGATCGCCGGTATCACCTTGTCAAAATAAGCGTTCAAGAGCCCGAGCACCGTGCCGCCAGGCAGCCGATTGGAAAGCTCGGTGAAACCGCGCAGGTCGCACAGCAGAAGTGCAGCCTCCATCGATTCGATTTCCCCGCGGCGGATGTGTCCGGCAAGGATGCGGCTCGCCGTCATCGGGCCGATATAGGTGTCGAGAAGGCTAAGTTCGCATTGTCTGAGGACGCGAAGTTCACACGTGTTGCGCAATGCTGGCAGAATGCGTTCGATCAGGTCATGCTCGCCGGGTGTGAAGCCGCCTGGCCGCCGCGTGGCGAAGACGGCGCAGCTGATCGGTCCGTCGGCGTTGCAAAGCGGCGCCACGATCAGTTGCACCAGCCCCCGGCCGGAAAATATGTCGATATGTTGCCAGCGCCCGTGCGGACTCTCGCCTGGACCGACGACGAGCGGTTCGCGCATCTCCTGTGCCTTCATGAGCGGCGTATTGGCAAGCGCGAGACGCGAACCATGTTCGCGATCATGGATCTCGACCGGCTCGCCGGGCGCCCAGGCGAAGGTGCGGCCGATGAATTCGGGATGCAGGGTCGTCAGGTGCAGCGTCAATCGATCGATGGGAAGGTCGAGGGCCCGCAGGCGGCGGCCGAGCCCGGCGACGAGGCCGGCCTCGTCGAGAGCGTGGCATTCATCGCCCGTCAGCCATTCGATCAGGCTGAGGGTAGCCGCGGTGTTGACGCCACTATTGCCCGCTCTGGAATTGATGACCGCGGTCTTGGGCATGTCGTGCAGCAGGGTCATGGCTATCTCCTCCTCTTTGAGATGCGGCCCTCAGTGTGCCGCACCGCCGGAAAGGTGGCCGGGTTTCTTCAGAAGCAGGCTCGCGACGAGGGCGATGACCAGCGCGACGCCCAGCAGGAAGAAAGTGTCGCTGAAAGCCATGATGTTGGCCTGCTTGCGAAGGCTGGCGGCGATGGCGACGATCGCCTTGTGCGTGGCAAGCGCCTGGTCGCTGACACCATGGTTCATGAAGTAATTCGTCAGATTGGCAACGCGGGCACGGGTCGCCTCTTCGAATACGGAGACCGAATTCGTGAGGATGTTGGAATGGAACTGCTCGCGCTTGGTGAGAAAGGTCTGCAGCGCAGCAATGCCGACCGCGCCACCGAGATTGCGCATCATGTTGAAGAGCGCCGAAGCGGAGCCGGCATTTTCCTGCTCGATGCCGGCGGTCGCAATTGCGGTCAGCGGCGTGAAGGCGAGTGCCTGGCCGACGGCACGCACGATATTCGGCCAGAAGAGCTGGTCGCTGGCATAGTTGCTCGTCATGTAGATATTCATGAAGTTCGAAGCGGCAAAGAGCGCGAAGCCGACAATGATCAGCAGCCGGGCGTCGACACGCTTCATCAGCCGCGGCACCAGCGGGATCAGGATGAGCTGCGGAATGCCGGTCCAGGCAAGCACCATGCCGATCTGCTCGGAATTATAGCCCTGGATGCGCGTCAGATAGATCGGCAGGATGAAGACCGAACCATAGAGGGCGACGCCCATCAGGAAATTGGCGACGATGCCGAAGCCGAAATTGCGGCGTGCCAGCAGACGCAGATTGAGGAGCGGATGAGCGGCGCGGAGTTCGATAACGAGAAAGAGCGTCAAAGAGACCGCGGCGATGACGGAGAGGCGGACGATGAACGGCGAGCCGAACCAGTCGTCCTTATTGCCTTCTTCAAGCACGGTCTGCAATGCCGCAAGGCCAACCGCCATGGTGATGATGCCGGGCCAGTCGCCCTTGGCGAGCAGCGAAAGGTTCATCGGTGCCCGGTCAAGCGAGGCCCAGAGCATGCCGACCATCAGTATGCCGGGTACGAGATTGACATAGAATATGTATTCCCAGCCCCAGTTTTCCGTGAGGTAGCCGCCGATGGTCGGGCCGATCGCCGGCGCGAAGGTGGCGGAAAGAGCAAAGAGGGCAAGACCCATTGGCTGCTTGGGCTTCGGCAGTAGCGTGATGATGATCGTGAAGGCCATGGGGATCAGCACGCCGCCGGAAAAGCCCTGTATGGCGCGCAGAATGATCATCTGCTGCAGATTGGCAGCAAAGGCGCAGGCGACCGAGAAAAGGAGGAAAAGGATCGCGTTGGTCAGCAGATAGATGCGCACCGAAAAGACGCGGGCAAGCCAGGCGCTAAGGGGAATGACGACAATCTCGGCGATCAGGTAGGAGGTCGAGATCCAGCCGCCATCGTCCGTTCCCGCGCCGATTGCGCCCTGGATGTCGGCAAGCGAGGCATTGACGATCTGGATGTTGAGAACGGCCATGAAGGCGCCAAGTGTCGAACCAACCACGGCGGTCCACATGCGCAGCGGGCTCATGGCCGGCCGGGCAACCGGAGCGGTGGGAGTGCCCTGGGATAAGGCTGAATTGTTGTTTGCGGCGATCTGAAGAGTGGCCACGACGCGTCTCCTTCCGGCTCATGCCGGAATAATCTCATCACGATGCTGAGGTGATAATCGATGAAGATCGGGAAGGATCATCCAGCGTGGCTGGATAATCCCTGTGTGTCGGCTGTCGATGTCTGAGCCGCCTTGGTGTCGATTTCCGGCTCCACCGACATGCCGGAGCGTAGCAGCCCGGCCAGATTATCGTCATCGATGACGATCTTCACCGGTATGCGCTGGACGATCTTGGTGAAATTGCCTGTCGCATTGTCCGGCGGCAGCAGCGAGAATTCGAGCCCGCTTGCCGGCGAGAGGCTGTCGACATGGCCCTTGATGGTGACGTCCGGGAAGCTGTCGACCTTGATTTCGACCGACTGTCCGGGACGTACATAGGTGAGCTGCGTCTCCTTGAAGTTCGCGACGACATAGACCGAGTGCAGCGGCACCACCGCCATCAGCTGCGTGCCCGATGTCACATACTGCCCGACGCGAATCGAGCGGGCGCCGACCGTGCCGTCGACGGCGGCGACAATGTTGGTATAGGAAAGATTGAGCTCGGCCTGCTGAACGGCCGCGGCGGCCCGATCGCGCTGGGCGGCTGCCTGGTCTCGCTGGGTCTGCAGCACCGGCACCTTGTTCTGAGCGGCGACGAGCGCGGCTTGGTCGCGCTCGACGGCGGCGGCGGCCTGCTTTCTGGCCGATTCCGTCTCTTCGGCGCGCGACTGTGTGCCGACGCCGTTGGTGATCAGACGGGCCGAACGCGCAGCATCCGATATCGCATAATCCAGAGAGGCTTGCGTTGCGTCGACCGTTGCCTTGGCCTGCCCGATCAGCGATTGCTGCAGCTGGATCTGCGCATCGATGTTGGAAATTGCCGCGTCAGCGGCCTTGAGGTCCGCCTTCGCCTGGGAAAGTGCGGCTTGGAAATCACGGTCGTCTATGCGGGCGAGCACCTGGCCGGCCTTGACCTTGTCATTGTCGTTGACAAGCACATCCTTGATGTAGCCGGCGACCTTTGGGGCAATCGTGGTGTAATCGGCCTTTACATAGGCATCGTCGGTGGATTCGATGAAGCGGCCTACCGTCCAGTAGCGGTAACCGAAATCCGCCGCGATCGCGACGCCAGCCAGCAGCGCGGCGATCAGCACGCCGCGCTTGATGAGCTTTCTGCCAGCCTTGGGCGTGGCCGAAGCGACAGGCGCTTCGACGGTCACGCTCTGCGGGGCTTCGGTTGCCGGAGACCTGGCGACCTCGTTCGCCGGAGCAGCATCGGCTTGGCTCGCGTTCTTGAACGCTTCGTTGCGGGGGAGTTCCACCATTGTCCGTTTCCTTCAATGCGCCACCCCTTTGCCCGGGGCCATTTTGATGCGATGAAGATGCGTCCGAACCGTCCTTCTGATAATCTCCTCAAATCGGGAAGGATCATCAAGTCACAGTGGATAATCCGAGGACAATATGGATCGGTTGACCAGCCTCACAGTCTTTGGCCGGGTGGTGGAATGTGGCGGCTTTTCCGCCGCCGCCCGCCGCCTCAACATGTCCGTCACCATGGTGGGCAATCACGTACAATCGTTGGAAGACCGCCTCGGCGCGCGGCTCCTGAACCGGACGACGCGCCGGATCAGTTTGACGGAAACCGGCAAATATTATTATGAGCGTTCCTTGCAGATCCTGGCCGATCTCGAAGAGGCCGATCGGGCCGCCGGCGCGCTTAGCACCACGCCGCGAGGCACGCTGAAGCTCTATACCAGCGGCGCCATCGTCCGTTTCCTGCTCCCGGTCGTCAACGAATTCATGACGCAATATCCTGCGATCTCGCTCGATTTCAACGTCGGAGAACGGTCGATCGACATGGTCGAGGAGGGTTACGATCTGATGATACGAACCCTACCCGCGTCCGATTCGACGCTCGTCGCGCGCAAGCTCGCGCCCTGGCGGCACATGCTTGTCTGCTCGCCCGAATATCGTGACACACATCCGATGCCGAGGGTTCCGGCCGATCTCGCGGAGCATAATTGCCTGCAATATACCTATTACCCCTATGGCGACGAATGGCGTTTCGAGGATGCCGATGGCAAGCAGGTGGGGGTCAAGATTTCCGGCAATGTCGTCTCCAACAGCGCGGAGACGCTGCGCTTTCTCCTGGCAAGCGGGCAAGGCATCTTTCTCGCGCCGAGTTTCATCGTCTTCGAAGAGGTCGCCGCCGGCCGTCTCGTGCGTGTCATGCCCGACTATCGGGCCGTGGAATTCACGATCAGCGCGATCTATCCGAACCGTAGCCATCTGCCGACGAAAGTGCGATTGTTCATCGACCTTTTGGCGGAGCGTTTCATAGAGCACCGCAAGTGGATGACCTGAGCAGATAAGGCCTATTCCGCCGGTGACGCAGCAGTGAATGGAGCCATCTCAAAGCCATGGCGAACCGAATAACATGCGAGGCTCATCCGGAGCTGCCCGCGATTCAAATGCAGAACGGATTGACCGACGTCTTCATGGAAGTTCTCGCCATTGCTGCGTCGGCGTTGGCGCAAACGAGGTCAGAGCAAGCGTTTGCATCATGGATCGCATCGCGAGATCAGGCGGTCTTGGGACTTGGAGCGGTGGGCTTCGACATCGCCGAAATGCCCTGGCATGTTGCAACATTTGCCGAGGATCGGAATTTTCTAATTCGGTCGATTACCGCCGCAGAATCGAAAATCGGTTGGGAGAAGCTGGGCTATGAGCCGAAAGAAGACTGGCTTATGCCGTGCCTGATGCGTTTGCGAATGCTCGTGTCGGTATTTGGATCACACGATATCAGGGCAATCCATTCGACCTTTTCCGAGAGCGCCCTCAGCCGCTGCGAAACGCATGGGATCATCATGCATGCTGACGGATGCCCCGTCTGCAACAGGTCGATGCCCTCCTGAAATCCATGGGCATGGCATCGTGTTACCGATCGTACATGACACCTCTCGGGTCGATCCCGTCATGACTGCGGTTGTTCGGCGGGCTGGCGGGTCTCCGCCTGGCGTGCGGCAGAAACGAGGCGCCGTTGCGCCCGGATAGCGCTCCATTGCTGGTCGATCAAGACGCCTATCAGGATGACGCCGCCCATGACGGCGAAGTTGAGCGAGGAAGGGATACCCAAAAGGTTGACGAGGTTCTGCAATTCCTGCAGCAGGATCGTGCCCAGCACCACGCCGATCAGCGATCCTTCACCACCGCGCAGCGAAAAGCCGCCAAGAACCGCCGCCGCGATCGCGTAGAGCTCATAGAACTGCCCGTGGCTCGCCGGCGAGATGGAGCGGGTGTACATGGCAAAATAGATCGCCGAAAGCGCCGTCAGCACGCCGCAGATGATGTAGGCGACCGTTACCATCTTCGTGGTGCGGATGCCGGAATATTTTGCCGCCTCCTCATTCTTGCCGATGGCGTAGAGATAGCGGCCATAGACGGAGCGATGCAGAACGATCCACATGACGGCGGCAATGATCACGAGCGCGATGAAGGTATTCGGCACCCCATAGAAGCGGCCGGCAGTCAGGAATTCGAGGGTCGGAAAGTTCTGGCCGAAGGCGAAGCCGGCCGTCCCGTCTGCCGTGTAGAAGCGCGCAGCACCACGATAGATCAGGAGGCCGCAGAGTGTCACGACGAAGGGCTGGAGGTTGAGCCGAGTAATCAGCCAGCCATGGATCGCGCCCAAGACGCCGCCAAGGATCAGGATCAAGGGCAGGGCAATCGCCCAGGGCATGTTCTGGACGGCGATAAAATCGATGAACAGGACGCCGAGCAGGGCAACCAGCGAGCCTACCGACAGTTCGATGCCGCCGGTGATAATGACGAAAGCCTGGCCGATCGACAATATCCCGAAAAGGCCGATGAGGTTCGACGTATTGGCGAGGTTGATCGGCAGAAGGAAGCGCGGATTGATGATCGTCACGACAATGCCGACGACGATGATCAATAGAAGCAGGCCCAGATCTTTCTTACTCATCGATATCAATTCCCAGTGACCGCAGCCGTTAGAGCAATTCTATGGAAAGCGCCAAGCGTCTTTCGTTGGAAATTGCGTAAAAACAATGAGATAGGGCGGTTCAAGATTCCATGAACTGCTCTAGTGTAGCGTCTTGCCGACAGCCAGCAAAAGCACGTTTTCCTGACTGAACCGATCCTTATCAAGGATGCCGGAGATCCGGCCTTCATGCATGACCGCGATCCGGTCGGAGACCCCGATCACTTCTTCCATGTCGCTCGAGATCATCAGGATCGCCACGCCGGCATCCGCAAGCTTGCGCATCAGGCCGTAGATTTCGCTCTTCGCGCCAATATCGATGCCGCGGGTAGGCTCGTCGAAGATCAGCACCTTCGGGTGCATCGCCAGCCATTTGGCGAGCACGACTTTCTGCTGGTTGCCGCCCGAAAGCGTGCCGGTGCGGGTTACGACTGATGGCGTCTTGATGGCGAGCTGCCTGCGCTGCGTTTCGGCAGTGGCATTTTCTCGCTCAGGCGACACCATGGAGCGGCGCGCAAAGGCCGGAAGGTTGGGCAATGATATGTTCTGCGAGATGGGCATATCGAGCAGGATGCCATTCAGCTTGCGATCCTCAGGCACGAGAAAAATGCCATTGGCGACGGCATCTCTGGCGGATCGCAATTTCAGGTCCTGTCCTCCGAGGGCGATGTTGCCGCCATAGCTGTGGTCGACCCCGAACAGGACGCGGGCAAGCTCCGTCCGGCCTGAGCCGACGAGGCCGGCAAGGCCCAGGATTTCACCGTAACGGATATCCAGGTTGACGGGCTGCGTTGGATAGGCCGCGGTACGAACGGCTGCGACCTTCAGCGCGATGTCGCCCGGCGGACGTGCCGCTTCCACGGAGCGCGCGGCCAATGCCCGCCCGATCATCAGCTTCACCATGCGATCGTGGTCGATCGCGTCTTTCGGCAATGTGCCGACGAGCGTGCCGTCGCGCAGAACGATGACGCGGTCGGCGACACGCTCAACCTCATGCAGGCGGTGCGAAATGAAGATGACGCTGATGCCTTCGGCTTTCAGCGAGGATATGACGGCCAGCAATTTTTCCGTTTCAGCAAGCGGCAGGCTTGAGGTCGGTTCGTCGAGAATGACGAGGCGGGCATTGATGGACAATGCCTTGGCGATTTCGACCATCTGCTGCTGAGCGAGCGATAGTGATGCTACCGGCGTATCCGGCGAGAAATTGGCGCCGACGCGCTTCAAAAGAGGAGCGACCATCTCACGCAGGCGGGCGCGGTCGACCAGTTTCAGGGCACCGCCGCGCAGCGGTTCGCGGCCGAGGAAAATATTGGCCGCAACGTCAAGATTTTCAAACAGGTTGAGCTCTTGATGGACAAAGGCAATCCCGGACGCGATGCTGCTTTCGACGGTGAAGGCGCCGTGCTCGGCTCCATCGAGCCGAATGCTGCCATGATCCGGCCTGACGACGCCACCAAGGATTTTCATGAGCGTCGATTTGCCGGCGCCGTTCTCGCCGACAAGACCGATCACCTCGCCGGGGCTGACATCCATCGAAAAATTATCGAGCGCTACCACGCCCGGGTAGGTCTTGCCGATTCCCGAAAGGCTGAGAAAGGGCATCGTGGTTTCAGTCGATGCCAATGTATCCGAACGCTGGTTCATAACGAATATCATGCCTGTGCGATGTGGCTTCGAGAGCCGCGGCGACGTGAGCAATTGCATTCGAGCAACGCCGGTCCTCGCAACCGGCGCTGCTGGCTGGCCTCAATTGCCAGCCATAGCCTTCAGATTGGCCGCATAGGCATCGACATCGTCCTTGCCGATGATTTTCGTCGGGATGATGATCAGCTTGCCAGCGGGAATGCCCGATTTGTCGCCCTTCAGATAGGCGGCCATCAGCTTCATTCCCTGATAGGCCCAGAGATAGGGCTGCTGCACGACTGTGGCAGCGATCGTTCCTTCCTTGACGCCGCCGAGCGTGATCGGATCGTCATCGAAACCGACGACGGTGATCTGGCCGAGTTTGCCGGCTTCGCGCAGTGCTTCATAGATGCGCGGCGTGTTGTAGGAGTAGAAGCCCACCATGCAGGTGACGTCAGGGCTTGCAACGAGCGCATCTTCGACATTTTTCTTCGCTCTCGTCTGGTCGATGTCGTCGCCGCGCACGTCGGTCAATTCGATCTTCGTGCCCGCCAGGCCTTCCTTCATGCCCTGAATGCGCTCCTTGGCATTGTCGGCGCCGAGAAGTCCCACGAAGCCGATGCATTTGCCCCCGTTCGGCATGGCTTTCTTGGCGATTTCGGCGGCCTGTTTGCCGGCATCGATGTTCGATGAGCCGATATAGGCGACGCGGTTCGTATCCGGTGCGTCGCTATCGGTGGTAAACAGCGCGGTTTCCGAACCGATCTTGTTCAGCCCCTCTGTCGAGGTCTTGGGATCGACGGCGGAAACCATGATGCCCTTGACGCCGGCCGCCACGAGATCTTCCATCAGTCGCTGTTGGATCGCGACCGATGATTGTTCAGGATATTTCAATTCCATATTGAAGTCCGGCAGTTCGGCCTGAGCCTTCTTGACGCCGGCTTCGGCCGCCTTCCAGAAGTCGGATGCGCCGTTGACCACAAATGCGAGAGTGGGCTTGTCGGCGGCGTAGGTCGCCGTCGCATAGCTCAGCAGCAACCCTGCCGCAAAGGCGGCAGCGCCCCGTGTTAGGTACTTCATGATCATCCTCCCATAGATCCGCTTGCGAGATCTAGTTGCAACTCGCGGCAGGCCGGCCCTGAACCCCCTCCTAGGGTTTTCTCGCTAAGCGAGATACGGCACGTCCAACCACGCGAGCGACGGTATACGACTAATTTCAATTAGTAAATAGTATTAGTAATACAGTTGCGCGTGTGCGAAGTGGGGGAGTCTCGAAAATCTGGCTATTTATTTCAATTGCCAGCAATCTTGGGTTCGAAGATGTGGGTGGTGAATCTATGCGTGCCTGCACCGGTTGCCCAGATCGTGCAGTTAATGATAATAAATATTAGCGCATGAAAACGGCCGTGGGGATTGTAGGCCGATTTCGCTTCAGGGGAGATGAGACGCAGTTATGAAGAAGATATCGGCCGCAAACGGCGATCGCACAGCCGTCGACAACAGGATATCCAAGCGAAGTGGCCGTCGGTCCGGCAGCAGGGTCACGATGACCGATATTGCCAAGGCGGCCGGATGTTCGCAGAGCGCAGTATCCTTCGTCCTGAACAATACGCCCGGCATGCGCCTGTCGCAGCAGACCCGCGAGAGGGTCATCGAGGCAGCTCGCCAGCTTGGCTATGTCGCGCCGGTGCTCGCCATACCGCCGGCACTTCTGTCTCCCTCGAAGCTCGATGGCGTCATCGGCTTTGCCGTCGACCAGCTCGCCACCAGTCCGGAAGCCGTCGTTGCGATCGAGGGGGCTCGCGAGGCATGCTGGAACGCCGGAAACGTTCTGCTCGTCGCGCAGACCATGAGCGATCCCATTATGGAGCCGAGAGCGATCAAGGCGCTCAGCAACAGCGGCATCTCGGCGCTCATCTACATGACGATCTTCACGCGCGAGGTGGAGGTGCCGGATTATCTCTACGATCTCAATATCCCGATCATTCTTCTGAATTGCTATACGTCCGACTATGCCTTTCCGGCCGTTGTTCCGAGCGAAATAGCCGGTGGGCAGACCGCGACGCGGCATTTGATCTCGCATGGTCACCATCGCATTGCGACGATCACGGGCGAACCTTGGATGCAGGCCGCCCAGGATCGGTTGACCGGCTATCGTCGCGCTTTGGCGACAGCCGACATTCCATTCGACCCGGAGCTTGTCATCGAGGGTGACTGGTCGGCGAGCGCCGGCTATGCCGGCACCATGAAACTGCTTTCGCTGCCGGAGCGCCCGACGGCGATCTTCTGCCAGAACGACCGTACCGCCATTGGCTGCTACGAAGCGTTGAAGGAGGCTGGCCTCCACATTCCGGAGGACATGTCGGTCATGGGCTACGACGACGAGGACATCTGCCGTCATCTCGTGCCGCCTTTGACGACCTCGGTCCTGCCTCACATGGCAATGGGCCAATGGGCGATCGAGCATCTCGAAACGACCGTCTTGCCGCGAGAGCGCCGCTACCAGATCACCAAGCTCGAATGCTCGCTTGTCAAACGTGCGTCGGTTGCCGCACCCGCGGGCATCAGAACCGGGCGCAAGGTGCGAAAGGTTTGATGGATCCCGCGGGCAGCCGCAGGCGATCCGTTCGCTTGGTAGGTTGAGCGGCGTCTTGGCGACTGGCGGTTCGATTGCTACTATATGCGCCATGACGGTTCTCTCCCAGGATACCCGCCCGCCGCTCCGGCTTCTGTTCCGGCTGCCATCGCTCACTCTGCAACTGCTGTGGCGTTTCTGGCCGCAGCTGATGGCGCTGTGGCTGCTCGGATTGATTGGAAATTCACTTCTCAACGAACTTGCCGTCATGATCGGCCGGCTGAATGCACTGGCCGGGCTTTCTACTCTGGCCCTTGTCGTACTCCTGAAGCTTGTCATCATCGTCGCGCTGTTCGAGACCGTGCGACCTGGGCTACCGTCGCTTGACGCCGCTTCGCGCGTTGCGGCTGCCCGGCCGGAAACCGATACCGGCGATGGCGCCGCGGCGCCTGGCTTCACGTCGATACTCGCGCTGACGCTCGTGCCATTCTTCGCCTACTACGCCGCCTGGGGCTTTCTCGGCGATACGGTGAGGGAGTATTCCAGGCTATCGCTCGACCTGATGCTGTTCGGAGAAAGTTACAATCCTCTGAAATTCGGCAGCAGTGCCTGGCTCCTCGTGTCGGTTGCCGTCGCCTGGGCAGTCAGGCGCTTCGCCAAATTCATGCATGCGCGTTCGAAAGCGCCGATCTGGGCTGTTATCATCGTTGTGTGCGAGGCGAATTGGGCCTTCATCGGTCTCTTTGTCATTTCGACCTGGGAAGGCGACATCCGTTCCTGGGTCGCCAAGCTTCCCGAAACGATCGGGCATTTTTTCGGCTTTCTGAACCCGGTCGGCGATGCCGCAGCGGCCACCATCTTTCCGCCGACGGCGGAGGACGCCTCGTTTTCCTTTTCCAGGCAAATACTCGGTCTCTTCTTCTATGCTCTTTATCCCGTCGTCTGGCTGACCCTTGCCGCCTTGGTCTATGGCTACGACATCAATGGCGAGCGCCCGCTGATGGAAGGCCGGTTGGCGCGCGCGATTTCGCGCTGGCAGTCGCTGCCAAAGGTGATCCGTGATTTCATTTCGCATTTCATCGCAGGCACGGCAAAACGCTATCGCGCATTGGCCGAGGGCGTTGGCCTGACCCTTGGTTCCGGTCTCGAGCTGATGCTATCGGTCATTCTGCTGTACCGGCTGCTGGATTGGGGCTCGGCTTGGGCCTGGTATGGCATCTCAAGGCTCATCGGTCCGCACGATCTGCCCTTGTGGCAGGTGATTGCGCAGGCCATTTCGCTCGTCTTCGGCAGTCCCAGTGCGCCGGGCGACGGCGTTCTCATCATGCCGATCAAGATTTGCCTGCTTGCCGCAGCTCTGGAAATCGGCTTCGCGCAGGGGCGGGAATGGCGCCGCGGCGGAAGCTGATGCCTGAAGCGGCTTAGCTTTTACCGAGTTGCCTCAGTTCAGCCGCAGCGGGAAGGATATGGCGTCCGGTCTCGTTGAGGCGAAGCTCAGCTGCGCCGATAAAGAGGGGATTGCGTCGGCCGGCACGACGAATTTTTCCTCCATGAGCGTGTTTGCGCCCTTGGCGAGCGGTTCGCGCGATACGGTATCGCAGCCCTCGATCGGGGTCGCCTGTGGATCGAGGTCGCGGCTGAGATCCTTGGAAAGAATGAAATTGAGGGGCTGCCAGCGACGCCCCTTCGGATCGGTCAGGGTCAGGCTGCATTGAGCCCAGGACTGCCCGATATCGTCTTCGGCTTTCGCAGCCAGCCTTACGACCACCAGGCGCATCTGGCCGGGGAAGGTAATTTTCCCGTCACGCCCATCGCCGATCACCCTTGCCGGATTGAGCGTCCAGGAGGCCTTGGCATAGGTCTGTCCGCTGACATTGCCGCTTATGCGCAGCTCGTTTCGCTTGATGTAATCCTCGGCATTGCGCCAGGCGTTAATGGTGTAATTGCCCGCCAGCAAGAAGGGCAGGCTTAGCAGGGATGCCAACCACAGCCGTCTCTCCCGTCTAGACGCCATTATTGCCGATCTCCACGCGGTCGCGCGTTTCGACGCTTCCGCCGTCGAGCTTGACGCGAATTTCCGAATCCAGCTGAGGGGACGGCTGCCTGGAAAGCACCAGTGTCATATTGCTCGTTTCATCTTCCGGCAGCTCGAAGATGAAGATGCCCGTCGTCGGCAGCCCCGGCTGCAAATCCTTAGATGGCAGAAGGCGAGGAGCACCATCGGCACGATGAGTCTGCCGGTAGGAGCGGCCCGAAGCTCCTTCAATCGCTGCGGCCTGGATGGTCATGGTATCATATTTCGACTGCAGTTCGACACTGACGATCAGCCAGACCCCTTCGGTCTGCCGCTCGACTGGCTTGCCATAAGATGTAAACGCGATCGTCTTCGCGCGCAGAAGCTTGGCGACCTTGACGCTGAACGTCTTGCTCGACACGGTGTCCTTCTGCAGTCCCGATGTTTCTATGGGGCCGGTCAGGATGGCATAGCTCGGTGTCGTTGATTGCAGGAAAGCCAAGAGTAGGGCGGTCACGCCGACGAGCAACACGGAAAGCAAAAGGCGTATCAAGGATTTGCTCCTTGTCCCACCGAAAGCGGCAAGCCGACGCGCGCCACGTCGTTCGGGTTGAACCAGCCCGGTGCCGCGTAGAGATTGTCCTTCGGCTTATAAGTGGTTCCGACGATCGCGACGTTCAGGACTTTCGGGAGCGTTTGTGTCGCAGGCAATTGCCAGACGACCTTGACCTTTTCCGGCATCATCGGCTGGAGGTCCCAAAGCAAATCATTGTCCCGAACAAGATAGAATTGCGGAGCCGGTGGATTCGCAAGATTTTCGAGCTTCAGCGTATCCCGATACAAGTTCGAGCTTTCCGCTGTCATGTTCTCAAGGGTCAGATCGAGTGTCAGCGCTTTCTTGCCATCGGGAAGGCGTCGGCCATCCGGCGTTTCGGTAGCGACGCTGCCGGAATTGAGAATAACCATCCATTGACCCGCGTCGACGGGTTTGCCGGGTGGCACCTGCGCCACCTCTGTTCCCGTGCGGGTTTCGTAGATCGACAGCCCGAGAGACAGTGCGCCCGCCAGAAGCCCGCCGATACCGGCGATGATCCGTGTATAGAGCGCCTTGTTCGCTTTGCTGATGGCAGACTGGTTCATTGCCTGGTGCGATCGGGTGGTGACTTTCGCCGCCTACATCCGAAGGACGAGCGGCAATCTCTATTTGGTTCAGAGGGTCGATACGGCAAGGGTGGGTGGTGCCTGAGCACAGGAATTATGTGCTGACACTGTCGGAAACATATGTTGTAAATCGATTTGCAAAAGCATTTGCAAATCGATTTACAATGCCGTAGCCTGCGCAAATGACCACAATCGCCAAAGTTGCCAAGCGTGCCGGAGTGTCGCCGACCACTGTGTCGCATGTGCTCAATCATGCCGATCGCGTTTCGGCGGACTTGCGCAAGCGCGTTCAGGAAGCGATCACGGAGCTTGGTTATGTGCCGAACCCGCTCGCTCAAAGCCTCAGGACCGGCCGTACCAATCTCGTTGCCATGCTGATCCCGGATATCCGAAACCCCTTCTATCCGGAAATGGTGCAGGCGGCGCAGTCCGATCTCGAGGCGATGGGGATCGATCTCCTGATCTTCAATACCGATGTTCCCGGCGGTCATTCACAGGAGCATGGCAAGCACTACCTCCGCCAGATCCGCAGCCGGCGTATCGATGGCCTCATCGTCGGCGATTTCGCGCTCCACGGCATGCATGACGCGCTGCTCGAAATCGATCTTCCCACAGTGTTTATCGGCGACCTGCCGAACAAGGCGGTCGACAGCGTCAAGATCGACGATTTTGGTGGCGGCCATCAGATGGGAACCTATCTGGCCCAGAAGGGCCATCGCCGGATCGCGCATCTGACCGGCCCTTCCTTCTTCGCCGAAGCCATGGCGCGCGCCACTGGATTCGAGCAGGGCCTGCGTGACAACGGCGTCGAGCCGATTGCCGAACTGCGGCGGGAAGGAAGCTATCTTGGTCCGTCAGGGGAAGAGGCGGTCGATTGGCTCCTGGCGAACTATGGCGACAACCTGCCCTCGGTGATCTTCTTTGGAAACTACCTGATGGCCGCGGGAGCGCTTGCCGCCTTCTTCGACCGCGGCATCAATGTTCCGAAGGATATCGGCATTGCCGTCTTCGGCGATCAGCCGCAGCTCGAATATATCAGGCCGCGGATTACAAGGGTCGGCAACACGCCGTCGCTGCTGGCCCATCGCGCAACCGAGATGCTGCTGGAGAGGCTTTCGGGAGCTTATGCCGGACCTGCGCGTTCGGACGTGATCCCCTGCAATCTACACGCCTTCGATACCGCATGAATTGAAGCTCCGTCACCCGGGAGGAGAGTGGTGGCGGTAACGCAAAATGGGAGGAAGTCATGACTGGTAAGGATAAGTTCATCACCCCCGCAACCCGTCGCGGCGTGCTCAAGGGCGGCGCGATCCTCGCCGCCGGCGCGGCTGCCGGGTTGAGCGGTTTTCCCTATATATCGCGTATGGCCGTCCGTGCGCAAAGTGCGCCGTTGAAGTTCTGGCAGTTCTACGCGCCAGGCGGCCCGGTCCAGAGCCAGGTCGACTGGTTCGAAAAAGCGGTCGCGGCCTGGAACGACAGTCATCCGCAAAAGGTCGAACTCGAATATGTACCGAACGCGGAATATATCAACGGACCGAAGCTCGCGACCGCTTTTGCCTCCGGCGAAGGGCCGGACATCTTCCTGATCTCGCCGGGCGATTTCCTGCGTTATTACAATGGCGGCGTCCTGCAGGACCTCACGCCCCATATCGATGCCAAGGAGGATTTTCCGGAGAGTGTGATCGCCAACCGCATGGTCGATGGCAAGATCTACGGCATTCCGATGGAAGTCGAGCCGATGGCAATGTACTACTCGGTCAAGGCTTTCGAAGAGGCGAAGCTGAACGAGAACGACGTTCCGAAGACCTGGGACGAGCTGCTTGAGCTCGCCAAGAAGCTGACGACGCCGAAACGCTTCGGCGTGTTGTTCGAGACCCAGCCGGGCTACTATCAGAATTTCACCTGGTATCCTTTCCTCTGGCAGGGCGGCGGCGAATTTCAGG
Source organism: Rhizobium centroccidentale (assembly GCF_030182565.1). Classification (NCBI taxonomy): domain Bacteria; kingdom Pseudomonadati; phylum Pseudomonadota; class Alphaproteobacteria; order Hyphomicrobiales; family Rhizobiaceae; genus Rhizobium; species Rhizobium centroccidentale. The sequence goes on along the minus strand of NZ_JAQJCG010000028.1, from coordinate 58,225 downwards.
GCAAGGACGGCAAGAGCGCGTTCGATTCTCCCGCCACGGTGCAGGCTCTGAAGTTCTGGCAGGATGCCGTCAATTCGGGAGCGGCACCCCGCCAGGTCATGGGCAGCGGCGCGAATGACACTGTCGCCAACCTGGCATCGGGTTACTGTGCCATCCAGAATGTCGGCATCTGGGGCATCTCGCAATTGCAGAGCAATGCGAAGGATTTCAAATATGGCGTCTTCCGCCTGCCGACACCGCCAAACGGCAAATACGTGACCGTCGGCGGCGGCTGGGCTTTCGTCGCCAATGCCAAGGGCAAGAATCCAGATGCGGCGGCGCAATTCTGCGCCTGGGCGCTGGCTTCCAAGGACAAAGGTTCCGTACAGCGCGTCGCCGACTGGTGCACCAAGGGCAAGTCGGACATGCCACCGCGCGAAAGCGCGCTTGCGGCCGGCGGAGATGCTTTCAAGACCGGCATGATCGGCAAATTCGCCTCCGATGTCTATCCGGGCGCCCGGGCCGAACCGCGTGTGCCGCCGGAGGTCTACAAGATCATCTCCGATGCGATCCAGCAGACGCAGCTTGGCGGCGCCGATCCCCAGGCGACGGCAACCTCGGCCTCGCAGCAGCTCGACGCGTTCCTTGGTTCCTATAGCGGCGCGCCGATCCTTTAAAAAGAAACGTCGGCCGCTGCGGCAATCAGCCAAGCGGCCGTCTCTCTTTCCGGGACGAGATCATGACGACAATTGCAGATGCGACGACAAGCCATGCGAATGGCAGACGCAAAGGCCTTTCCGCCCGGCATCGCGAGTGGATCGCGGGCTACCTCTTCGTATTGCCCGATGCGCTCGGCCTCTTTCTGTTTCTCGGTGTGCCGATGCTTCTGTCGCTCGCCCTGAGCGTTTATGAAGTCAATGGCTTCGGCGGCTACAATTTCGTCGGCGCCAAGAATTATATGCGCATGTGGCATGATCCCCTGTTCTGGAAAGGGGCGAGAGTAACCGCGCTTTATGCCGTCATGCTCGTGCCGTCGCTCTATGTCACGGGCCTGGGGCTGGCGCTTCTCGTACAGCAGACCAATCGCTTCAATGCGGTCGTCCGTTCGATGTTCTTTGCACCGAATATGGTGAGCCTCGTCGTCGTCGCCCTTGTCTGGCAATTCATGGTGATCGACAAGATCGGCGTCGTTGGTCAGACCATGGCGAACCTCGGTCTTCCCGCTATCTCATTTCTCGGCGATCCGAATTTCGCTTTGATCACCGTCGTGCTTGTCAGTGTCTGGTTCCTGATGGGCTTCTATATGCTGATCTTCCTGGGTGGCCTGCAGGATATCCCGAAGGAATATTATGAGGCGGCGATGATCGACGGTGCTGGCCCGGTCAAACGCTTCCGATACATCACGCTGCCGCTGCTGAAACCCACCAGCTTCTTCGTTGTCATGGTCTCGATGGTTGCTGCCGTTGCCGGCGCCCAGGCCTTCGATATCATCTACGTCATGACCAAGGGCGGCCCTGCCAATTCGACGGCGGTGCTGATCGTCTACATCTATCAGCAGGCCTTTTCCTTCGGTGCCTTCGGCTATGCGGCCGCAATGTCGTCGATCCTGGTCGTCGCGCTCATGGCCGTTACCGCGATTTTCTTTGCCGTCACGCGCGGAGGGCGTTTCGATCATGCGGAATGATGCCTCCAACGCCTATTTCGCGCGATCGCAGGTCACGCTGGTGCGCTGCCTGTGGATGTTGATCGCTGCCATCCTGGCACTGATGACGCTGTTTCCGCTGCTCTGGATGGTCTCGATCGCTTTCAAACCAGCGGCCGAATCCTTCTCCTCATCGCTGATACCGGAAGCACCGACGCTCGACAATTTCATATACGTTCTGACCGGCGTGCCCTTCATCCGCTACATGCTCAACAGCTTCTTCGTCTCGGCGACGGTGACGATCGTCGCGCTGTTCTTCCATACCATGGCGGGTTATGCGCTGGCGCGTCTGCGCTTTCCCGGGCGTGAGATCATCTTTCTGGCGATCTTCTCGACCTTTCTCGTCTCACTTCCGGTCGTGATCGTCCCGCTCTTCATCATCGTCAAGGCAATGGGCATGATCAATTCCTATGCGGGGCTCATCATTCCCGCGATCTTCAATGCCTTCGGCATCTTCCTATTGCGGCAATATTATCTCTCTTTGCCGCGCGAGATCGAGGAAGCGGCGGTGATCGACGGCGCCGGCTATTGGCGCATCTATTGGAGCGTCATTCTGCCCCTGAGCCGACCGATCATGTCGGCTCTTGCTATCCTGTTCTTCCTCGCCAACTGGAACTCCTTCCTCTGGCCGTTGACGATTACCTCCAATCCGAACCTTTGGATGGTGCAGGTCGGCATCGCCAACTTCAAAAGCCAGTATTCGGCATCCTGGAACTACATGATGGCGGCCTCCACCATCGTCGCCATTCCCACTCTCATCCTCTTCGTGATTTTCCAGCGGCAGATCATGGATTCGCTGAAGACCAGCGGCCTGAAATAGCCGCCTTCATTCAAGACAGGAGACACTTATGAGCAATCTCGGCCTTTCACCCCTGCGCGGGCTTGCGAAGCTGCGCGAAGCAAGAACGCGCCGCTTTTCGAGCTATGATCGCACCGGTGGCAACGACGATCGCTTCCATATCGAGCCGGGAAAGACGGAGGTGATCGCCGAGCACTCGGGCGCCGGCATTATCACCCATATCTGGGCAACGCTTGCCTGCGAGAGCGAGAATTTCCTGCGCAAGATCATGTTGCGCGCCTATTGGGATGGCGAGACGGAGCCGAGCGTCGAAGCGCCGATTGGCGATTTCTTCGGCATGGGCCATGGCCGCACGGCAAACTACGCCAGCCTGCCGATGCAGGCGAGCCCTGAGGACGGCAAGGCGTTCAACTGCTACTTTCCCATGCCCTTCGGCTCGCACATGACGCTGACGGTGACGAACGAAGCCGAACACGACCTGCTGTTCTACTACTATGTCGATCTCGAGCTTCATCAGACGCTTGAAGAGGACATGGGACGTTTCCACGCGCAGTATCGCCAGTCGCAGCCCCAGGGCATGAGCGATACGGGTCTCACCAACGAGGAATATCTCTTCGGCGGCGAGAATGTCGACGGCAAAGAGAATTATACGATCCTGGAGGCAGAAGGCCGCGGTCATTATGTCGGCGTTCTCTATAGCGTCTATTCGCGCCGTCGCTCTGACGTGTGGGACTGGTACGGCGAAGGCGACGACATGATCTTCATCGACGGCGAGCAGGGGCTTTCCGTGCCTGATACCGTGCGCAAGCCCGATCCGCGCATCGGGCCGAAGGCAGCGCTGATCGAACCTCGGCCGGAATCTGCGCCTGGTGCCAATGACGCCTGGCCGCCAACGCTGCACGGCACCGGCACGGAGGATTATTTCAACACGGCGTGGTGCCCGACACAGGAATATAGCGCGCCCTATCATGGCATTATCGCCGCCGGTGGTCCGAACTGGACCGAGCCCGTCACGCTCTATCGCTGGCATATCGAAGATCCGGCGATCTTCCAGAAGAGCATCCGCGTGACGATCGAGCATGGCCACGCCAACCGCCGTTCCGACGATATTTCCTCGGTCGCCTTCTGGTATCAGGCCGAGCCACACAAGCCGTTCGGCGCTTTTCCTTCTGTTACCGAGCGCGTGCCCACCTTTCGCCGTCCGTTCAAGGAAATGGAGATAGCGGTCAAGAAGGCGAGGGAATGAATGGCGGGCTTCTTTGCTCCGTCGGTGGCAGCGATGTGAACGTCACGGCAACCCATGTTCCTCGCCTTGATTTTATACAAATACGCTCCTAAAAGTAGTCATAAGTGACCTCTTTTAGGAGCTTACCATGACAACGATCAGCTTAAAGGATAGCCAATCTCAAACACTTCCTGCCGTTTGACATTCCCGTCCAATCGCCGGACCAAATCGCGCGCTGATGCTCCGGTTTGAATAGAGCGTCCTGGTGGTTGCGCAAACAGCAAGCTGGAGTACATGGCTTGGTAAGCATGCGCTACCGGCATTTCCCCCTCCTGCATCGATGGGACCCTGTGAATTCAACCTGAAAGCGGGATGCTTTCGTGCGAATGGATGAATTGAAAAGCTGGCGTGTTAGGGCGCTTTATGTATCGGGCGCGAAACGTAAGAGGACGGTTTCTTTCGCTGCGCCTGGTTAATGCCATAGGCGAGTTGCTGTTCTCATGCGTCTCATACTTGTCAATGATGTTTCGACCGTTCGCGGTGGCGCAACCAAGGTGGCGCTGCAATGTCTTGAGGCAAGCAGAGATGCCGGGCTGACATGCGCCGTATTGGTCGGCGACGATGGCGAAGGCCTCAAGCCGCGCTTTGCCGGTATCCGGACGGTTGCCTTGGGCGAGCGTGCCCTTCGAGAGGGGCCGGCGACCGCCGATATCCTTGCGAAGAACTACAATCGGCGAGCCTATGAGGCGATGGAAGGCCTGCTTCGGGAATCGGATGAGGAAACCGTTGTCCATGTGCATGGCTGGTCACAGATCCTCTCGCCCTCGATTTTCTATGCGCTTGCCAGGCATCGGGTCAAAGTCATAGTCACGGCGCATGATTTCTTCCTGACCTGCCCGAATGGCGGCCTTATCAATTTCCGCAGCGGCGAGGTTTGTGACATCAAGCCGCTATCTCTCGCCTGTCTGACGACCAATTGCGACAAGCGCAGTTATCTCCATAAGCTTTGGCGCTTCCGTCGTACCCTGACACAGCAGGGGGTCGGCGAGGGATTTTGGAGCCGGGTGGGCATCGTCCTGGCGCATGAGAGCATGGAAGCGTTTCTGCGCACCGGCCCCTTCCAGCATTTCACGACACTGCGCACGCCGACGCAGCCATTGACGCCGGCGCCTGTCGAGGCGTGGCGCAACCGCCGCACTGTTTTCCTCGGCCGCATGTGCTGGGAAAAAGGGGTTCATACTCTGGCGGATGCGCTCAACAAGACCGGCAGGACGGCAACGCTGATCGGGCGCGGGCCATTGCTTGCCGAGATGCAGCGGCTGTTGCCGCATTGCTATGTGCCTGGCTGGTTAAGCGACGAAGAGGTGACCGAGATCGCCGGCAGCGCGCGCGTTTTCGTCATGCCGTCGCGCATGCCCGAGCCTTACGGCCTGGTCGCCGCCGAAGCATTGATGTCCGGCATCCCGGTCATCGTCAGCAGCAATGCGCTGATTGCGACGGAGGTCGAGGAGAATGGCGCCGGTTTGGTATTCGATAGCGGCGATGCGGATTCGCTGGCCGAGAAATTGGTGGCGACGGATGACGACCACTTGATGCGGCGGCTGAGCGAAGGGGCGTTGGCCCTTGGCCGCCGCATCGCGCCGAGCAGAGCGGAATGGGGGCGCCGCATGGTGGATATCTATCTGGGACGGGGTGATTTTTCTGCATAGTGGTGGGGGGAGACAATGGGACGCGCGTTAGTGACTGGGGGTTGCGGTTTCGTGGGCCGGCATCTTGTCCGGCGGCTTCTCGCCGAGGGCTTGGATGTCGTCTGCGTCGATTCACTGGTCGCGGGAACGGGGGCGCTGCATCCGGAACTGTGGCAGCGGCTTCAGCGTTCCCGCTTCACTTTTTGCGAAGAGGATTGCCGGACGTTCTTCGCGCGCCCTCCCGAGCATTTCGACTATGTCTTCCATCTTGCCGCGCTCGTTGGCGGTCGCTTGACGCTCGAGACGCGCGCGCTCGACGTTGCCGAGGATCTGGCAGTCGATGCGGAACTGTGGCAGTGGGCATCACGCGCCAAACCCGGTTCAGTCATATTCTTCAGTTCCAGTGCGGCCTATCCGGTGTCGTTGCAGACTATCGCCAATCATCGGCTGCTGTCGGAGGACATGATCAATTTCGACGCCGCCGTCGGTGTCCCCGATCTCAGCTATGGCTGGGCAAAATTGACCGGCGAATATCTGATGAAACTCTATGTCGAACGGTACGGCCGGCGGGCCATCGCCTACAGGCCGTTCAGCGGCTATGGCGAGGATCAGGATCTTGCCTATCCTTTTCCGGCGATCTGCCGTCGCTTGCTTGCGGAAAAGGGTGCGCCGGAAGTCTTCGTCTGGGGCTCGGGCCATCAGTGTCGGGACTTTATCCACATCTCGGACTGCATCGACTTCATCTGGCAGACGAAGGAGCTGCTTCCCGACGGGGCAAGCCTCAATCTATCGACCGGCACCGCGACTTCCTTCATCGCGTTGGCCGAGGCGATCAGTCGGCAGATCGGCTGGCAGCCGGCCGTCACCGGGCGATCGAACCATCCGGAAGGTGTCTTTTACCGCTGCGGCGACACGGCCCTGCAACGCTCCTACGGACTGACCCCCTCGGTCGGTCTGGAGGAGGGGATTGCACGGACGCTCGCATATCTTCAGGCCGAGCGGGCGTCATACGCGCTCGCCATGTAACCCATCACCAAACATACCTGTCGCGTCCCGTCGATGAGGTCCGAGGCCGACCGGCTCTGCCCATCTGAATTCGGCGACCCTGCTGCAATCGTTCAGGTCATGAGTTGGCGCGGGTCAATTCAGTATCGAGATCATCCACAGATCCGAGAGTACGAAATAATGCTTGCGCGTCTCCCATAATTAGGTAAGTTACCTAACAAATGGATCGGGACGCATGATTGCTGGAATTGATATTGGCGGAACCAAAACGCAGCTTATCGCCGAGATGAATGGCGAGACGGTTGGCGAAAGGACCGTCCACACGGCCGAATGGCGCGCTCGCGTCGACCATGATGTGGATGCGCAAGCCCTCGTTTCGCTGCTTGTCGCAACGACCGCAGCGGCACCGAAGATCACGGTCGTCGGCGCGCATGGCTGCGACAGCGACGAGGATCGGCTTGCGCTGCAAACAAGGCTTGCCCGGCATTTGCCCGGCGCCGTGCTCGTTCTCAACGACTCCGAGCTGTTGCTGCCGGCGGCGGGCAAGTCGAGCGGCATTTCCGTTATCAGCGGTACCGGTTCGATTGCGGTCTCGCGCGACGCTGCGCGTAGGATGATCGCATCCGGCGGCTGGGGTTGGTATCTGGGCGACGAAGGAAGTGCGAGCGGTCTTGTGCGGGAAGCGGCGCGGACCATCCGCTTTGCGCTTGACCAGGGACAACCGCTTGATCTTCTCGGTCGCAACCTCATAGAAGCGCTTGGCATATCGTCGCCGATCGAGATTGGGCGGGCGTTGGGCGAGATCGGATCGGCAGCCGGCATAGGCCGGCTCGCACCCTTGGTATTCGACGCAGCGAATGCAGGTTCGCGATATGCCGACAAGGTCATCACGGAGGCGGGTGCCTCACTTGCCGTGCTCACAGCGCAATTGCTGGAACGCGGCGCGCCGCGTGGCGATGTCGTCACCGGCGGCGGCGTCATTGCCCGTCAGCCGCGGCTTCTCGCGGCTTTCAAGACCGCCCTCGGCGATCGTCTGCCCGATCTGACGCTGACCCTTCTCAACGAGGCGCCGGTGGCAGGGGCGATGGTGCTCGCCCGCAAGCTCAGCCGTGGTGACCTGCCGGCCACCTTGCCGCCGCCGCATATCGACGGCGAGTTGAAAACTGCCGATGATTGGAGAGCCGCATGACCTCCCAAAAAATCATTCCCGCACGAAACTGGGGGCAGCGCGTGATCGCGGTCGTGCTGATCGCTGTCGTCGTATTGCTGGTGTTCATGGTCGCCGCCAGCCGCCACATCGCCTGGTCGGCCATACCTCAATATATCTTCGACGAGACGATCCTGGATGGGATCAAGCTGACTATCCTGTTCACCGTCTTGTCGATGATCATCAGCATCGTTGCCGGTGCCATCCTTGCCACGATGCGGCTCGCGTCCAATCCGGTGCTGTCCGGTTTCGCAAGCCTCTATATCTGGTTCTTCCGCGGCACGCCGCTGCTGGTCCAGATCATCTTCTGGTTCAATATCCAGCTTTTCATTCCGAGCATCGATATCGGTTCCATCCACATCGACACCAATTCGATCGTCACGGCTTTCGTCGCAGCGCTTCTTGCCCTCAGCCTCAATGAGGCGGCCTATATGGCGGAGATCATTCGCGGCGGACTGCTCGCTGTCGATAGCGGCCAAAATGAAGCCGCCAAGGCGCTCGGTTATACGCCCGCCCAATCGATGCTGCGCATCATCTTTCCCCAGGCGCTACGCGTCATCATCCCGCCGATCGGCAATCAGACGATCTCGATGCTGAAGACGACCTCGCTCGTTTCCGTCGTCGCAGCCCAGGACCTGCTGACGCGCGCGCAGAACATCTACGCCCGGAACTTCCTGATCATCGAACTGCTGATCGTTGCCAGCATCTGGTACCTCGTAATGACCACGATCGCCTCAGCCATCCAGCTCGTCATCGAAAGCCGGCTTGGAAAATCTACGAACCAGGCGCCCGGCCTGCTGCAAGGCGCCCTGCGCCTCATGGGCGCGGAAGGGAGAAACGGATGAGTGCTCCTGCAACATCGTCCTCGGCAAGAGCTCTCGTCCAGGCGATCGACGTCCACAAATCCTTCGGTCCGCTGGAAGTGCTGAAGGGCATCAACCTCTCCGTCGACAAGGGCGAGGTCGTCTGCCTGCTCGGTCCCTCGGGAAGCGGAAAATCGACCTTTCTCAGATGCATCAACCACCTGGAACGAATGACAGCGGGCCGCATTCTCGTCGATGGCCAGTTGATCGGCTATCACGAGCGGGGCGATGCCTTGCATGAGATGAGCGGCAAGGAACTGGCCGTGCAGCGGCGCGACATCGGCATGGTGTTCCAGCGTTTCAATCTTTTCGCCCACCAGGACGTGCTGACGAACATTTCTCAGCCGCCGATCCTCAATCGCGGAAAGTCGCGCGAGGAGGCGGTATCCAGAGCACGAGAGCTCCTGAAGATGGTGGATCTCGAAGGCCGCGGCAGCGCCTATCCCTATCAGCTCTCCGGCGGGCAGCAGCAGCGCGTAGCGATCGCCAGAGCGCTGGCGATGAACCCGAAGCTGATGCTCTTCGACGAGCCGACATCCGCACTCGATCCCGAACTCGTCGGCGAGGTGCTGAACGTGATGCGCAAACTCGCGGCGGACGGAATGACGATGATCGTGGTGACGCACGAACTCGCCTTCGCCCGCGATGTCGCCGATCGGATCGTGTTCATGGATCAGGGCGTCGTCGTCGAGGAAGGGCCGGCACGCGAAGTCCTCGACAATCCGCGACAGGAAAGAACGCAAGCGTTTTTGAGACGGATGCACTGACCGGCAGGCACCGCAATGAGGCCGCACGTCCTTCACGTGCACCAGGAAAAAAGGGGAATGACAATGACAGGGAAGACCAAACTGACAATCACCTTCGCCTTGGCGACGATGCTCGCAACCTCCACGGCCTGGGCCGCGGGCGTCGACCAGAAACTGCACGCCATGCTGCCCGAAAAGATCCAGTCTTCGGGCGAGATCAAGGTGGGCACGGAACCGCAGACACCACCTTACGATTTCTACGGCGAGGACAACAAGACGATTATCGGCCTCGAACGCGAGCTTCGCGACGAAATGGGCGCCCGTCTCGGCGTGAAGTTTACCGACGTGCCGGCGCAGTTCGCCAGCATCATTCCCGGCATTCAGGCTGGCCGTTTCGATATGGGCATGTCCGCCTTCGGCGATTTTGCCGAGCGCGAGAAGATCGTCGATGTCGTCAACTACATGCTCGAGGGCACCAGCATCATCGTGCTGGAGGGCAATCCGAAGGGCGTGCATAGGCTGAAGGACGCCTGCGGGCTCAATGCCGGCGCGGTCCAGGGCTCGATCCCGCTTCAGCTCCTCGACAAGCAGAAGACGCTTTGCCCGGCCGATAAGCCGCTCAATGTCATGCAGTTCCCATCGAACGACCAGATCAAGATCGCCTTGCAGAGCGGTCGCGTCGACCTTTCCATGGACACGACAGGGGTAGCGGCCTACAGCCTCCAGCATCAGCCGGCGGGTAACAAGAAACTGGAGCTCGTGACCGGTACCCAGTATGCGGTAGGCTACCAGGCAATGCTCGTAGGCAAGGATGATCCGAAGCTGCGCGATGCGCTGGCGGCCACCATGCAGTCGATGATCGACGATGGCTCCTATGCCAAGATCTTCGAGAAATGGGGCCTCGGCGAAAACAAGCTCGACAAGGTCACCATCAACGATGCCGCGCGATTCGCCGACTACATGAAGCTGGATTGAGATCGGCCAAACCTCGGGCGGCCGTTATTTGCGCGGCCGCCTTTCCTTGCAAAGATACGGGAATGATCATGACAGACAGAGTGCCTTACCGCGAAGCGATCGCATTGCAGCCCGCTGCCCTCAATACCTGCTTCGGCGCCGTCTCCACGCGGCTGGAAACCCTCGATCTGGAGCCGGTAAGGCGTGGACCGACGGTCCTCGTCGGGATCGGTGCCAGCCTCTATGCGGCCGTCGTCGCCGCGGCGCAGATGCGCGCGCAGGGCCTGCGCGCCTTCGCCCTGCCGGGTACCGATCTCTATGACCCATCGGTCGATGCCGGCGAGGCCTATATCGCCTTTTCCGCCTCCGGCCGCAGCGAAGAGCCGGCGCGCGCGATGGAACTGCGTCCCAACGCCCATTCCTACGGTATCGCTAAGGCGGACGGCACGCCGATTTCGCGGGTCGTGAAGCATATGATCGCAACCGAGAGCGGCGCGGATAGCGGCCCGAACACGACAAGTTATCTCGGATCGCTGCTGAGTGCAGCCTTGCTCATCGATAAGGCCGGTCGCCCGTCCGGCACGAATTGGCAGGAACTTTCAGGTCGCGCCGAGGCTGTATTGACCGAAACGCGCGCTCAGGCCGACAAGGCCGCCAAGTTGCTGGCCGGCAAGACGTCAATCGATTGCGTTGGCGCAGGCGCAGCTCTGGGCACGGCCGGCTACGCGGCGCTCCTGATCCGCGAAGCCGCACGTGTCGCTGCCCAGGATTGGGATACGCTAAACTTTCTCCATGGGCCGATGGAGCCGAACGACCGGGATAGCGGCGTGCTGCTGTTCGGTAATGGCCGCGAGGTGAAGCTGGCGCAGGATCTCGCCGGCTTCGGCATTCCCTCGGTTCTCGTCACCGCGCGGACCGATGTTGTAGATACCGACAATCTCGTCGTCATTCATGTTCCGGCCTTCTCCGAAGGCATCGGCGATGCCATTCTGCAGGCTATTCCCGCACAATTGCTGATTGCGACGCTCTCGGAGGATGCCGGCCTGCCGGTCTGCGAGTTCCGCTACCGCCAGACCGATACCAAGCGCGACATCTGAGCCTTGCTCAGATGCTGATTTGGTTGACGGCGAGCGCGCTCGGATAGAGGAAGGCAGTCTTGCCTTCCTCTCCCAAAAGTCTCGCCATGGCGAAGTCGATGGCGAGACGCACGGCCCCAAGCACGGTCGCCTGGTTCGATAGCTGGCCATTGACCACTTCCACCGGCCAGCACAATTCCTTCACCATATCCCTCACACCTGGCAGCAATTGCGGGTTTTGCCCGACGCCGCCCCCAAGCACGATCAGTTGCGGATCGAGCACGCTGACGCAGGCGGCAGCGAGGTTTCCGACATCGCGGGCATGCTGCTCAACAATGGCGCGCGCCGTCGGAGATTGTTCCACGCGGTCAAAAAGTTCGCTGGCACTCTTCGGTGGGGCGCCCTCACCGGCGGGCCATTTTGCTGCGGCGCGCTCCAGGAGGGCTGCAGATCCCATATAGGTTTCCACCTGTTGCCATTTCGGCCGTTCGTATTCCGACCATGGAAAGGGCAGGTGGCCGATTTCGCCGGCGCCACCCTTGAAGCCCCGGAAAAGCGTGCCGTCCAGCACGATGCCCATGCCGGTCTTCACGCCGATCTGCATGTAGATTACGAAGGAATACTGCTTCGCCGATCCTTCGTGATATTCGGCAAGGGCGGCGCAGTTGACGTTGTTTTCAAGCAATACAGGCGCGCCGTAGGTGGCTTGCAAATGCTCCAGAACGGGTATCAAGGTCTCGCGGCCGAACATTCTCTCCAGCGATGCGGAAATGATGTTCGGCAGGGCGATCGCGATTGCGCGCAACGGCGTCGATCGCGTTTCGAACTGGGAAAGCAACCTTGCGACAACATCTTCTATCAGAAGAAACCGTTCATCGGCGGATTTGTCGACAAGCGGCATTTCGACGGTTCCGAGTGTGGTGCCGTCGAGGCCGCGGGCAATGGCGTTGATATGGGTCGTGCCGCAATCGACGCCGATGACGAAGCCCGCCTTTGGCCCTAGGCCGTAGGTGACGGAGGTTCGTCCGACCGAGCCGCGATTGATGCCGGCCGGCGCGAGCAGGTCGTGCCGTTCAAGTTCGCTGACGGCCGCCGACATGGTGGGTTTCGAAAACATCAGCGACGCGCTCAATTGCGGTCTCGTCGCAGGGCCGCTGCTTGCGATGGTTCGCAGCACTGCCCGCGCACTCTCCGTCAGCGGCGGCGCCTCAATTCCGGTCTGTTGCCAAGCTGTACTCAAAGGACACCCGGGGGCAGTGAAGTCATTCGTAAAGCTCCCTTACCATCGGGGTTACGAAATTGACAGCCATATCCTATTGAAAAATATCGACTTGCTCGGACGATGCACTGCTATTTGCGATCAGATGGCGGTAAAGCCATTGTCCACGAACAGGTGGATGCCGTTGACGAAGTTGGACTCGTCGGAGGCCAGATAAAGGGCGGCGCGGGCCACATCCTCGGGCTCCCCGATCCGCCCTTGCTGGGCCGCGATCGCCGCATCCGAGACATCGACGCCGAGGGCCTGCAGCTCGGCGACCTCGCGCAGCCCGTGTGGCGTGCGGATGAAGCCGGGGCAGACGGCGTTGCAGCGGATATTGCGATCGCGGAACTCGACGGCGATAGCGCGAGCAAACATATGCACCGCCCCCTTCGTCGTGTCATAGAGCACCTCCATCGGGGTTGCCGCGACGGCGGAGATCGACGAGGTGCAGACGATGGAGCCGCCGCCGACAGCGATCATGCCCGGCAGCACCGCCTTGGTCATGAGGAACATCGAGCGGACGTTGACGCCGTGCAGCCACTCCCATTCCTCGAGCGTCGTTTCGAGGAACGGCTTGATGACGATGGTGCCGGCATGGTTGAAGAGCACGGTCACGGCGCCAAAGCGGCCCTCGATGTCCTTGACCGCGGCATTGACGGCCGCTTCATCCGAAACATCGGCAACCCAATGGTCGGCGATGCCGCCGGCATCGCGGATTTCGCGCACGGTCTCAGCCGCCGCATCGCCATTTCTGTCGATGATCGCGACCTTCGCGCCTTCGGCCGCAAACAGGCGCGAGGCCGCACCGCCCATGCCAGTGGCGCCGCCCGAAATGATTGCGATCTTGCCCTTGAGCCTGTCTGTCATGTCTTCCCCCATCCGCCGCATGCCAAAGACCGGCGCCTTGCGACCTTTTGCCGATGCCCTTCAAAATCCTCGAGCCCGTCGAGCTTATCGCGAAAGATGCGCTCGGTTCCATGGTGAGGCAAGGGCAATCAGGGGGCCGATTCCGGATTATCTCATCGTAGATAGTGGATATGCGGCCGGGAGTGGTGAGGAGAGGTTTCGACTCTTGCCTCGACAGCAAAGACGTTTCTCAGCAGATCTTCGGTCAATACGCCTTCCGGGGTGCCGGAGGCGACTATCCTGCCTTGCTGCATGACAATCAATTGATCGCAGAACATGGCGGCGTGATTGAGATCGTGAAGAGCGATGATGCTGGTGACCGGCAGGCCGGCGACTAGCCGCATCAGGCTGATCTGATGCTGGATATCGAGGTGGTTGGTCGGCTCGTCGAGGATCAGTTCCTTCGGCGCCTGTGCGAGGGCTCGCGCGATGTGGGCACGCTGCTTTTCGCCACCCGACAAGCTCTGCCATCGGTCTTTGCGTTTCTCTCTCATGCCGGCGCGTGCGAGAGCATCTTCGACCGCCTCGTCATCTGCCGACGTCCAGCCGGAAAACATCGATCGGTGCGGAAACCGGCCGAGCTTCACGACATCGATGACCTTGAGATTGGCGTTGGTGGTGCTGTGCTGCTCGACGAAGGCGACGCGCCTTGCGATCGAACGGCGGGACATCCGCTGCAGATCCTTCTGTTCGAGCGTGATGCGACCGGAATTCGGCCGTTTCAAGCCGGCAAGCAGACGTAGGAGCGAGGTCTTGCCGGAGCCGTTCGGTCCAAGCAGGCCGAGCATCTTGCCTGCGGGTGCCTCGAACGAGACGCCATCGAGGACGGTCTTTGTGCCGATTTTCCAGGTGATGTTGTCGGCCTTGATGCTCATGATGCGCGCTGGAACCGGTAGAGAATAATGGAGAAGAAGGGAACGCCCACCAGCGCCGTGACCACGCCGATCGGCAGAACCTGCTGCGGGATGAGCGCGCGCGAGGCGATATCCGCCAGCACCATGAAGATCGCTCCGACAATGGCGCAGGCCGGCAGCAGCCGGATGTGGAGCGGGCCGACGAAGAAGCGGGCCGCATGTGGCACGACGAGACCGACGAAGCCGATCGATCCGACCATGCTGACGATCGTCGCAGTCATCATCGCAGTCAGCGCGAAGAGCCAGATCCGCGCCTGCCCGACATTGACGCCGAGAGACGAGGCGGCCTCATCACCAAAGGCGAACGCATCCAGCACGCGCGCATAGAGCAGACAGACCGCGAGTCCGAAGCCGACAATGGTCGCAACCAGCACGAATTCCGGCCAGCGGACGCCACCGAAACTGCCGAGCAGCCAGAACATCACATCCCGCGCCTGCTGTGCGTTTCCCGATGTCGTCACGATATAAGATGTCGCAGCGTTGAACAGTTGGGAGGCGGCAACACCGGCAAGGATCGTGCGGTCGGCGCCGCCTCGCGTGCCGTTTGAAAGCAGAGCGACGAAAAAGAAGGCCGCGAATGCGCCGGCAAAGGCACCAGCCGAGAGGGAAATCGCTCCGGCACCGATGTTGAGTATGACGATAGCGACCGCGCCGGTCGAAGCGCCCGCCGAGATGCCGAGCACATAGGGTTCGGCAAGAGGGTTGCGAAGGAGCGACTGCATGATCGCGCCTGAGAGCGCCAGGCCCGCTCCGCAGAAAGCGGCCACGAGTGCCCGGCTGAGACGATAGTCCCAGATCACCGTTTCGTGGATGCGGTTAAGTTCGATCCCCGTCCATCCTAGCCTGTTGGTGATGGCGTAGAAGGTCGTTGAAAGCGGAATCGGCAGGTCGCCGATGCCGACGCTGACACCGATCGTCAGGCTGATCGCCGCGAGAGAGGCAAAAAGCAGCAGGCCGATGATGGCGAGCTGCCTCAGGGTTCGATATGTGTCGGTCACTTCAGAAGACCAAGCGCCTTAAGCTGCTGGGCGACCTGCTCGGCGCCATAGATCGTCCGGATGGTCGGGTTCATGGCCTGGCCGTCCATGACGAGGATCGCCTTGTTCTTGACCGCGGCTAGCTGGCTGACGGCAGGATCGGTGGTGAGAAACTTGACCTTGGCTTCCGGCTTGTCGAGCTCCCAGCGATTGCGATCGAGGCTGGCAACGACGATGACGTCCGGATTGGCGGCGATGATGCTCTCCCAGCCGAGCGTCGGCCATTCCGCTTCGGTGGTAATGGCATTGCGGCCGCCAAGCAGGTCGGCGATATAACCCGAGGGGCTGTTTTTTCCGCCGACATAGGCATCCGCAGATGGCGAGGGGCTGGAGAACCAGAAGACATAGGAGAGCTTCTTGCCATCCTTCGGCGCATTTGCGCGCAGTGCCTCTTCCCGCTTTTTGAAATCCCCGATCAGCGCCTGGCCCTTGTCGCGGACATCGAAAATCTGCGAGAGTTCGTCGATTTCCTGGTAGAGCGTGCTCATGTTCCAGATCTGGCTACGGGCGGCATTGCCATATTTGTCTTGAGAGGCACCTTGGGCCGGGCAGATACTGGGGGAAACATAGGTGGGAATATTGAGCTTTTCGAAGTCCTCGCGCTTTGCCACCTTGCTGCTCGGTCCCATAAGGGTCGGCAGCGCGGCGGTGACGAAGTCAGGATTTTCCGAGAGGATCGATTCAAAGGTCGGGAACTCGACCGTCAGCAGCTTGACCTTGGAATTGGCTTCCGCAAGCTGCGGCAGAACCTTGTTGGGCCAGAAGGCGGTGCCGACCATTTTGTTTTCGAGGCCAAGCAGTAGAAGAATTTCGGCGCTGTTCTGTCCGAGCCCTACCGCCCGTTCCGGAGCCTTCTGGAATGTGACCTTGGTGCCGCAATTGTCGATGGTCAACGGATAGCTGGTGGAGGCGGCGGAGGCTGTCGCCGTGGCAAATCCGAACGCCGCGCAAAGAGCTGAAACGGTCAAAACTGATTTCAATATGGTCACGAATATATCCCGGTGGCTATTGTCAGCGCGATCGGACGAAAGCGCCCGCGCGATATAGCCTTGTCACTCGGTCAAAAACAAGAGAAAAAAAGTCATATTTCTCTACGCCAAAAGCCTCTCGTCAGGCGATGTCTGGGGCAAGCATGTTGTACAAAGGCATGTAGCGGTTTCGCGGCATTGACATGCGCAAAAGACGATTTTGAAGTCGCGATGCGGTTTGACCGGCGTCCGAAGGGCAGACGCCGGTCATTGCACGCCGAAATGGCGACGAAGAGGGTGGCGAAATGCGATCTCGCGCCTATTTCAGCAATTGGGAAACGGAGAGCAGGAGGATCAGAGTAATGGCGAAGAACACAATTTGCTTGTGGTACGACAAGGATGCGGAGGCCGCGGCCAATTTTTATGTCGGGACTTTTCCCGATAGCGCCATGGGTGCCGTCATCCGCGCGCCGGGAAACTACCCGGAAGGTAAGCAGGGCGACGTGCTGGTCGTCGAGTTTACGGTCGCGGGTGTTTCTTGCGTCGGCTTGAATGGCGGTCCGGTGTTCAAGCACAATGAAGCCTTTTCGTTTCAGATCTACACCGAAGACCAGGAAGAGACGGATCGCTATTGGAACGCCATTGTCGGCAATGGCGGCCAGGAAAGCGAATGCGGCTGGTGCAAGGACAGATGGGGCGTATCCTGGCAGATCACACCGCGTATTCTGATGGAAGCGCTGCGTGAGGGCGGTGATCCGGCAAAGCGGGCTTTCGACGCGATGATGACCATGAAGAAGATCGATGTGGCCGCGATCGAAGCGGCTCGGCGCGGCTGAGGACTGAAACGGCTTGCCCGGCGCGCATCCCATCCCAAGGTCGCCGATGCCATGGTGATTTGGGATGGCTGTCGTGCGCCGGGCCATGATTGCTTTTATTCAAGACTCCATTAAATATGCATTCTCGCATATGAAATCGGCTGTTGTGGATCGGATAATAACAACTTATCCTTGATCGAATGCAGAGGCAGGCCAATGGCGGTTGACTGGTGAGGTTTGCAGAGTATGGCCGCACGGAACGCCGCCAGCTGGAATCATTGCAAGGTCACCGCCGTCCTCAGCGGGCGACGTGCACGATCGCGTTATGAACGCCTTGGCCAAGGAATTTGGCTGATCGAACCTGCCAGTCCCCACAAAAGTCGCTTTCCACGCAAAGATTGGCCGCAGGCTGCCATGTGCTTGCGACTGCCTCGGTGCGGGCGGGTTTCTGATAGAATTGCCGTGAAATCCCGTTGTGCCGACACCGATAGAATTTCTCCCGACCTGTTCCCGAAGAGTAGAGCTGACACTCATGATAAAACGCATGATCATCATGCTGATCGTCATAGGCCTGATCCTTGGCGGGATCTTCGGCTTCCAGGCATTCAAGAACCGCATGATTGCGGCCTACCTGGCTAATCTCAAGTCGCCACCGCAGACCGTCTCGACAATCACCGCGGCAATGAGCCCGTGGCAGACGACGCTGCAGTCGATCGGTAGCTTCAATGCCGTCGAAGGCGCCAATCTTTCGGCGCAGGTCCAGGGTATCGTCCAAAAGATCGGCTTCGAGGATGGTCAGGACGTCAAGAAGGGCGATCTCATCGTGCAGCTGCTTGCCGATCAGCAGATCGCGACGCTGGAACAATACAAGGCGACGATGGCGAATGCGCAGATCGCCTATGATCGCGATTCCAGGTTGATCAAGGCGAACACCATCGCGCAAAGCCAGGTCGATAGCGATCTGGCGACGTGGAAGGCGGCGCAGGCGCAGGTCGCGTCACAGCAGGCGTTGATCGATCAATATTCGATCCGCGCGCCCTTCGATGGCCATCTCGGCATCAGGCTGGTCAGCCTCGGTCAATATCTATCGGCGGGAACCGCCGTCGTGACCTTGCAATCGCTCGATCCGATCCAGTTCGATTTTTCGATGCCGCAACAGGCTCTGTCGCAACTGAAGGTCGGCCAAACGGTAACGGCGACGGTCGATGCCTACGGCAACCAGACTTTCGACGGCAAGATCACGGCGATCAGCCCGCTCGTCGATACACAGAGCCGCAACATCACCATTCGGGCAACCTTCCCCAACCCTGACCGCAAGCTGTTGCCCGGCATGTTCGGCAACATAACGGTGGTGGTCGGGGAGCCGAAGGATTATATCTCCCTGCCTCAGACCGCCGTCACCATCAATCCTTACGGCAATGTCGTCTATGTGGTGACCGACAAGGGCAATGGCGCGGACGGAAAGCCGCAGCTCGTCGCCAATCAGAAGTTCGTCAGCACCGGGCAGGCGCGGGGTGATCAGATCTCCGTGACCAAGGGCTTGAATGCGGGCGAAGTGGTGGTCACGTCAGGCCAGCTGAAACTCAACAACGGCTCGCCCGTCATCATCAACAACGAGGTGCAGCCGTCGAACGATCCTAATGCGAACCCGGCAAACCCCAACTGAGGTGTGGCGATGAATATCACCGATATCTTCATCAAGCGCCCCGTTCTTGCTCTCGTGGTCAGCGCGCTGATCATCGTGATCGGCTACCAGTCGTTCCGTTCGCTTACCGTGCGGCAGTATCCGCAGACCCAGAATGCCGTCGTCACGGTGACGACCACCTATCCCGGTGCGGCGCCCGACGTCATCGCTGGCTTCATCACGACACCGCTTGAAAACGCCATCGCGCAGGCCAACGGCATCGATTACATGACCTCGACGAGCACTAGCGGCACGTCGACCATTACCGTCAACCTGCGGCTCAACTATAGCGCCGATGCGGCGATGACCGAAATCAACGCCAAGGTATCCTCCGTTCTCAATCAGCTGCCTACGGGCACACAGCAGCCGATCATGACGGTTTCCATCGGCCAGTCGATCGACGCCATGTATATCGGCTTCCGAAGCGACGTTCTGGCCAGCAACCAGATCACCGATTATCTGACGCGCGTCGTCCAGCCGAAATTGCAGGCGGTCAACGGCGTTCAGACGGCCGAAATCCTCGGCGCGCGAACCTTTGCCTTGAGAGCCTGGCTGCAGCCGGATAAACTTGCCGCCTATGGCCTGTCGGCCGGCGATGTCTGGACCGCGCTTGGCGCCAACAACTACATCTCCGGCATCGGCACCACGCGCGGCCAGATGACGCAGACGGTGCTGACGGCGCAGACCGACCTGCATTCTGCGGATGAATTCAAGGAAATGGTGGTCAAGCAGATCGGCAGCACGATCGTGCGGCTGAAGGATGTCGCGACCGTTGCCCTCGGATCCCAGAATCCCGACGTCCAGATCGGTTTCGATGGGCAGGACGGCGTATTCATGGGTATCCAGATCGCCCCGACGGCCAACCTGCTCGACGTGATCGCCGGCGTGCGCGCAGTGTTTCCGAGTATTCAGGAGCAATTGCCGCAGGGGCTCGAAGGCTACATCGTCTATGATTCCAGCACCTTCGTTACCACCTCCATCGATGAGGTCGTAAAGAGCCTAGTCGAGGCTCTCGTGATCGTCATTTTCGTGGTCTTCGCCTTTCTCGGTTCGCCACGATCGGTCGCCATTCCCGTCGTCGCCATACCTCTGTCGCTGGTCGGCACTTTCGCGATGATGCTGATCTTCGGCTTCTCGATCAATCTTCTGACGCTGCTTGCCCTGGTTCTGGCGATCGGCCTCGTCGTCGACGATGCCATCATCGTGGTGGAGAACGTCAACCGTCACATCGAAGAGGGATCGACGCCCATGCGGGCCGCGCTCGATGCGGCGCATGAACTGGTGGGGCCGATCCTGGCCATGACGGTGGTGCTGATCGCCGTTTACGTGCCGATCGGTTTCCAGGGCGGCTTGACGGGCGCATTGTTCACGGAGTTCGCCTTCACGCTGGTCGGCGCCGTTACCGTGTCCATGATCATCGCGCTGACGCTGACGCCAATGATGTGCTCGCGCATCCTGAAGCCGCACCTGACCGATCGCAGCGGCTGGGAAGAGCGTATCTCCGACTTCATCGACCGCCGCTTTTCGGAAATCCATCGACCCTATGTGCGCATGCTGCACGGCAGCCTGAACACCGTGCCGGTGGCGTTGGTCTTTGCCGTGATCGTGCTCGGCAGCATCTATTTCCTCTATACCAGCGCCAAGACCGAGCTGGCTCCCAACGAAGACCAGGGCTTCCTGGCCGCCCAGGTGACGAACCCTCCCAATGCAACGCTTCAACAGAAGCTGCTCAATTCCAACCAGGTCACCAAGATCTTCCGCAGTTTCCCCGAAACCGACAAGACCCTGCAGGTCGAGGTGCCGGGCACGTCCTTCGAGGGCATGGTGCTGAAGCCCTGGGACCAGCGCACTAGAACGGCGGACCAGCTGCAGCCACTGGTGCAGGCAGATCTGGCAAAGATCGCCGGCGGACAGTCCGTGGTCTTCCAGATACCACCGCTGCCCGGCGCCAGCGGTCTGCCCGTGCAATTCGCCATCGGCAGCACCAGCGGCTTCGAACAGCTCAACGAGGTTTCCACCGCCTTCCTGCAGGAAGCACAGAAGTCAGGCGAGTTCATCTTCCTGACGAAGGATCTTTACGTCGATAATCCGCAATATTCGATCCAGATCGACCGCAGCAAGGCTTCGGCTCTCGGCCTGTCCATGAACAATGTCGGTTCGGCGCTCGCTTCCATGCTGGGCGGCGGCTATGTCAACTATTTCAGTATCGACAACCGCTCCTATCAGGTCATTCCGCAGGTGGAGCAGCGGTCGCGCCAGACCATCGACCAGATCATGAACTATCCGATCGCAAACGTGAACGGCAACAAGATCCCGCTTTCGGCGATCGCGACGGCGAAACTCCAGGCGACGCCACGCTCGGTTGCGCACTTCCAGCAATTGAATTCGGCCACCATCTCCGGCGTGCCGGCACCGGGCGTGGCGGTCGGCGATGCGCTGAATACGCTGAAGTCGATTGCAGCGCGGACATTGCCGCAGGGCTACTCAGTCGACTACGGCGGGCAGTCGCGTCAATACGTGCAGGAATCGAGCGGCATGGCGACCACTTTCGCGCTCGCCCTGATCATCGTGTTCCTGGCGCTTTCGGCGCAGTTCAACAGCTTCCGAGACCCGTTCATCATCCTCGTGTCCGTGCCGATGTCGATCGCAGGCGCGCTCGCCTTCATCAGCCTCGGCATCGGCGGCGCGTCGATGAACATCTATACGCAGGTGGGATTGGTGACGCTGATGGGGCTGATCAGCAAGCACGGCATTCTGATCGTCGAGGTGGCGAACACGCTGCAGGCCGAAGGAAAGACCAAGCGCGAAGCGATCGAAGGCGCTTGCGCCATCCGCTTGCGGCCGATCCTGATGACGACGGGCGCCATGGTTCTCGGCGTCGCGCCGCTGATCCTGGCGACCGGAGCAGGGGCTGTCGCCCGCTTCAACATGGGCCTGGTGATTGCCGCCGGTCTCGCCATTGGAACGCTGTTCACGCTCTTCGTCGTGCCCGCTGTCTATATGCTGCTCGCAGCCGATCATCACAAGAAGGATGCGCCCGAAACAGAAGCAGAGCCGGCTCCCGCGCACTGAGTGCGCCGGCCGGCGGGCCGCGGGGTTACAATCAAACCCGATCGGGTTCATTGGGAGTTCGTGTCGCCTCTGGTATCTCTTGCGTGAGCGCTACTCTCGGAAAGTGCAGGCAGGCGCGCAAGCCCGGCTTGTTGTCTTCCAGCATGGCGGATGCACCATGGAGATCGGCGATTGCCTTTACGAGACTGAGTCCCAGTCCATTGCCCGGCGTTGTGCGGCTTTTATCCAGGCGGTAAAGGCGCCTGAACACCAGCTCACGTTCTTCCTCGGGAATGCCGCTGCCGTTATCTGCTACGCATGCGCGATAATGTTGTTCTTCAGGCATCAGCGATAGGGTAATGATCGTGCCGGCCGGGCAGTGCGTGATTGCGTTTTCGATGAGATTGACGAAGAGCTGCGTGAGCAATTCCCGATCGCCATTTATCGTGTAGGAGCCCGCCGCCGATGGCTCCAATGAAAGGCTTTGCCCGTTATCTTCGGCGACATCAGCGTAGATTTCAGCGACCGCCGTCATGACGGCTTGGAGATCGACCGATTTGAAACGTGTCTTTCGGGCGCCTGCCTCGATCTGCGAGATGCGTAGCAGGGCTTCGAAGGTTGCGTTGATCCTGGCCGTCTCATCACTGGCGTCAAGAAGCAGGTCTTCTACATTTTCAGACCGCTCCAGACGCTGCAGCGCTCGTTCGATGGTCAATCCGAGCCGATTGAGGGGTGTCTTCAGATCGTGTGCTATATCCGTGCTGACCTGCCGCATGCCTTCGACGAGCGCGGAAAGCCGGGCAAGGGCCTGGTTCATATGCGTGGAAACGACGTCGATATCGTCGCCATTGCCGCGGATCGGAATTCGCCGTGCCAGATTCCCCGCGGAGACGTCGATCAGAGTTCGCTCGATCGCTTCCAGTCGGCGCTGGGTGCGCGTCGCAAGCACGGTTCCGCCCAGGACGATTGCCCCGACGATGATGACCGAGGCCCAGGCGAAGCTCATCAAAGCAATCTGCTCGATCCGATCGGTTTCACGGTAGCTCTGGCCGACGATCAGGCTGTTGCCGCCGACATTGCCGGCGACGAGACGTACCGGATCGTCGTCACCAAGTCCGAACAGCGCTGCGGGAACGGTCGAAAGTCCGGGTTTGACAGTCGCGGCACGAACATTTCCGGCGAGCCTTGCTCCCTTGTCGTCGAGCAAAAGGAAAACCTGGTCTTCCGGGCGCTTGAGGATCGAATAGGTATCGACCGCCGCGATGAGGTCCTCCAGGTCGTTCGAGGAATAGGTCGAGGCTACGACCGAATATGTGTCCTTGATGGATACGTCGAGCGACCTCGCCAGTTCACGCGTCATCAGGCCGTAGGCGACAAAGCCGGCGATGAGAAAGGCGACGATGAAGAAGAGCCCGAAGGATATCGCCAGCCTGAACGGCGTGCTGCGCAACAACCTATCGCGGTGCATGTAGGCAATAGCCGGTGTTGCGGACCGTGTGGAGGAGGGGAACATCGAACGGCTTGTCGATCTTTGCTCGCAGCCGGCTGATATGGGTCTCCACCACGCTCGTCTTCGGATCGAAGTGAAAATCCCATACGCTTTCCAAAAGCATCGTGCGTGTCAGTACGCGGCCTTCGCCCCGCATGAGCGCCTCCAGCAAGGTGAACTCCCGCGGTTGCAGATCGATGGCAATTCCGCGCCTATGTACCTGGCGCTTCACCACATCGAGCTCGAGATCGGCGATCTTGAGTACCGTCTTCCGATCCTGGACCGGCGGCCGGCGCGCCAGGGCGTTGACGCGCGCCAGAAGCTCGGAGAAGGCAAATGGCTTGGTCAGATAGTCGTCTCCGCCGGCTTCAAGCCCTTCGACTCTGTCGTCGACGCCGCTGACCGAAGTCAGGAACATTGCCGGCGTCTTGATCTTTGCCGCTCTTGCAGCCTTCACCAGGGAAAGGCCATCAAGCCCCGGAATCATCCGGTCGACAACCAGCACGTCATATTGCTCCCTGGTGACTTGAAAGAGCGCATCGGTCCCGTCTCTAAGGACGTCACAGATATGGCCGGCTTCGCTGAGCCCGCGCGCGATGTATTCGGCGGTCTTTAGATCATCTTCCACCACTAGGATCTTCATGCCAATCCAGGCTCCGTCAATTCACCACGACTGCCTAGATGCCTCAAGAAGGTGTCTGCAACCTGAACGGCTTCTTACAAATGCGTAAGGATGAGCGGTTGGCAGCGTCGGCATTTCTTACGAAACGGTATTGTTCGGGCAAAGGCCGCGTAAAGGCGGCCGCATAGAACATGGAGGCGTTGGTTGCATGTTCGATGCGGCCGACGACCAACCCAAGCGGCAGTCCGGCCGCCTATCGGAGCCCCTCCCATGACCAAGCGTAACGTGATCCGCCTCTTGAACGCCGCCGTTTTCTCCTGTCTGGTCGCACTTCCCGTTGCCAGCCACGCCGCCGCCGCCCGCCCATGCGAGGACGCGCTCAAGGAGATGCGCACGGCGAAAGCATCCGCAAAATTGACGTCCGATGCCAAGTCGAAGGTCGATGCGCTGGAGGCGAAAGCCGTCGAGCGCTGCAATGCAGACGACGACAAGCGCGCCGATGCCTTTCTCCAAGAGGCAATGACGCTGATGGGCAAGTAAAACGGGGGTATGTCATGAACTCGCTGTCATATGCCATAGGAAGCAATGTCCTCAATCGGGTTCCGCGGGTCACCGGAGACTTCTGGTTGATCAAGCTGCTCGCCGTCACGATGGGAGAAACGGCCGCCGACTATCTTGCCGTCAACATGGGCCTCGGGCTGGTCGCCACATCCGCGATCATGACGGCGGTGCTCATCGGTGCGCTTACCCTGCAGTTTCTGCAGCGGCGCTACGTGCCATGGGCCTATTGGACCGCCGTCGTGATGATCAGCGTTGTCGGAACGCTTTTGACCGATAACCTGACCGACAATCTGGGGGTACCTCTTCAGGTGTCGACCATCGGCTTCACCATTGCGCTCGCGCTCACCTTCTTCATCTGGTGGAAGAAAGAAGGCACGCTGTCCATTCACTCGATCTTCACGGCAAGACGCGAGGGGTTCTACTGGCTCGCGATCCTCTTCACCTTCGCATTGGGCACGGCGGTCGGCGATCTGATCGCGGAAGTCTTTGGCCTGGGATATGTCATGACCGGGTTGATCTTCCTCGGCATCATTGCCGTCATAGCGATCGGCCATTTCAACTTCGGTATGAACGCTATTCTGGCTTTCTGGCTGGCTTATATCTTCACGCGGCCGCTCGGTGCGTCTTTCGGAGACCTTCTTTCCCAGCCGCTGGAATATGGCGGCCTGGGATTCGGAACGATCTATACGAGCGCCTTGTTTCTGGGGGCAATCATACTGACCGTCATGTATATGACGGCCACTTACGAGCCCGAAACCGCGTCGGACGCCGAACAGGATCGTTTCTAGAACGGAGTTCGTGAGGCACACCGTCGAAGGAGGCCGCTCGTATCTTCGCTGCGGCAAACGGCTTCAGGCAGGAAAACCTTTTGACGTTCCCCGGCTCCATTTGCCAGCGGATCGCCGGAGGTTTCCTGCCTGAAATTGCGCTGTTCGGGCAAACTTTGCCAGACGATGACCAAAATCTCTGCCGATGTCCAATTTGTAAGAATCCGGCAAAGTGCAGGGAAAGATCTCTGCTTAGCTTTCCAAGCGGCCGGCGGTGTCGGCCAATGGCCAATCAGGCCCCAAACACGTTTGCAAATCAAAGGAGTGAATTATGCTGAAGAGATATTTGGCGATCGGCGTTCTTGCAACCTCGACCCTGGCGGCGGGTATCGCGCTTGCCCGTGATGAGACCGGAACCATCACCAATATCGATGCGAAGGCGGACCAGATCACGCTGTCCTCGGGAACAACGGTAAACTTGCCGGAAAATATCGAAGTCGAATCTTTCAAGGTCGGCGAACGGGTTGCTGTCCATTACAGTGTCCAGAAGTCCGGCGCGGCGCTCGCATCGAAAGTGAGCCCGGTGAAATAGTATGGCTCACCAGGGCCGTTGCCTCCCGGCATGGCCTCGACGGGACCGGGCGACATTCGCCCGGTCCCGGTCGCGCAAGTCGATCTGCTCCTTATGGTTTTCCAGTGCCGGGTGGTGGCGATCCGGGATTGCTCAGCATCGAGTGGCTCCAATCATCTATGAAGCGACGCCGTTGCGCCTCGTCCTGGGCGGCAAGCAATGCGGGGCCGATGCGGATCGGCTGAACGAAGCTCAGTTCACCGAGGGTCGACGGCCCGTCGACCCCTTCGGGAATATTGCCTTTCTCGGCAAAGAAAAAGGCCTTACGCCGTGCCAGGTCCTGGCCGCGTTTGGAGAGTAGATAATCGAGAAAGCGGCGGGCAAGGTCCGGCCGCCGCGCTGTTTTCGGTATCAGCACGCCACGGCTCAGGATCAGCGCGTAGTCGCGCGGAATGACAACCCTCAGATCGGGATTGGCCTGAGCAGCGGCATAGGAGTAGGACCCGATCATGTTGTAGGCGAGATAGATCCTTCCGCTGGCGATCTCCTGCAGGATGGTCCCGGTGCAACAGCTGACCTTCACATCGGCACGGCTCATGCTTTCGAGAAGACGGCCATAGGTCGCGGTCGCCTGACGGGCATCGCTGAAGGCGAGGAGATAGCCGACGCCTGACGTCCTGATGTCGAAGGTACCCACTCGCCCCTCGTAATAGTCGAGCCTGCGCCGCAGCAGATCGGCAAGCTCGGCGCGGGTGCGCGGTACGTCGCTCGATGGTACGTAGCGCGCGTTGTAGACGAAGACCGCCGGTTCGAAGGTGAAGCCGAAGACCTCGTCGCGCCAATTGGCCCATTTAGGCACCTGGGCGGTTTCCGATGAACTATAGGCCGACGCACAGCCATTATTGGCCAGGCTGACCAGCTGATCGAGCGATGAGGAAAGCCAAAGGTCGCCAAGCGACGTGTTCTGCTCGCAGGCAGCGCTTGCCTTCCGATGCAGCTCATTCGTGACATAGTCGGAATAGTCGATCGTAATATCCGGCGATATCTCCTGAAAATCCCGGATCAACGGCTCCATGGCCTGGAGATCGGCAGCGCCATGGATCGACAGGCGGGCCGTCTCGCCATTAACAGCTGGGAAGAGCTTTGTCGTGCCCTCGACAGCTGTTGCCAGGGTCGGCGTAAAGACGAAGGCCGCAAAGCTCAGCCAGGAGGCGAAGAGGAGCCGCGGTTTCATTTTCCCTCCCTATGAATGCGCGGAAGAGCAAGAATGACGGTGAAGCCATGCGCATCCTCGTCCTTGGCGCGAAACTGCAGTGCACCACCATGCGCGGCCGCGACTTCCGAGGCGATGGCAAAGCCAAGCCCCGCACTTCCTTCGCCGGCTTTCGATGTCTGAAAGCGCTGAGTGACATGCGGCCACTCTTCGGAGGGAATGCCAGGACCATCATCCTCGACTTCGACGTTGGCAAGTGGGCCTGCATCGCGCACGCGTACCTCCAGCCTGGAAAGGGTTCCATGGCGAAGCGCATTGTCGATGACGTTGACGATCGCCTCCCGCAGGCTGACTGGATCGCCGAGAACCACAAGCTCGACATCGGCCTCTTCGAAGGAGACGACGATATCGGGGTCGACCGTGATCGGCACGGCCACGCGGAAGGCACGCCTGGCGATTTCATTGAGATCGACGGGTTCGAGCTGCACGGATTCGGCGCGGTGGATGACCATGGCATGGCTGAGGAGCTGGTTGGTCAATCTCGCCAGCTCGTCGGCGCGTTGCTGGACGCGTCCGAGATGCTGCCTGTCCGCCTCGTCCAGCTTGTCGTTGTTCAAGAGGTCGAGCTGCGCTGTCAGTGCCGTCAGCGGTGTCCGTATCTGGTGAGCCGCATCCGCGATGAAACGCTGCAGCAGCACGACGCGTTCGTTGAGGCGACCCATGAAATGATTTATAGAGCCGACGAAGGGGCGAAGCTCACGCGGCACGGATACGGAAAGAGGCGTGAGATCCTGCGGATCGCGACGGCGAAGAGCTCCGCCCAGCTGGTTGACGGGTCGCAGCGCCTGGCGGATGGAGAGGATCATCACCACCAGCGCCAGGAAACACATGATGACGATGGTGATTGCGGCGCCGAGCGTCAGTTCATGCGTCAGCGCCCGGCGCGCTTCGACGGTCTGGGCGAGGATAACATGCGCCCAGCCCGAGGCCGCCGGGTCGGAGAGGGCTCGCCCGACGACCGCGATCCGCACGGCTTCACCCTTGTAGAGGCCGGAACTCAGGACCGGCTCGCGGCGAACCGTGCCGAGATCGACGTCGGTTTCCAGATCGCGATGACCGGTGAGTGTCTTGCCGGAGGGGTCGAGGATGCGATAGAAGATGCGGTCGCGGTCGGCGAGTCCCAGCATTTCGAATGCGGAAGCCCTCAGATCGATGATCAGCGCGCCTTCCTGAACCGCCAGACCATCGGCGATCTGCAATGCTGCACCGACCAGAACCCGATCATAGGCATCATCGGCCGCGGTGCGTGCCGAATACCAGCTCGCGGTTATGAGTATTCCGGCGCCGGCAGTCAGAAGAACCGACATGACGACCGCCAGGCGGGCAAAAAGCGAGCGATCAAGTGTCATCGGAGACCAGCTGATAGCCGATGCCGTGAAGCGTGACGATGCGCGCCTTCGCCCCTTCCAGCTTCTTGCGCAGTCGCCCGACATAGAGCTCGATCGCGTTGGCGCTGACCGCTTCGTCGAAGCCGTAAAGCTGGTCGAGCAGCTCCTGCTTGCTGAAGACGCGCCCGGGCCGGGAAGCAAAGATTTCCAGTAGCGTCATCTCCCTGCGCTTCAGCTGCACCTCACGCTTGCCGACTTTGACCGAGCGGCTGGTGCGATCGAGCACGATGTCGCCACAGGTGACGAAGTTGGTGGCGTCCCCACTGCGCCTACGTAACAGCACCCGGGCGCGGGCTTCAAGCTCGCGAAAGTCGAAGGGTTTGACGAGATAGTCGTCGGCGCCGAGATCGAGGGCACCGACGCGATCGTCGACCTCGGAGCGTGCCGTCAGCATCAGGACCGGCGTCGTCACCCGGGCGCGCCGCAGCCCTTTGAGGATTTCGAAGCCGTTAAGACCGGGCAGCATCACGTCGAGGATGACGAGATCGTAGTCGGTGAAGGCAAGGATCTCGGCCGCGACGCCGCCATCCGTCTGCCAATCGACGGTGTGGCCGGTCGCCTGGAAGCGCCGGCAGATGGCTTCGCCGACATCCTGCGTATCCTCAACGAGCAGAATGCGCATGGCGCCCGCCTGGCCCGATCCTCATGAATTGCAGATGCAAAGTTCCTCCCTTTCCGGCGCGGTCCGGTTCTTCATGCAAGCTCCGAACCGCTCTCCTATTGCTTTAGGCCGCTTCCGGGTACAGCCAAACGCTCTCGCGCGGTATCTCGGCCCAAACCGTGCCCGCCGCCATCAGCTTCGGACCGAAGGCCTTGGCCTTGAATTCGCCGTAGGACAGGCGGTACTCCCAGCGGTCGCCGAGAAACAAGCATGCCTCCAGCTGCATCTCGATGCGGCCTGGTGCCGGCTGGTCGAAAACGGCCACCTGCTCGACGCGGATGACGGCCTTGCCTTCGCTTTCCGCCCCATCCCCCATCATCACGCCATCGAGCTGCCAGTTGCTACCATGGATGCTGGCGATAGCGCCATCGCGTTTGATGCGCCCGGAGGCAACGTTGTTCGCACCGAGAAAATCGGCAACGTAGAAGCTGGAGGGCTTCGAATAAATATCCTGCGGCGGACCTTCCTGCGCCACCTTTCCGTTGCGCAGCAGCAGGATATTGTCGGAGGCTGCGAGCGCCTCGGCCTGGTCATGGGTGACGAGAACGCCGCAAATGCCGAGATCGAGAACGAGCTTGCGGATCCAGTAGCGGGCCTCTTCGCGCAGTTTCGCATCCAGATTGGACAGCGGCTCGTCCATGAGCAGGATCTTCGGCTCATAGACAAGGGCGCGGCAAATCGCGACGCGTTGCTGCTGACCGCCGGATAACTGATCCGGATAGCGCTCGGCGAGGTGGCCGAGACCTATCTTGCCGAGCGTGTCGAGAACGCGCTTTTCGGCATCCGCCTTGTTGACGCCTCTGAGCTTCAGGCCATAGGCGACATTTTCCGCGACGGAACGATGCGGCCACAGCGCATAGGATTGGAAGACCAGCCCGATATTGCGGTTTTCCGGCGCCATGGTCAGCCGTTTGTCGCCATCGAAAACAACCGATCCCGCGATCTTGATCTGTCCGACCTCGGGTTGTTCGAGACCGGCAATGCAGCGCAGCAGGGTCGTCTTGCCGCTGCCTGAGGCTCCGAGCAGCGAGACGATCGAGCCGCGATTGGCGGTAAAGGAGGCGCCCTGGAGAATATGGAGGCCGCCGAGATATTTATGGACGTTTTGAACGATGAGATCAGTCATGGATCTTGGCTCCGAGACGAAGGGCAAGGGCAAGGCCGCTGCCGGTAAGAAGGATGCTGACAAAGGCGAGGGCTGCGATCGTATCCATGGCGCCGGACTGGAGTTGCGCCATCATGAGGGAGCCGATGACCTCGGTGCCGGCGCTCATCAGATAGATACCGGTGGCGTAATCGCGCAGGAACACGATCATGATCAGCGCCCAGGCGCCGACAAGGCCTGGCCGGATGATCGGGATGACGATGTCGCGCCAGCTCCGGCCGATGGTCGCGCCCGTGGTGCGCGCGGCCTCTTCCAGCTCGGGGCTGACCTGGATCAGCGTACCCTGCAGCAGGCGCAGGCCATAGGAAAGGCCGACGATCACATAGGCGGCGAACAGGCTGATCAGCGTCGTTCTGAGCGGAATGAGGAAGGGCACGAACAGGAACAGCCAGAAGAAGGCAAGGCCGATGATGAGGCTCGGCATGGCGCGGGGCAATAGCACCATATAGTCGAGCACGGTGTTCGAGAGGCCCCTGTGGCGGTGCCCGGCAAGCCCGATCAGGAGATAGATCGCGACCGCCGCCGCGCCACCCACGACGGAAAGGATGACCGTGTTGATGATGCCGCGAAACAGCGTCGGTACTTCCAGGAGCGTGGCGAAATGCGCGACGGTCAGATGCGCCAGCGGATTGACGCCCTGGCCCCAGGCATCGACGAAGGCGCGAAGCACAATGCCGCCGATCGGCAGCAGCACCGAGACGAATAGCCAGAAGCCGATGAAGGAGAGCGCGATGATCTGGCCCGTCGGTCCGAGACGCATCACGGTCGTTCGCGGCCCCTTGCCCCCGAGCGCGGCATAGCGGCGGCTGTGGCGCAGCAGGCGGCGCTGATACCAGACGAGCGGCAGCGTTAACAGCACGAGCAGGACAACGACGACGGCCATCAGCTGATAGGTCGGCACGCCGAACAGCGTCGTGAGCTTGTAGACATAGGTCGTCAGCACGATGATGCCGCTCGGGTCGCCGAGCACATAGGGGACACCGAACATCTCGAAGCCGATCAGCAGGTTGAGGGCAGTCGCAAAGACAAGTGCCGGGAGGACCATCGGCAATGTCACGTCCAGGCAGACCCGCCAGATCGGCGAGCCCATCGACCGTGCCGCCTCTTCCAGATCGGACGGCAGGTTGCGCATGGCGGCTGAGACATAGAGATAGACATGCGGCACATGGGCAAGCCCGGTAACGATGACGATCCCGGTCAGCGAATAGAGGCTCCAAGGTGCTGCCCCGAAGAGATCGCGCGACAGCATGGTGAGGAAGCCCGCCGGGCCGACGGCGACCGTATAGCCGAAGGCAAGCACGATGGCCGAGATGAACATCGGCACGAGGACAACGACTTCGAGCGCCTTGCGGAACTTGACGTCCGTTCTGGTGAGAAGGAAGGCGAGGGCGGCGCCGAGCGGCACCGCGATCGCTACCATGCCCACCGCCATGATGACCGTATTCCAGAGCGCGTCGTAGAACATTTCGTCGGTCAGGATATAGCGATAGGCCTCGATGGAGAGCTTGCTTTTCGGTGCGAAGAATGGTCCGTCGAGCAGGCTCTGGTAGATGATGAGCGCGATCGGCGCCAATACGACAACGGCAAGCAGACCGATGACGATGCGCCTGAAGCCGGGGGCATTGGCCGGCTGCGGGATCGGGGTGAATGTTGGGCTCGCGTGAGCCGCTGGTCGCCCGGCGTGAGACAGGGTCGATACTGGCGTCGACGGTGCCGACATCGGCGCTCCTCCTTCTCGATGATTGCTGTTTGCGAGCATTCCCGCTTCCGCTCGGCCGCGGGAATGCTCTCAGGTGATTAGGCGCCGCGTCAGCTCTTGACCGATCCGCGCCACTTCTTCAGGAAATCGAGGCGCTTCATGGGATCCATGAATTCCAGGCGCGAGTCGTCGAGCGCGATGGGCTTGAGGTTGCCGCCGACCAACGCGTTGATGGTATTGAGGTTGTAGCCCTGGTCGACATCGGTGCGCAGCGACGGCATGCCCTTCGAGGCAATGGCGTTCTGGCCTTCCTGGGACAGCATGAAATCGAGGAAGAGCTGCGAGGCGTTGGGGTGCGGTGCGTTCTTGATGACGGCGGCGACGCGCGAGAAGGCTGGCGTATAATCCTGGCCGAAGGCGACGCCGAGATTGGAGGCGCTCTTCACCCAATCGAGCGCATAGGAGCCGATCAGGTTGAAGGCGATGACGTTCTCGCCGGAGACCACCGTTTCGCGCATGGAGCCGGTCGAGGAATAGGTCTTGCCCTTGGCCGTGCCGAAGGCCGAAACCAGGTCCCAATAGTCGCTGCGCTGCTTTGAGTCGTTCGTCTGGATCATGAAGCCGACGCCGGACTTTTCCGGGTCGAAGGTGGCGACCTTGCCGGCGACATCCGCCTTGCCGAGGAATTCGATCAGCGCCGCGCGGGTGCGGGGAACCTCGTCCTCCTTCAGGGCAAGCTTGTTGTATATCATGCCGATCGGCTCGAGCGTGGTGGCATAGACCGTCTTGTCGTAGACCGCCCAGCTGGGCAGCGCGCCGATTTCCGTCGAGGCGTAGGAAGCGAGATAGCCATCGGCTGCGAGCTTCACGGTCTGGTCCATCGCCGACGTCCAGACAAGATCGCCTCCAACCTGGCTGGCCGCGGCTTCGGAAATGATGCGGTTATAGACGCCGTTGGTGCCGATATCGTTGTAGTCGACGCGAATGCCGGGATACTTCTTGGTGAAGGCGTCGAGCAGGGCTTGAGCCTGCGACAGATCGGTCGCGGCATAGATGGCGATTACGCCTTCCTTCTTTGCGGCTGCGATGAGCTCTTCGCTTGCCGCGAAGGCTGCGCCGTTGATACCAATCGCCATGGCGGCTGCGATGCTGAGTTTCTTGAATAGCAGTGACATTTGAATCCCTCCCGTTGACTGCTGCATGGTTTTGGTTGCCGCCTGCATCCCCGGACTAGGGACGCGTATAGACGGCGCGGCTCTCCTGGCGAAGGCCGGTGAATAGGATGTGATTGGCTGATGGTGGCCGGCACCGATTGCCGGATGGCAGGCGCTAGTCGCGACCGAGTGCGGTTTTCATGATATCTCCTCCCCGATGGCTAGCCGGCTCATGAGCCGACCGTCTCTGTCCTCTACAGATTGCAGCCAAGGTGACATCGATTCCTGTCAGAGAACTGTCACGGCGGAAGAAGATGTATAATCAGGCTGCCGTGTTGGCGGCCGGCTTCCGGCAGAAGTAGCGATCCTTACGCAGGGATCGCCATATTGAGTTCTGCCTGACGTCCGAGATGCGTCATCCAGTCGACAAAGTCAGGCCGCCCCTTGATCTGCCGGCCATAATGACGGGCAAGTGCCACGTTCAAATCTCCCTTCCGGCCGAGCTGTTCGTCTGCAAAGCCGATCATCTGGGAGTTCGGCCAGGCCTGCGGGCGGATGGCTACCAGACGAGCAAACAGGCTCTCGCCGGATGCGTCGGGGTTGGCTTGAGCCATCAATGACAGCATGGCGGCGGTGGAGCGCGATACGCCCATATGGCAATGCACCAGCAGATGGCTCGAGGCCTCGAGATCTTGTTGCGCCTGAAACTCGGAGCCGAATTTCAGGATCGCTTCGACATGTTCCGCCTGGGGCATCACCCGCCCTGGAGCCGTCGCGATGATATCGTGGAAACGAAGCGTCGTGCGATGATGCCTGTCATAGGAGTGGAAGACATCGAGCTCGGGATATCCTGGGTCGAGAAGGGAAAGCACGTGGGTGACGTTTCGCGCGCGTTGATCGGGCAACTCCTCAATGCCACAAACCGTGAGTTCCGGAGAGAGAAGCACGCCCATTGTCATATCCTTCAAATCAGCTGGCGATTCCGCAGTGCTCCGATACGATATTTGTCATAGCCCTGAAGTGAAAGTGCTTTTTCCCCCTGTTGCCGCGAAGTGGCGAGCCAAGACATCCGCGCCGGCTAGGTCTTTGAAAAGAAGACGACCTGCGTTTTGATCTCTTCTTCGTCAATCTCCAGAATACGATAGCCGAATGCCCCGGTGTCGGCCTTCAGACGTTCGGATTGCTTGACGATCTGATAGGAGACCGCTGGCGAGACATATTGCCTGATGTTTGCTTCTCGGGCTTCGTCGATCATGTGATAGTGACCGCAGAACAGCGATATCCGGCAATCCATGCCGATCAGAAGCGACCTGACCTCATCCCGATCGCGCAGGGCTGCACCGGTTCGATCTATCGGCGTCTCGAGCGGCAGGATCGGATGGTGCAGAAAGATTGCGGCCCGCTTCACACCCTTGAGTTCGCGGGCGAGCCACTTGCTCTGGCCGTCGCCGACGGCGTTGTCGGACGTATCGAGGAAAATCCGTTTCAGATGTGGGTCTTGCTGCGAGTAGCACAGCTTCCCTGCCACGGTACTGCCGCCCATGTCGTAGTACGGCGCGACATTGCCGTATGCATCGTGGTTGCCGAGGATGAGCGACACATCGAAGGCATAAGTGCGCAGGAGTTCGAAAAAGCCCGCGACCGAATGTGCCGTGCCGATATCGCCGCCGAAGACGACCTTGGAAATGCCCTTGCGGGCGATGTCGTCGAGAACCACGCGCAGGTGATGTTCGTGCTCTTGCGGCGTCTCCTCATAACCCATCTTGTCGCCGGCAATTTCGCTCTCGGCGACCAACTTCTGGCCGAGATGAGTGTCGGTGAAAAAGGCGAGGATGGTCTTCGTCATGGGTCGGTTCCGTGGCCATTACTTGAGCGTTCAGTCTAAGACGGCCATCTGCCCCAATGCTTCGATACGTGTCGAAGCATGCGAACTATTTCGGTGTTATGATGCAGCTTGATATGAAGAGACCTAGACATGACGACCCAGCCGAACATAGCCGCCGTTGCCTTTCTGATTGCCGATCCTGCGCGCGTTGCCATGCTGTCGGCGCTCCTTGATGGCCGGGCGCGGCCAGCCGGCGAGCTTGCCTACGCGGCCGGCGTGACGGCACAGACGGCCAGTTCCCACCTGGGCAAATTGTTGGCCGGCGGGCTATTGGTCGTGGAAACCGAGGGGCGGCACCGATACTATCGTCTCGCCGGTTCCCATGTCGCGCTGGCGCTCGAGACCCTGGCCTCGATCGGTCCGGCGGAGCCCGTGCGAAGAAAGCCGCTGACCCGGGATGCGCGGAAGCTTCGGTTTGCGCGCTGCTGTTATGATCATCTGGCCGGCCGTGTCGGGATCGCCGTGACCCATGGATTGTTGGAGAAGGGGTTCCTTGTCGCGGCCGAAAAGAAGCGGTTCGAACTCACCCCGGCTGGTGCGGAGTGGTTCGACCGCATGGGCATGAATACGGCCAGTATCAGACCCACGCGCTACGGGCTTGCCCGGCAATGCCTCGATTGGACGGAGAGAGAACATCATCTTGCCGGACCCCTTGGCGTTCATTTGACCAACCTCCTCTTCGCGGAAGGCTGTATACGGCGATCGCCCTCGTCACGTGCCGTTGACGTGACGCCGAAAGGCTGGAAGGTGTTGAAGGAGCATTTCGGCATTCAAGAACAAGCCTTGCTCTGACGGGCGCTCTGCTGCATTGACTTCATTTCGACAATAGATGATTTTGGTAGGCCATATTATGGTATCCGAAGATCGAGGGTGCGGAAATGAATGATGATGCGCAGGGCGCCGCAATTCGCGTGGAGCGTCCGACGAAGACGCTGCGGGAGCTCGCTCTCGACAAGGTGCGAGAGGCGATCATCAACGGCTATTTCCGCCCGGGCGACCGACTGGTCGAACGCGATCTTTGTGCCCAGCTCGGCGTCAGCCGCACGATCGTGCGCGAGGTCCTGCGCCATCTCGAATCCGAAGGCCTCGTCGCCAATCTTCCGAACAAGGGACCGATCGTCGCCCAGCTCAATCATGACGAAGCCAAGCAGATCTACGAGATCCGTGCGGCACTCGAAGGGATGGCGGCACGGCTTTGCGCCGAGCAGAACAATCCCGCGATCGCCGATGCCCTGGACAAGTCGCTCGAGGACATAAGACATAGCTACCGCGAGAAGGACATGGCCGGCGTGCTCGCTCACACATCGTCCTTCTATCAGACGCTGTTCAGTATGGTCGATCGCCATGTGGCCTGGGGCGTCGTCAACCTTCTGACCGTGCGCATCAATCACCTGCGCTCCATGACGATCAAGACGCAAAATCGCGATGTCCAAGGGCCTGCGCAGATGGCGCGTATCGTCGATGCTATCAGGCGCGGTGACGGCGATGGCGCTTATCAGGCGGCGATGGATCATGTCACCAGCGCAAGCGCCATCGCCCAGGCCGTGCTTTCCGGGCGGCAGCCGATCGATTGATTTTTCGCCAAGGCCATGAAGATGACGGCTTCCTCTTCCTTTCTCGGCTTCCCGGACCGCTTTGACGAGGGTCGTCTGCCGCGTGTGGTGATCTTCGGCGCCGGTCACGGCAGCACCTA
This sequence comes from Rhizobium centroccidentale, assembly GCF_030182565.1. Lineage (NCBI taxonomy): Bacteria > Pseudomonadati > Pseudomonadota > Alphaproteobacteria > Hyphomicrobiales > Rhizobiaceae > Rhizobium > Rhizobium centroccidentale. The sequence continues at coordinate 21,417 of NZ_JAQJCG010000028.1, read as the reverse complement.
TCCCGGCAAGGACAGCAGCGGCTATGCCCTGTCGGCCGGAGCGATCCGCGCTGCCAGCCAAGACGATGCCGGGCTGGTCGAACACTGGGATTTCGATCTCGGCGGCCCGCTGTTCGCAGGCAAGCCCGCTTGCTGCGTCGACACCGGAAACATCGAGACTGTCATGCACGACAATGCCGGCAACCGGGACCGGATCGAGGCGAAGACGCGCGAGATCCTGGCATTGACGGCCGTGCCGATCCTGCTTGGCGGCGATTGTTCCGTCACGATCCCCTTCATCGCCGGCTTTGCGGATGAGGGGCCGGTCTGGATCTTGCAGATCGATGCCCATATCGACTGGCGCGACGAGTTGCATGGCGAGCGCTACGGTTATTCAAGCCCGATGCGGCGGGCAAGCGAGATGCCGCATGTCGCCGGAATGGTGCAGGTCGGCCTGCGCAGCGTCGGCAGCGCCCGTCCTTCGGATGTCGAGACGGCACTGCGCTATGGCAGCCGCTTTGTCACGGCCCGCGAGATCCACGCCCAAGGGGTCGAAGCCGCTCTTCGGCATATTCCGGAGGGAGCTCGGGTCGTCGTCACCCTGGATTGCGACAGCATCGATCCCGGCATCATGCCGGGCGTGGCGGCGCGGACCCCCGGCGGTCTCACCTATACGCAGGTTATCGACCTGATCGCCGGCCTAGGCCGGCGGGCTGACATTGCGGGCTTCGATCTGGTGGAGCTCTATCCCCCCGCCGATATCGACGGCCTTTCGGCCCTGACCGCCGCGCGCATTGTCGTCAATGCAATCGGCGCTATCGTCCGCCAAGGGTAACGCCGGCGAAATTCCCGCCGTGTGAGGGGCCGACTTGCACGACGCCGGACGATACCGGTGGGCGTCACACCTCATCACATTGTCGTTTGCCTGGTGAAGCGGGTTGACTCTCCCACGCCTTCAGGGTGACGGTATACCATAATAATGAATACAAAAGCGGGACATTGACAGCTGAAGATATGCGACGACAAGCATCGCTTTCGCGAACGCTTATCGCTTCTATCGATAAGGCGTTGATATAACTGGTCATTTCTGATGTGCGGCAGGTTTTTCAGTCCGGTCGCTTAAAGATGCTTGACAGTCTTATATTATGGCATACCATCATACGTAATCCTAGATGGGAGCGAGCCATGAGCCTTCAAATCCGAAAAACCGTCCTGCAGATCGAAACGACGCTTGTCGAAGGGGGGAAGGCGGCAGTAACGCCGTTGAAGCTCTTTTCGGCTTGCGCGATCGTCAAAAATCCCTGGGCCGGCCGCGGCTTCGTTGCGGATCTGAAGCCCGAGATTCATGCCGCTGCGCCTGTTCTCGGTGAATTGCTCACCAGGATCATTATCGATGCGGTCGGATCGGGCGAGGCGGTCGAAGCCTATGGCAAATCGGCCGTCGTCGGTCTCGATGGCGAAATCGAACATGCATCCGCGCTGATCCACACCCTGCGGTTCGGCAATCACTATCGCCATGCCGTCGGCGCCAAATCCTATCTCGCTTTCTGCAACACGCGCGGACCGGCCAATGCACCGATCATGATCCCGCTGATGGACAAGAATGATGAAGGCCGTCGTTCGCATTATCTGACGATCCAGACGTCGGTCCCCGATGCGCCTGCCGCCGATGAGATCGTCGTGGCTCTCGGCGCCTCCGTCGGTGGGCGGCCGCACCATCGCATCGGCGATCGTTACCAAGACCTCAAGGATCTGGGGCAGGACGCCTCCAATCCGGCCGGCGTGTAAGGATCGGATGTCTGGATGCCGGCGATAGAAACCATGGACCAGAGCAAGCCCGATCATCTGAAGACCGAAGGTTTGCTCCGCAAACACACGGCAGGCGGCACGGCCTATCATGAGGTTGGCAAAGGCGAGCCACTGGTTCTGATCCACGGCGTCGGCATGCGGCTTGAAGCTTGGACGCCACAGATCGAGGTTTTTTCCCGTAGCCATCGCGTCATCGCCGTCGATATGCCAGGGCACGGCGAAAGTGCTGCATTGCCGGCGGGAAGTCCGCTTGAAGCCTTCGTCGCCTGGTTCGGTGGTTTTCTTGATGAGATGGAACTCGGCAAAGTCAATGTTGCCGGACACTCGATGGGTGCGCTCGTTGCCGGAGGGGCTGCCGCTACCTTTGATGAGCGGATCAAGCGGGTCGCCTATCTCAATGGCGTCTTTCGGCGCGACCCCGAGGCCAAGGCGGCCGTGCTTGCACGCGCAGCGGCAATACCGCTTTCAGGTGTCGACAAGGAAGGCCCGCTGCTGCGCTGGTTCGGGGATGATGCTCAAAGTAAAATCGCGCGGGAGCTTACGCGGAACTGGCTGAGCCTTGTGGATCCGAAAGGCTATGCCACAGCCTATGCGGCTTTCGCCGGCGGCGATGAGACTTATGCGGATCGCTGGCCGGCTGTCATGGCGCCGGCTCTGTTCCTGACGGGTTCAGACGATCCGAATTCGACGCCGCGGATGGCGGAGCAGATGGCCGCGGCAGCGCCTAATGGCTGGGCGCGCATCGTCGAAGGCCACCGCCATATGGTGAACCTGACGGCGCCTGAAATCGTCAATGAGCTGCTTGCCGAGTGGCTTTCATGCGGGGAGGACGCAAGATGACGACACAAGATTTCGATCCACGGGCGTTGCGTGACGCCTTCGGCGCATTTCCGACCGGTGTCACGGTCGTAACCGCACGCGATCAGGCCGGCCTGCCGCTTGGGTTTACGGCAAATTCCTTCACCTCAGTCTCGCTCGATCCGCCGCTCCTTCTTGTTTGCCTGGCAAAGACCTCGCGTAATTTTGCCGCCATGACGAGCGCCGGACACTTCGCGATCAATGTGCTGTCGGAAACGCAAAAGGCCGTCTCCAACACCTTTGCGCGGCCCGTCGAAGACCGGTTCGCCGCCGTCGAGTGGAATTCGGGCGCCCATGGCTGTCCGATCCTTGCCGATGTCGCCGCCTGGTTCGAATGCGCCATGGAACAGGTCATCGAAGCCGGCGATCATGTCGTCTTGATGGGGCGCATCGTCTCCTTCGACAATAGCGGCCGCAATGGCCTCGGCTATGCGCGCGGCGGCTATTTCACGCCGATCCTGGCAAGCAAGGCGGTTTCTGCCGCTGCGGAAGGCAATATCGAGCTTGGCGCGGTGGTCGAGCGCGATGGTGAAATCCTGCTGCTTGGCGATGATGTTCTTGCTCTTCCGAATTGCGAGGGCAGGGAGGGCAGCCCCGCCGACATTCTCGGCCAGTATCTGCAGGCGCTGACCGGTCTTTCGGTCACGATCGGCTTTCTCTACTCGGTCTATGAAGGCAAGAGCGACGGCAAGCATCACATCGTTTATCGCGCCTTCGCTTCGCAAGGCGAGCCGCGCGAAGGCAAGTTCCTGAAGCGGGATGCCTTGAAGGCGGCGCACTTCAAGACCAGCTCGACGGCCGATATCGTCGCCCGCTTCGCAATGGAAAGCCAGATCGGCAATTTCGGGGTCTATTTTGGTGACGAGACCTCCGGCATGGTGCGACCGGTTTCCGGGAAGGCGGTGCAAGCATGAAATTCTCTCTCTTCGTTCACATGGAGCGCCTCGACGCGAGCCAGACGCATAAGAGCCTCTATGACGAGTTCGTCGCGCTGTGCGAGATCGCCGACAAGGGCGGCATGCACGCGATCTGGACGGGCGAGCATCACGGGATGGATTTCACCATCGCGCCCAATCCCTTCGTGACGATCGCCGATCTGGCGCGCCGGACGTCACGGGCGAGGCTTGGAACGGGAACAGTGATCGCGCCGTTCTGGCATCCGATCAAGCTTGCCGGTGAAGCGGCCATGGCCGACATCATCTGCGACGGCAGGCTCGATATCGGCATTGCCCGCGGCGCCTACTCTTTCGAATATGAACGGCTGCTACCGGGTCTCGACGCTTGGGGTGCCGGCCAGCGCATGCGCGAGCTCATCCCCGCCATCAAAGGCATCTGGCAAGGGGACTACGCCCATGATGGCGAGTTCTTCAAATTCCCATCGACCACTTCGGCGCCGAAGCCGCTGCAAGAGCCGAACCCGCCGATCTGGGTTGCTGCCCGCGACCCGAATTCGCACGAATTTGCCGTTGCCAATGGCTGCAATGTCCAGGTGACGCCACTTTGGCAGGGGGATGACGAGGTCGAGGCGCTGATGGGCCGTTTCAACGATGCCTGCGCCAAGAACACGCATATCGAGCGGCCGAAGATCATGCTCCTGCGCCATACCTATGTCGGCTCGTCGGAGGATGATATCGCACGGGCCGCCCACGAGCTCAGCGTCTACTACAATTACTTCTTCGCCTGGTTCAAGAACGAGAAGCCGGTCCATCAGGGCCTGATCGAGCGCATTCCCGAAGAAGAGATTCTAGCCAACGCCATGCTGTCCGATGCTGTCATGCGCAGCAACAATGTCGTCGGCGATGCGTCGACAGTGATTGCCCGGCTAAAGACCTATGAAGCGATGGGTTACGACGAATATTCCTTCTGGATCGACACAGGCATGTCCTTCGAGCGCAAGAAGGCCTCGCTCGAGCGCTTCATCGCCGAGGTCATGCCGGCATTTGCGGAGTAAACGCCATGCAGCGCTTCCGGTATTATATCGACGGTGAGTTTCTGGAGGGGGAAGCCCGCTTCCAGAGTATCGATCCCGCGACCGGTGACGTCTGGGCAGACATGCCGGAAGCGCGGGAGGCTGATGTCGACCGCGCCGTCGATGCCGCCGAGAGGGCGCTTTATGATGGTCCTTGGGCGAAACTGACGGCGACGCAGCGCGGCAAGCTCCTCTACAAGCTCGCAGATCTCGTTGCGGCCAATGCCCAGAAACTTGCCGAATTGGAAACGCGCGACACCGGCAAGATCATTCGCGAGACCTCAGCGCAGATCGCTTATGTTGCCGACTATTATCGCTACTATGCCGGCATCGCCGACAAGATTGAGGGCTCCTATCTGCCGATCGACAAGCCGGACATGGATGTCTGGCTGCGCCGCGAGCCGGTCGGCGTCGTTGCCATGGTCGTTCCCTGGAATAGCCAGCTGTTCCTGTCGGCCGTCAAGATCGGCCCCGCGCTTGCGGCCGGCTGCACCATGGTCGTCAAGGCATCGGAAGACGGGCCGGCGCCGCTTCTGGAATTCGCGCGCCTGGTTCATGAGGCGGGTTTCCCGCCCGGCGTCGTCAACATCATCACCGGTTTCGGCCCTTCCTGCGGTGCGGCACTCGGGCGGCATCCGAAGGTCGCGCATGTCGCCTTTACCGGCGGGCCGGAGACGGCACGCCATGTCATCCGCAATTCGGCCGAGAACCTTGCGTCGACATCGCTGGAACTAGGCGGCAAATCGCCCTTCATCGTCTTTGCCGATGCCGATCTCGAAAGTGCCGTGAATGCGCAGGTCGCCGGCATTTTCGCGGCGACCGGCCAAAGCTGCGTTGCCGGCTCGCGGCTGATCGTCGAGGCCAGCGTCAAGGAGGCATTTCTGTCGATCCTCAAGCGCAAGGCCGAAGCAATCCACATCGGCTCACCGCTTGACATGGCAACCGAGGTCGGTCCGCTCGCCACCAAGAGACAACAGGATCATGTGGCCGCGCTTGTCGAAAAATCCATCAAGAGCGGCGCTCGGCTCGTCACCGGCGGGCAAAAGCCCGACGGCGCGGGTTACTATTTCCCGCCGACGATCCTCGATTGCGATGGTGTCAGCTCTCCGTCATTGGCCGAGGAATTCTTCGGGCCGGTTCTGTCGGTTGTCTCGTTCGAGACCGAGGCGGCAGCCCTGAGGCTTGCAAACGACACCCGCTACGGTCTGGCATCCGGTGTCTTCACCCAGAACCTCACGCGCGCCCATCGCCTGATGAAGGGCATCCGCGCCGGCGTCGTCTGGGTCAACACTTATCGTGCGGTATCGCCGATCGCGCCCTTCGGCGGCTTCGGTCTTTCCGGCCATGGCAGGGAAGGCGGGCTTGCGGCCGCACTCGATTACACGCGCACCAAGACGATCTGGCTGCGGACATCGGATGATCCGATCCCCGATCCCTTCGTCATGAGGTAGCGCCGATGTTTTACGAGATCCGCACCTACCGGCTGAAGAACGGCACGATCCCGCAATATCTGAAGGTCGTCGAAGAGGAAGGGATTGCCATCCAGAAGGCGCATCTCGGCAATCTTGTCGGCTACTTCCATTCGGAAATAGGTGTCATCAACGAGATCGTGCACATCTGGGCCTATTCAAGCCTCGATGATCGTGAGGCGCGACGCGGGCGGCTGGCGGCGGACCCCGAGTGGCAGACTTTCCTGCCAAAGATACGCGAGCTGATCGAACAAGCGGAAAACAAGATTATGAAGCCCGCCGGTTTCTCCCCCTTGGGATGAACGGGGGGGTGCGTAAGGCATGCCTCTAAGAACTTAAAAACAAGGACAAGGGAACATGAAAGCAAGAATTGCACTCGCGGCCTTTGCCGCAATGATGGCCGCATCCATGCCCGCTAAGGCCGAGACCATGGTCTTTACGAGCTGGGGAGGAACGACGCAGGATGCGCAGAAAGTTGCCTGGGCCAACCAGTTCACGGCAAAAACCAACATCGGCGTCATGCAGGACGGCCCGACTGATTATGGCAAGCTGAAAGCGATGGTCGAAGCCGGCCAGGTGAGCTGGGACGTCGTCGACGTCGAGGGCGATTATGCCGCGCAGGCTGGAAAGGCCGGTCTGCTCGAAAAGCTGGATTTTTCGGTCATCGATAAATCGAAGCTCGATCCGCGTTTCGTCAGCGACTATTCGGTCGGCAGCTTCTATTATTCCTTCGTTATCGGCTGCAACGCGGATGCCGTGAGCGCCTGCCCGAAGACCTGGGCGGATCTCTTCGACACCAAGAAATTTCCCGGCAAGCGCACCTTCTACAAGTGGTCTGCGCCGGGCGTCATCGAGGCGGCGCTCTTGGCCGATGGCGTTCCCGCCGACAAGCTCTATCCCCTCGATCTCGATCGTGCCTTCAAGAAGCTCGATACGATCAAGTCGGATATCGTCTGGTGGTCGAGCGGCGCGCAATCACAGCAGCTGCTGGCGTCGGCCGAAGCGCCTTTCGGCAGTCTCTGGAATGGCCGCATGACCGCGCTTGCCAATAGCGGCGTCAAGACGGAGACCTCCTGGAGCCAGAACATCACGGCAGCGGATTCCCTTGTCATTCCCAAGGGTGCGCCGAACCTCGAAACGGCGATGAAGTTCATCGCACTCGCGACCTCGGCACAGTCGCAGGCCGATCTGGCGAAGGCCACCGGATATGCGCCGACCAATCTCGGCTCGGCGAAACTGATGGACCCTGAGATAGCCAAGACCTTGCCGGACCAGCAGACCGCCAGCCAGGTCAATGCCGACATGAATTATTGGGCTGCAAATCGGGATGCTATCGGCAAGAAGTGGTACGCCTGGCAGGCGCAGTAAGCGGCGGAGATGACCAGACCACCGCGGAAAAATCTCCGCGGTGGGGCAATGCGAGGTCCAGGCCCGCGAGTAGCGATCGCTGCTCATTGGCGCCCATAATGGGAAAGGATTGCCATGTCGACGTACATAGACGTTGCGGACGAGGCCGCACCGGCGCGCAAGGCGGCAAGACCCACCGGATTTGCCCAGGTGGCGCCGGCTTTCGCCTTCGTGGCGATCTTCTTCATATTTCCGGTCATCGCGCTGCTTTTGCGCAGCGTGATGGAGCCGGCATTCGGCTTCGGCAACTATGCAGAGCTGTTGGGCTCCGCGACCTATATCAAGATTTTTGGCAACACCTTCATCGTGTCAGGCCTCGTCACCATCATATCGCTTTTGATCGGCTTTCCCGTCGCCTGGACGCTGGCGATCATGCCGTCACGATGGGCCTCGGTGATCTTTGCGATCCTGCTTCTGTCGATGTGGACCAACCTGCTGGCGCGAACCTATGCCTGGATGGTGCTTTTGCAGCGCACGGGATTGATCAACAAGATGCTGATCGGCGCCGGACTGATTGACAAGCCGCTTGCGCTCGTCAACAACCTCACCGGCGTCACGATCGGCATGACCTATATCATGCTGCCGTTCATCATCCTGCCGCTCTACGGCGTCATGAGGAAGATCGATCCGGCCGTGCTGCAGGCAGCCGCCCTATGCGGCGCGAGCCGATTGCAATGCCTCACCCGCGTTCTGCTGCCCCTTGCCGCTCCCGGCATGATGGCGGGGGCCTTGATGGTGTTCGTCATGTCGCTCGGCTACTACGTGACGCCCTCGCTTTTGGGCGGCACTGCGAACATGATGCTCGCCGAACTCATCGCCCAATTCGTGCAATCCCTCGTCAATTGGGGCATGGGCGGTGCTGCAGCCTTCGTCCTGCTCGTCGTCACGCTGACGCTCTATGCCGTCCAGCTGCGGCTCTTCGGCGTTCAGAGCACGGGAGGGCGTTGAGATGCTGCTGAATTTCGATCGTCTCGGCTGGTGGAAATATGTGCTGCTTGCCATCACCGTCCTGACCGCGGCTTTTCTTCTGCTGCCGATCCTGTTCATCGCCGCCTTGTCGTTCGGCTCGTCGCAATGGCTGATCTTTCCGCCGCCGGGCTGGACCTGGCGCTGGTACGCGGAGCTGCTGTCCGATCCGCAATGGCTGGCTTCGGCCTGGATGAGCTTCAAGATCGCGGCGATCGTCACGGTGCTTTCGGTGCTGCTCGGCCTGGTGACTTCTTTCGGCCTCGTGCGTGGAAAATTCCTGTTCCGCGATGCGCTGAAGGCGCTGTTCCTGACGCCGATGATCCTCCCCGTCGTCGTCTTCGCCGTCGCTCTCTATGCCTTCTTCCTGCGGGTGGGGCTGGGGGGCACCTTGATAGGCTTCGTCCTCTCTCATCTTGTCCTGGCGCTGCCCTTCTCCATTCTGTCCATCTCCGGTGCGCTCGAAGGCTTCGACAAGTCGATCGAGGATGCGGCCGTGCTTTGCGGCGCGTCTCCGCTCGAGGCGAAGATCAGGGTCACGTTGCCCGCCATCAGCCACGGATTGTTCTCGGCCGCCGTCTTCTCGTTCCTGACATCCTGGGATGAGGTGGTTGTTGCGATCTTCATGGCGAGCCCAACGCTGCAGACGCTGCCTGTCAAGGTCTGGGCGACGCTCAGACAGGATCTGACTCCGGTCGTCGCCGCCGCTTCCACACTCCTCATCCTGTTGACGGTCATGTTGATGACGCTGGCCGCGGTCCTACGCAAGGTTCTGAAATCATGAGCGAATCTTTCCTGAAGATCAAAGGCATCCGCAAGGAATACGGCCCCGTCGTCGCAGTCCACGACGTCAATCTCGAGGTCAAGCGCGGCGAGTTTCTGACTTTTCTCGGCCCCTCCGGTTCGGGCAAGAGCACGACGCTTTATATCCTCGCCGGTTTCGAGAACCCGACCAGGGGCGATATCCTGCTGAATGGCGAGACGCTACTGTCGACGCCGTCGCACAAGCGCAATATCGGCATGGTGTTCCAGCGCTATACGCTATTTCCGCATTTGACTGTCGGAGAGAATATCGCCTTTCCGTTGAAGGTTCGCCGCAAGTCGAAGGCAGAGGTCGACAGCCGGGTCAGGGAAATGCTGCGTCTCGTCCGCCTCGAAGGCTTCGAGGACCGCAAGCCCGCGCAAATGTCGGGCGGCCAGCAGCAACGCGTGGCTCTTGCAAGGGCACTCGCTTATGATCCGCCGGTGCTTTTGATGGACGAGCCGCTGTCGGCCCTCGACAAGAAATTGCGCGAAGAGATCCAGCACGAGATCAAAAGGATCCACGAGCAGACCGAAGTAACGATCCTCTATGTGACCCACGACCAGGAAGAGGCGTTGCGGTTGTCCGATCGTATCGCCGTCTTCTCCAAAGGCATCATCGATCAGATCGGTACGGGCCCCGAACTCTACGCCAATCCACGCACCCGCTTTGTCGCCGAATTCATCGGCGACAGCGATTTCATCTCCTGTCATCTGCTTTCATCGGACAATGGCCAGGCGAGGATCTCACTCGGCGATAAGACCGTTTTTGACAGCATCCCGGTTCACGGCCGGCCGATGTCAGGGAGCAAAGCGGCATTGATGTTGCGGCCGGAACGCATTCGGCTCGGGCGCAAAGCAGGCTCAAGCCAAGGCCTCAGCGCGACGGTCAACGATATCACTTTCCTCGGCAACAACGTGCATGTGACGACGCGGATTGCCGCCGGCGAAACCCTGTCGGTGCGCCTTCCCTTCGGCCACGAAGCCATCTCGGGTCTCAGCCGCGGCGATAATGTGCATCTGGAGTTCGATCCCGATGCTGCGCATGTCTTCTGCTAGCGCTGGCCATAGGCCGGCGTTCTCGAAGCACAATGAAGACAAGGGCTCCGAGGACGGGAGTCCTATTTGCGCCAGAGTGCATGCTATGACCATGCAGAGCTTCCTGCGTGTCGCGCAGCCGACAGCCATTTTTCATCTATGAAAAATACCCTGCAGATTTGGTTGTTTCTCACTCAGGCATCCCTCCCTATGTCTGCCTGCAGCGATAGATGATCGTGGAGGACGATATGCTGACCAAACCCGCTAGCACGACCACAATGACACTTTGGAATGACCGGGAAATTCCACGCCTGGGCATGGGATGTTGGGCAATCGGCGGACCGTTTTACGCTGGCGATGTGCCGCTCGGTTGGGGTGAGGTCGATGATGATGAATCGGTCCGCGCTATCGACCGGGCGGTGGATCTCGGCATTCGCTTCTTCGACACCGCCTCGAATTATGGGGCTGGGCACTCCGAAGAGGTGGTCGGCAGGGCGATCGGCAATCGGGACGATATCATCATCGCTACTAAATTCGGCTTCGCGACGGACGAGAAGACCATGCAAGCGACGGGCGCTTTCTCTGATCCCGCCTTTATCCGGCGGTCTGCCGAGACATCCTTGCGCCGCCTGCGCCGCGATCGTCTGGATCTGCTGCAGTTCCATCTTAACGATTTTCCGCTCGAAGCGTCGGACGAGGTATTTGAGACACTCGCAACGCTCAAGGCCGAAGGCAAGATCGACGCTTTCGGCTGGAGCACGGACCATCCGGATCGCGCCGCACGGCACGTGCATCGCGCAGGGTTCGTCTCGGTTCAGCATACGATGAACGTCTTCGAGCCGGTCCCGGCGATGATCGACGTCATCGAGCGCAATGGACTGATTTCCATCAATCGCGGTCCGCTCGCCATGGGGCTGCTCAGCGGCAAGTTCACGCCTGACAAGGCTGTCGGCGAAAAAGATGTGCGTGGTGCAAGCCTCGACTGGATGGTCTATTTCAAGGACGGCAGGATTGCTCCCGAATTTGCTGCGCGCCTGGAGGCCGTCCGCAATCTGCTGACTGAGGACGGCCGCACGCTCACACAGGGTGCGCTTGCCTGGTTGTGGGCGCGTTCGCCGCGCACGCTGCCAATTCCCGGCTTCCGCACGGTTGCCCAAGTCGATGAGAACGCCGGTGCCCTGGTTTACGGACCATTGCCGGCAGATGTGATGGCGGCGGTCGATCAGGCGCTGGCGGGTCTTCAGCCGTCGCTCCACGGATAGGATGGCGGGGCATGATGTGTTAGGACTGTTTGCCGCCGTGTCGCGAGTGCGATAACCCGGCGGCAATGTGTCCTCATTGGAATTTCGTTTTGGCCGCGGCAATTGTAACCGCGAAAGATAACCTCGTGGATTTCAGCGGCTTGGTGATCTCGATGGAAGGGTCGTGCTGTTGCCGCTGCGCTCGAGCTTTAGGATGCGCCCACCGCGACTGCGAACGATCGCCTCCAGAGCCTTCGTGAATTTCGACGAATTGCCGTCTCGCCTGTCGGGCAGAATATCCCGCCGGTGATCAGTTGGCGTGAGCCGAGCAGGGTCGGTTCGCGGCGGACGGTTTCAACGGCATCGGCGGCACGGATCTCCTGACCGTCGCTCTCCAGAAGCCGCATGTTGCGAATGCCGGTTTCGAGGGCCATTTTGTTCCGGTGAAAATAAATGATACCGGACTTTGTGCAGTCACAGACGATTGCTTCACGGGTGACGACATCTTGCATGACCGATTGACATGCGCGGCCACGCACCGGCTACGATGCTGCCCAGTCGTGGCCAACCCAGATTGCAGCCTTGCGACCAAGGTTGTCATGGAGCTCCGCCATGTCCGCCACGATTTCCTCGATGGTATAAGCATCGTTGGCTGCAGGTGCGAAAGAGCTGCCAAAGCCGCGAAGATCAGGAGCGATCAGCGCCACCCGTCGGCGGCGAATGCGTCCGTTTGGGCGCGCCACATCAAACCTATACTCGGCCAGCCGTGGAGGACGATCATAGTATGGTCCCCTGGAGGGAGACGAGTTGCTTGTTTCTTCTCAATCTCTTGATAGACTTCAATCACGGATACCAATCATAAGTCTCTGCAATCAAAAGGCGCCAAGAAGCAATTGAGGTTGGGATGGGGATTGTAACGCTGGATCATTTCGCCCGCTGTGTCGGGGAGGGGTTCGAAATCGATATGGCGGGAGGGGGCCTTGTCTTCACGTTGACAGAGGCGCGGCCCTTGCCGGAACGAGGTTTTGCCGGAATGACGCGTGCGCCGTTCGCGCTGTTGTTTCGCAGCGGATCAAAAGTTGTTTTTCCGCAGCAGATTTATAGGCTGAACAACGCCACGCTTGGAATTCTCGACATCTTCCTGGTGCCGGTCGCCAGAGATAAAGATGGGATCATCTATCAAGCGATCTTCAATTGATGCAGAATGATGAACCCCGTGGATCCGGCGGGAGCTGATGTCCGCCCCACTCCATGCTTATGTGGGTATCGGTGGCGTCAACAACCTTAAATCCCAAGGCCTGATAAAGCTCGTATGCGCGTCTGTTATTTCGATCGACATGCAAAGCGATTCCCGAGCTTTTGCCTGCCGTTGTCGCATCTTGAATAGCTTTCAGCGTCGCTGTGCCTAAGCCCAAAGCACGCCACTCCGGTAGAAATCCGATATCGATGATGTGCCAGATGTCCGTGCTGAGGTTAATGTAAAGGCGGCCGATGGAAATGCCGTCCTTTTCTATGATCAGGAAGTCTGTCTGCGGGAACGCGGCAATATAATAGCGATGTTGGAGATTGAATTGCTGATCTAAAAATGCCTGTTTGTCGTCCGGCGACCACGGCATCAGCGCCAGTTCATTCTCGCGAAACGAATAGTAAAGCTGGCGTAAAAACGGAATATCGTCCCGCCGTGCGGGACGCAGTGTACAGGCAGGAACACGGAGCCGATGATGGCCAGTGTGCGCAGGAAACTCCGGTAGCAGGCCGACCATTACGCCAGACATCAACCGAAGGATGGAAATGTGCCGCTGAGCGCGATGCTGAAGTTGACCGCGAGATAGGGCTGACGGTTTTCGTGCGGCTGGCTCGCGCCAGCAACGCCGATGACGTTCTGCGCGAACTGCGCGTTCGGCTGGGTATTGGGCAGAAACGGACTGCTCGAATTCGGCAGGCTCAAGGCGTTTCCGGTGCTGGGCGTGCCTGCTCGCTTGGACGTGTCGCCTTGATTAAAGAGGGTCAAGGAATGCGCGTGTGCTGGCATTTGCGCCTGCGTCAGAGTTACGCCGTTGCTGCCGAAGGTTTCGCCCTCGATACGCGGCGTCAGGCCCGGCCCCTGGCCCTGATTGCAGCCTGCGCGATTGGCAAAGTTGGGTAGTTGGAATGAGGTGGTGCCGTTGCCGCCATACTGGACGCCAAGCAGGGAAAAAAGCGCGGTGTTCTGTTGGATCGGGATCATCGCGCCATTGCAGAATGCCCAATGGAGCGGTGCAAAATTGAAACCAAACAATTGGATCTCGCCGATAAAAGGTTGTGTCATAGCAATCTCCTTGATGGAAAAGGCGCGATTCAGCCCTGTGAGGGAAAGATACCGGCCCATGCGATGCAATACTGCACCGTCAGCGTCGGCATCGTATTGTCATGCGGGGTCGTCGATCCTGTCATCTGCGTTGCTGCCGGTGATGTCGTGATCGGAGTGGCTCCGCTCGTATCCGTCGCATACATCGTATCGCCGCTCACCGCACCAAGCTCGACCGTTGGTCCCACGGTCATGCTGTTCGCGGCGCCCGTGGTGGCGAGGTATGGATGTGTGTGCGACGGCATTTGCAATGGCAGCAGTGTGACGTTCTCGCTGCCTGCGGATTGGCCGATCACATAGGTCGACAGACCCAGCCCCGTACCTTGATGCATAGGCACGCGCCCGCATAGATTGGGCGTCGCAAACGTTGTGATGCCATCGCCGCCATAGATCGTACCGATCAACGTGTACAGTTCCTGATATATGGAGATGGACTGCAGGGAATTATTGCACGGCAGCCATCCGTAGGGCACTCGGGAAAAGCCGAAAAGCCGGATTTCTCCGACATAGGGGGCGCTCATTGTTGATCCTCCGAGCAAAAGGTTGACAAGAGATGATCAGCTGCGAGACGGAAAAACTCCCTGCAGCGCAATGCAATAATTGATCACGTCGTAGGGCTGCATATTGTCGTGAGGCTGGTTGTTGCCGGCGGGAGTCACTGTCTGGCTCGACAGCACAACCTGGGCGCCATTGGAGGGGCCGTAGATATTGGCGCTATTGGTCCCGTAAAGTGCGTTGCTCGGGCTGCGCACAGTGCCGTTGCTGGTAGTCCCGGTCGCAATGTGAATGTGCTGGGGCAATTCCTGCTGCAGCACGGTCACATTTTCCGTGCCGCCGGTTTCACCTAGCTCGTATGGTTCGGGCTGCCACGCGGGATCGATGGAAGGTCCAAATCCGACCGGCGTGCGGCTCTGCATATCGGGTAGGCGAAAGGTTCGAATTCCATCTCCGCCGTAGTAGGTGGCCAATAGTGAGAACAAGGCTTGGTTCTGCGCGATGGGAAGAATCTGGCCATTGCACAGCGCAAAACCCCTAGGTGCAAACGGAAATCCGGTGAGCATAATCTGGCCAAGAAACACGTCTGACATCTCATACCCCTGAATATTCTAATTATATTAAGTGCTATCATCGCTCAATCAATACGATAGATGCAAGAATAAACTTGACCCTCATAGGTATAAAAATTCAGGAAATTTCTATGCTATTTTTTAAAAATCGAAGGTTGTAGATAAAATGTCAAAAAATAAGAAAGTGGATAATTATCATTATGTTATGCGGTTGTATAAATTAAAAATACAGAGCGCGAATTACACCGATCGCGGTCGAGCAAATCGCGCGATCGGCCTCATCAATGGCCGGGGCATGATCTGCCCAACCGGGCGATTAGAAACCGAACATGGAGCTGCCGCCCATAAGGGGGCCTCACGATTGCCCGACCCTCGCGAAGCCTTGAGGCGCCATCAAAATTTCTTGCTTGCGGCGACCTTGGCGCCGACGGATTTCTGCCCGTCGCCTTCGATGTTGAAGAGCAGGCTGGTGTCGAGCATCCAGAAGTTCATGGTCTGTATGGAGACGCCGGCGGTGACTGCACCGAAAGCACCGGCTCCGTCGAGACCAGAGAAGCCACCGGTCAGCCCGAGCTTCGGCGTCAGCTTGGTACCGCTTTCGAGCGTGAAGGATCTTGCGATCTCGGCGCCAAGACTGATGCGGAACTGGTCCTCGTTGAAGCCTTCGATGGTGATCGCATCGCCGGCACCGTTCTTGACAGTATAGTCGTCGACCTTTTCCGAGAAGTAGATCGCTCTGAGCTTCGGCGACAGCGTCGTGTCCTCGTCGAGATACCATTGGCCCTCGATCGACGTATCTGCCATCCACCGCGTGGTCTTGAAATTGCCATCCCAGAACTGGGTATCGATGGTGTTGTTCGAGCCGCCATAGCGCAGGCTGCCGTTCCAGAATACGCCCTTGCCGAGTTCGATAGAGGCGTAGGGTCCGGCAAGCCAGCCATTGCCCGTCAGTTTCGCATCCTCGTCGGTCGGATCGGTCATGCGGTCATAATGGAAGGACAACCCGATCAGCGCATGTTCTGAGATCAGATAATCCACTCCCATGTTGACCATGGCGAAGCTGCCCCACTTCGAGTTGTTGGTGTTCTTGCTGCCCTTGTCATTATGGGTCAGGAAGGCGCCGCCGATCCAGACGTTGAACGGGGCGGCCGTCGCATCCGGATCGCCGCCTGCCGCCCGCATCTGCGTGAGGCTGGTGGAGAAGCTGAGCGTCATGCCCTCTTCCGATGGCGTCATGCGGGCGCTGATCGGGTCTGTCGCCTTCTCCATCTGCCGGCGCTGGAGAAGCCCCGGCACTTCGATCGTGTTGGCGATCATGTTCTGTCGGGATTGCACGAAGTCATGCACGAGATTGCTGATGTCTTCGGCAACCTTGCCGGCGTCGTAACTGACATTGTAGGTGACGGTGGCTGTGTTGGAGGTTCCAAGCGCGCTGACGAGCTTGTAGCCGACGCGGACCTGACCGGAATAGGCCGGGTTCAGCACATAGTGCAAGTACCAGCCAACGGGAGTGGTGACCGGGCCCGCCTGCGCCAACTGCCCCTGGATGATCGTCGCCGTGCCGGCATTGGCAGGCTCCACGAAAGCGAGGATCGCGGACGTGAACGGGCCGCCGGTTGCACCGCGATTGAGGTAGACGTCGGGAGGCGCGGAGCCTGCCGGTACGTTGACGACCATGTCCAGAACGGTAACCGATCGAGTCTTCACTCTCAGGCTATAGGAGGCGCTCCCGGTCGCGCCGTTGCCATCGCGAACCTGGATGGTGAAATTGTAATCGCCTTCCGTGCCTCCCGCGAGCGGACCGTTGAGCTGGCCGGTGGAGATGTTGAGCACCAGGCCGCTCGGCAGGCTGCCGGAGGCAAGGCTATAGATCTTCGTGCCCGCGCCGCCGGTTGCCGTGATCTGCTGGCTGAAGGCTTCGCCCGCCATCGCATCGGGGAGTACGCCACCTGCCGGACTGAATACGAAGGTCGTTGGTGGCGGCGAGATAGCGATCGTATAGGCTGCAGAGGTCATGGCGCCGTTTGCGTCGGTGGCGGTGATGGAGAAGCTGTAATTGCCGGGCGTCGTCGGCGTGCCGGTAACGGCTCCTGTCGCATGGTTGAGTGCCAGCCCGGCCGGCAGCGTGCCGGTGGCGCTATAGCTATAAGGGCTTGTCCCACCCGAAGCAGTGATAGTCTCGCTGTAGGCAGTCGTGACGATACCGGCCGGCAAGGCGCCACTCGGCGGCGAGAATGTCAGATTTGGCGCCGTGATCGTCATGCTCACGGTTGCCGGTGCAGAGGTGCCGGAGGCGTTGGTTGCGGTATAGGTAAAGCTGTCCAATCCGCTATAGCCTGGTGTCGGCGTATAGGTGATGGACGTTCCCGAGGCAGTTGCTGTCCCATGGCTGGCCCCGGTTGCTACCGTGACCGAGGCCGGCGCGCCGCCTGTGATGGCGAGTGTGATCGGATTGGCCGATGAATTGGCGGCAACGGTCGCCGCAGCGTTGCCGGCGATCGGTGGCTGGACGTTGACCGCCAGACTGTAGGCTCTGGAGCCCGTAAAGGGACCGGCTCCGGTCGAACCGTCCGTTGCGGTGATCGTCACGTTGAAAGTGCCCGATGCCGTCGGAGTGCCGGAGAGAACACCACCGGACGACAGCGTCAGGCCGGCGGGTAGGCTACCAGCCGTTATCGCATAGCTATAGGGGCTGGTGCCGCCTGAAGCCGTGATGGTCTGGTTGTAGGCGGCAGCAACGGTTGCAGCCGGCAACGTGGTCGGCGCGATTGCAATCGTTGGGGCGCCGACAACTAGGCTGTACGCCCTGGAGCCGGTAAACGTAGCGCTATCCGTCGCCGTGATCGTGATATTGAAGGTGCCGCCGGCTGTCGGCGTGCCGGAGAGTATGCCGCCCGACGAGAGGGCGAGACCGGCTGGCAAAGTACCTGCCGTGAGTGCGTAGCTGTAGGAGCCGATGCCGCCAGAGGCGGTAAAGGTCTGGCTATAGGCGGCCCCGATCCCGGCCGGTGGCAGCGTTGCCGGCGCAACCGTGATCGTTGGGGCGCCGATCGTGACGGTATAGGCCTGCGAACCGGTAAAGTGGTTGCCGTCTGTCGCCGTGATGGTGAAGCTGAAAGGCCCGGCGGTCGTCGGCGTACCGGCGAGCGTACCGGCCGACGAAAGCGCTACGCCTGGCGGAAGGCTCCCGCTTGTGAGGCTAAAGGTATAGGAGCCGGTTCCGCCCGAGGCTGTCAATGTTTGGCTATAGGCGGTTCCGGCCATGCCCCCGGGCAGTGTTGCCGGTGTGATGGTGATCGTTGGGGCGCCGATCGTAACGGTATAGGCCTGCGAACCGGTAAAGTGATTGCCGTCTATTGCGGTGATGGTGAAATTGAAAGGCCCTGCGGTCGTCGGCGTACCGGAGAGCACGCCGGTCGACGAAAGCGCTACGCCCGGCGGAAGATTGCCGTTCGCTAGGCTAAAGGTATAGGAACCCGTCCCGCCCGCGGCTGTCAATGTCTGGTTATAGGCGGTTCCGGCCGTGCCTCCCGGCAGTGTTGCAGGCGTGATCGTGATCGTCGGGGCGCCGATCGTGATGCTATAGGCCTGAGAGCCGGTAAAGTGGTTACCGTCTGTTGCGGTGATCGTGAAATTGTAAGGCCCTGCGGTCGTCGGCGTACCGATGAGAGTACCGGTTGAGGATAGCGCCACGCCCGGCGGAAGATTGCCGTTCGCGAGGCTGTAGGTATAGGGACCGGTTCCGCCCGAGGCTGTCAATGTCTGGCTATAGGCAGTCCCGGCTGTGCCCCCCGGCAGGGTTGCCGGGGTGATCGTGATCGCTGGGGCGGCAACCGCCAGTGTGTAGGCCTGTGCGCCTGTAAAGGGACCTGTGCCGGTGGAGCTGTCCCTTGCGACGATAGTGAAGCTGAAGTTCCCGGCGCTGATCGGCGTACCAGAAAGAACGCCAGTCGAGGAAAGCGCCACTCCTATCGGAAGCGAGCCGGTCGACAGCGAATAGGTGTAGGAGCCAGTACCGCCCGAGGCTGTCAGTGTCTGGCTATAGGCCGTTCCCGCCGTTACGGCTGACAGCGACGAAGGATTGATGGTGATCGTCGGCGCAGCAACGCTCAAACTATAGGCTCTTGAGCCGGTGAATGGCCCGGTCCCGGTTGAACTATCGGTCGCGGTAATTGTGAAATTGAACGTGCCGCCTGCCGTTGGCGTGCCAGTGAGTGCACCTCCCGATGAGAGCGTCAGGCCTGCTGGAAGAGCGCCCGCTGTGACGGCAAAACTATAGGAACTGGTACCTCCTGACGCTGTAATGGTTTGACTATAGCTGGCAGCAACGGTTGCGGACGGGAGTGTGGTCGGCGCGACCGTAATCGTTGGCGCTAAAACCGTCAGGGTATAGGGTCTTGAGGTGTTAAAGGGGCCTGTACCTGTGGAACTGTCCGTTGCCGTGACAGTGAAATTGAAGTTGCCTCCTGCCGTCGGCGTGCCGGTGATTACACCTCCCGATGACAGTGTCAGGCCGTTCGGAAGCGAACCGGCCGTAACGGCAAAGCTATAGGAACTGGTGCCGCCGGCTGCGGAGATGGTTTGATTGTAGCTGGCACCGATGGCCGCCGCGGTCAACGTCGCTGGCGCGATCGTAATCGTCGGCGCCGCAATGGTCAGTGTGTATGCCTTCGAACCGGTGAATGGTGCGCCCGTACCGGAGGAACTATCCCGCGCGGTGACCGTGAAGTTGCACGTGCCACCCGCTGTCGGCGTGCCGGAAAGCGTGCCTGAGGAGGAGAGCGTCAAGCCGGCTGGGAGAGCACCCGATGTGACACTGAAACTATAGGAACTGGTGCCGCCCGATGCCGTAATAGTTTGGCTATAGGCGGTTCCGACCGTGCCTCCCGACAAGGAGGCTGGGTTGACCAAAATCGTCGGCGGGGAAATGATCAAAGTATAGGGTCTCGAGCCGGTGAACGGCCCGGTCCCGGTCGAACTATCGGTCGCGGTAACCGTGAAAGTGAAGGAGCCTGCTGCCGTTGGCGTGCCGGAAATCACGCCAGTCGTTGCCGACAGGCTCAGGCCGGCGGGAAGGGCACCTGTTGTAACCGCATAGGTATAAGAGCTGGTGCCGCCGCTGGCGCTGACGGTCTGACTATAAGCCGTTCCGACAGTACCCGAGGTGAGCGTCGCCGGCCCGAGGGTAATCGTCGCTGGATTGACCGTTATGGTCACCGTTGCCGGCGATGATGTGCCGGCCGCATTGGTTGCGGTGTAGGTGAAGCTATCCGGACCGGAATAACTCGCTGTCGGGGTATAGGTGATCGAGGTGCCGCTGGCCGTTGCAGTTCCGTGAGACGCCTGCGTCCCGACGGCCACCGAGGAAGCTGCTCCTCCCGACAGGTTCAGCGTGATCGTATTGGAAGTGCTGCCATGGCTCACCGTAGCGCTGACCGCGCCGGCGACGGGCGGTGCCAATCCGGCTGGCGCGATTGCTATATTTACTGTGAAGGGGTGCGCGCTCGCATCGACCAAGGTAAACGTGTCTTGGGTCGCTCCGTCGCCGTTGTTTGTGTAAATGAACGAGCCGGCAGCTGAGTTGTAGTTCGTTATCGTGCCATGCTGTGGAAGAACTACGTTTGGGTCGCCAATGGGATTGAGACCAACTGGATCGCACAGCGTGCCGATGTTGACATTAAGCGTCCCGCCGGAAGCCATTGGGCTTGTCGATGGCGTCGTGTGGGAATCGGGGAAGTTGAGGGTAGTGCATGCCGCGTAGGCCGTGCCTGGAGTTGCCAGCGATAGACCGCCGCAGAATAGGACAGCGAGCAGCAGTATCCTAAGCAGCAGCGTATAACTGCACGCGCAGAATTCTAGTAGTCGGGTCGGTATCTTAGAGGGCTGCCTCGCGTTCCGCATTAAGCCGCAAGCCTGAATTTTAGCGAGAACACTTTGTGATACGAAACTATTGTCCTCGGGCCTGGGTCCTCTTCCTATGGCTACGGTCGCCAGCTGTTCGACGCTTGTCATTTGCCCAACCCAATGACCGAGCAAACCCCGCCACTAAAAGCTGGAATTGCTCTTGTGCTTGCCCGTCTGCATTGTAGCTGACGCCCCTCTACTCAATCGAAGTAATATATAAAGCAACCTGAAAGGCAATTTCTCATAGAGAAGAATCCTCACGATTGATTTTTCTGGGATCATTATTCAATCAAATGTTGTAGATTAGCAACAATGCAGATTGCCTATAGTGCCGCGCGGCATCCGCTGTTCGATACGACGGCAACCTTCTGAGGTCCCAGCGGGGGAGGCGTGACATTTGAGTGGCATTCGTAAAGCCTAGCAACGCAAATAGTCGAGCACTGGAGACAACTCAACCAATTAGCTCTAGAGCGGTTCAGATTTTGTTTGAATCGTGGATTCCCTTTTGATGTCGAATATGATTCAAGATGCTGGCTGAGAGGAGGTCAGCATTGATGGTCGC
>NZ_JAQJCG010000027.1:0-119447 GCF_030182565.1 Rhizobium centroccidentale | reverse complement strand
CGAAAACTGATCACCATCCTCAATGCCATCATCAGGGACGCACGCCCATGGCAAAACGCTTGACACGCAAGACAATCGCTCTCCCCGCTGGGGAGAAGGAGGACGCGGCAACGACTTCACTTCACATTCGATTGCCTAATGCGCGATAGCACGAGGGCAGATATCGCCTCGAATTCCGCAGGCGGCCTTTAGATACGCGTTGCCTTCAGCCGCTCCTCGTCGAGAACGATGCCGAGCCCCGGAGCAACACCAAGATCCAGCCAGCCTGCATCGTGCTTGAGCGGCGAGGCCATCGGATAATCGCGGCGGGCTTCGCTCCACTCCGGATTGTCATAGGGATATTCGAGCCAGGCAGCATCGGCGACGCCGGCGGTCAGATGCGCATTGGCGAGAACCCCGATGCCGTTCGTCCAGGAATGCGGCGTGAACTGCACGCCCGCCTCGCGCGCCTGATAGGCGAGCCGCCGGCAGCCGGTGATACCGCCGACGAGCGCGACATCCGGCTGGATGACATCGAAGGCACGCTCCTCGATGATGTCACGGAACTCGTAGAGCTCGCGCGTCATCTCGCCGCCGACGATCCTTACCGACGTTGCCTGCTTCAATTCCTTCATGCCCTTGCGATCCGAGCGGTGAAGCGGCTCTTCCATCCAGTAGACGCCCACCCGCTCCAGCTCCCTGGCGACGGCAAGCGCATCCTTGAAGGTCCAGGGCAAGGTCGTATCCCAGGGCATGCGCCAACCCTGATTGCAATCGACCATCAGCTCCAGCCGGTCGCCGGCACGGGCCCGGATCGCCTCCAGCGCCTTGACGTCCTCGCGCCAGCCGCCGCGACCGCCAGAAGACGAGGAGAAGCGCACCTTCATGGCCGGAAAGCCTTCGTCGATATAACGCTCGGCCTGATCGGCCATCGCGGAGGGCTCACGCAGCACGCCGGAGGAGGCATAGAGCCGCACCCGGCTGGCGCGGCCGCCGAGCATCCGCCAGACCGGCTCGCCGGTGATCTTGCCGGAAAGATCCCACAGAGCCAGGTCCATCGGCCAGCAGCGGCCGTAGTGGAAATTGATGTGCGACAGGACTTCGTAATGCCGTTCGACGTGCCGGGGATCCTGTCCGATGAACAGATCCTCATGCCCCTCGAAACCCTTCATCAGGTCGCCGGAGCCGATACCTTCGCGCCCCTCATCGTCTCGGACGCGCACGATGGTCGCATCGAAATGCTTTCGCGGGCGACCGTCCCAGCTCGCCTTGAACGCGGGATCAAGCGGCAGGCGATGATGGGTGATCTCGATGGAAACGATCTTGCTCATGGTCATGCCTCCCCGCAAACCTCAGCCGAACTGCTGCCAGATCGTCTTGTAATCGCAATATTTGTCGAGGGCATGCACCGAACGGTCGCGGCCGAAGCCGGACTGCTTGAAGCCGCCGAACGGCGTGGCGAAATTCGACATGTCGTAAGTGTTGATCCACACCGTACCCGCATGGATCTCTTCGGAAAAGCGATGAGCGCGATCCATGTCCCTGGTAAAGACGGCGCCGGCCAACCCATAGATCGTGTCGTTGGCGATCTTCAGCGCCTCCTCCTCCGTGTCGAAGGGGATGGCGGCGAGCACAGGGCCGAAGATTTCCTGCCGTGCCAGGCTCATGTCGTTGGTCATGTCGACAAAGACGCCGGGCGAAACATAATAACCGCCGGTTTCACTCAGGACACGCTCGGCGCCGAAGGCACGGCGGGCGCCCTCTTTTTCGCCGGCTGCTATCATCGCCAGCACCTTGTTCATATGCTCTTCCTCGATCAGCGCGCCTATCTGCGCCGAAGGGTCGAGCGGATGTTTGATCGCGATATCCGAGCGGGTGACAGCCTCGATCTTCTCGATCAGCCTATCCTGCACCGAACGCTGCACGATGAGGCGCGTCGAGGCATGGCAGGTTTCGCCGGAATTGTAAAAGCAGCCCCAGGCGGCAGCGGCGGCGGCCGCATCGAGATCAGCATCTTCGAAGACGACCAGCGGCGACTTGCCGCCAAGCTCGAGCGCCACGCGCTTGACGTTCGATTGTGCCGCATAGCCCATGATCAGCTTGCCGACTTCGGTCGAACCGGTGAAGGCGATCATATCGACATCCATGTGCAACGCCAGCGGCTTGCCGGTCTCTTCGCCATAACCCGTCACGACGTTGAAGACGCCCGCGGGCAGGCCTGCTTCCACTGCGAGTTCGGCAAGACGGATCGCCGAAAGCGAGGATTGTTCGGCCGGCTTCAGCACCACGGAATTGCCAGCCGCGATCGCCGGCCCGAGCTTCCAGGCATCGATGATCATCGGATAGTTCCAGGGCGTGATCGCGCCGATGACGCCGAGTGGCACCTTGCGCACCAGCGCGCGGGCATTGGGGCCGGTCGGCGCAATCTCGTCATACATCTTGTCGATCATTTCGCCGTAAAACTGGATGCCGTCGGCACAAAGGCGCACGTCAACGCTGAGCGACGCCATGACCGGCTTGCCGACATCGATCGTCTCAAGCATGGCCAGCTCATCGCCGTGGGCGCGAATGAGATCGGCCCACTTCAACATGATCTTCTTCTTTTCGAGCGGCTCCTTCTTACGCCAGACGCCGCTTTCGAAGGCGGCGCGGGCTGAGGCGACCGCAGCATCGACATCGGCGGCATTGCCGCGCGCGAGCTCAGCGCCGGGCTTGCCGTCCATCGGCCGGATGCGGGTGAAGGTCTCGCCCGAGGCGGCGGCGCGATGAACACCATTAATGAAGTGACGACCTTCGGGCTTGAGGCCGGAGAGAACGCTTTCCCAATAATCGCGCGTGTAATTCTTGGTCATCTCAGATTCCTTTCGGCAGCGCCATGACGACGGCGGCAAAGCGGTCGATATCGGCATCCGTCACGTCGCGGATCGTCGATCGCCGCATGGGCTGGTTTTCGGTCGCCCGCATCTCGCGGGCGAGATCGGAGGCATCGAACGGTTTGAAGGCAGCCGGCAGCGCGCGAACGATACCGCAGCGATCCATCCAGTTTGAAACGAAAGCGGGCAGCTCGGCGGCACTCTCGACGCCGCAGGCCTTGGCGGCGGCATTGAGGCCTGCCGTATCCGCTTCGACGAGCCACGGAAGCGTCGCCTCGAAGCCGAGCGCCGTCGCAAGCCCATGGTGAACAGGAGCAAGGCCCGCCAGCGCATGGCTGACGTTATGCGCAATCGCCGTGCCGCAATTGTCGATCGCAATGCCTCCGAAGCAGGAGCCGAGCAATACGTCACCGCGAGCCACCATATCATCCGGCTGCTTGACGGCCGTCTCCAGCGCGCCGGTCAGCAGCCGCAGCGCCTGATGCGCGTAGAATTGCGCGCCACGATGCGTGTTGCGGTTGGTGGCTGCTTCAAAGGCATGAATAAAGGCATCGAGACCGCACCATGCAGTGAGATTGGCGGGCAAGGTCTTCGTCAGCGCCGGATCGAGAATGACGAGATCGGCCTTCGTCTCCGGACCCCAGATCCAGAGCTTCTTGCCCTCAGGCCCGGCGAAGATATTCGTGGCCGATGTCTCCGAACCCGTCCCGGCCGTTGTGGGTATCATGATCTTCTTCAGCGGGCTTTTCGGCAGCGCGTTGGCGGCCAGCGCATAATGCATCGGATCTTCGCCCGAAGCGATGCAGCAGGCGACGATCTTGCCGATATCGAGCGCCGAGCCGCCGCCGATGCCGACCACCATGCCGGCGCCCTGCCCGGCCGCGATCGCAGCGTGCAGATGTGCAAGTTTTGGCTCGCCGGCAAAATCGGAAAAGACCTGCGTCTTCACGCCTGCTTCGGCGAGCTCAGCGCCGATCTTGGCGGCAAGGCCGGACTGCGCCAGGAAGGCATCGATGACAAGCAAAACCGTGCCAACGCCATCGAAGGATTTGACCGCAGCGGGAAGGCCGGAGAGCGCACCCTCGCCGAAACGAATGTCTGGAATGGCGGAAACGGAAAAGGACACGCGGGATCCCCTTTGGAGGAGCGGCTGATTTGATACCCACGATCCTGCATCACAATTTCAGATCTTCAAATCCGGGCAATTATCGGGAATATTGATGATCTGAAGTCATGGAGGGGAGATGCTAGAGAAAATACCGCTGGAAGCCTTCCGCGTGTTCGATGCGGCCGCGCGCGCCATGAATTTTTCCCGCGCCGGCCGCGAACTGAATATCACCCAGGCGGCCGTTAGTCGCCGCATCAAGGGGCTCGAGGATCATCTCGGCGCGACACTCTTTACCCGCCGCGGTCGAAATCTCGCACTGACGCCGGACGGCGAGCGGCTGTTTCAGCGCGTGCGGGCTACGCTGGAATATCTGGAGGAAAGCCTGGAGCCCTTTCGTGCCGGCACCGGCGAAATCATCTCGATTGCAGCGAGCGGCTCGATCTCGCATCTCTGGCTCGGACAGCGCCTCCGGGATTTCGGCAAGGAAAGCCCCGGCATCTCCGTGCGCCTGCTGACGACGGATGTGCACTCCGAACTCGCCTCTGAGAACAATGATCTCATCATCATCTATTCCACCGGAGAACATCCGCGCTGGAGCCTGACGCCACTTTTCAACGAGGTGCTGGTCCCGGTCGCCTCGCCGGATTACCTGGCAGCCCGCGGTCTCGACCCGCAGACGCTGACGGCGGTCGACATTGCCGGGCTCGATCTCATCGATTACGAGCGCGCCAACGCCCACTGGATCAGCTTCCGCCAATGGTTCGGCCGCGTCGGCGACCCGCTGAAGGGCAAGCTGCCGAGGCCGCGCTTGTCATTCTCCACCTATATTATGGCGGTGGAAGCAGCCCTCAGGGGCGAAGGTATCGCACTCGGCAGCCTCGGCCTCATCGAGGAGCATCTGCAATCCGGCGCACTCGTCACAGTCGGCAACGATCGCGTCGAGAGCGGCTTCGGCTATTATCTCGGCGCGCCGCGCTTTCGCTCGCTGTCTCCGGAAGCGGCCCAGCTACACCGGTTCCTGCTGGCAGAAAATCGCTAGAATCTAAATCGTGCGTTTGTCGGAGAATCGCTAGTGTGGAAACCGTTCGCGACTGTAATCGGTTCACATCAAGATGCCGTTCGGTTGTTTCCAATGTATATTGCAAGCGGTCTAAATCTGGCTCATACAATCCAGGTTGGGCGTTACTTCCGGCGTAACATGCTGAATCTTACCCTCCAGCAGATTCGCGAGAAGAGCCGAACATCGTTATTGCTGCCCTGGCGCGAGGCATTTCCATGACAGACAGTCAGCAGCGGCTTGGCGCTGCGCCATATGTCATTGCTGGATTTTCATTCTTTCCCCTCCTTGGCGTACCCTTTGGGATCACAGCTATTCTTTGGGGATTGCTAACCAGGAAGAAAGGAGGACAGCTGTTAGCGACACTTGGAACGCTCGGAATACTCGTTACCGTCGTCCTTTATGGAGGTCTCTATTATAAGGGGTTCGTGGAGCACGGCGGCATCGCCGATGATCTCAAGAAGCGACTCGCATCGCAGACACTCAACACCTTGGTTCCGGCCATAGAGTTATACCGGCTGCAACACGGATTCTATCCAAGCTCTTTGGAAGAGCTGCAAAAGGCAGCAGGACAAAACAATGCAATTTTCGTGGCCGACCCCTTCCAGCTCGGTCCGCTGCCGAACCAGAATCTCTTCTACTATCAGCGCACGGGTGCCAATCACTATTATCTTCGCAGTGTCGGGCCTGACGGCATCCCGTTCACAACCGACGACATTGTGCCTGATATTCTCAATCCCGCTGGCAACTTAGGGCTGCTCATCGACAAAACTCAGCAGCCTTAGTGAGTGCATGATATTTCAAATGAGAGCATACGGATAACAAAAAAGCGGCCCGTAGGACCGCTTTCATCTCACTCATCGATGTTTGGATCGCATCAATCTTGCGCGATCGAGCCGCGCAGATGCGAGAGTTCCATGATGAAATGCTCCAGGCGCGACTTATGCTCGTGATGCTCGGCATCTTCGAGCTCGGCCTTGGCGGCATTGATGCGGCGGTCCAGCTCGTCGCGGCTCATGTCTTCTACCGGAACGGCGGATTCGGCCAGCAGCGTGCAGCCGGTCGGCAGGATGTCGGCAAAGCCGCCGAAAACGACGTAGTCCTGCTTCTTGCCCGAAGCCGAATGCACCTTGACGACACCAGGCTTGATCGTGGTCATGGTCGGCGCATGGTTCGCCATGACGGTCATCTCGCCTTCGCTGGCGGGGATGACGACATCGATGACCTGTTCCGACAGCAGCAGGCGCTCCGGAGAAACCAGTTCGAAATTGAAATTGTCAGCCATGACCCGTCACTTCTCGATTGTCTTATTCGCAAGGCAAGGGCGCGCGGGCAATGCCGCGCGCCAATGGATTGGCCTGATTAGGCAGCCAGCTTCTTGGCCTTTTCGATCGCTTCTTCGATCGAGCCAACCATGTAGAAGGCAGCTTCCGGCAGGTGGTCGTATTCGCCGTTGACGAGACCCTTGAAGCCCTTGATCGTGTCTTCGAGCGCGACGAGCTTACCCGGCGAGCCGGTGAAGACTTCGGCGACGAAGAACGGCTGCGACAGGAAGCGCTCGATCTTGCGGGCGCGGGCAACAGCCAGCTTGTCGTCTTCGGACAATTCGTCCATGCCCAGGATGGCGATGATGTCCTGCAGGGCCTTGTAGCGCTGCAGCGTCGACTGAACCTTACGAGCAATTTCGTAGTGCTCTTCGCCGACGACCAGCGGGTCGAGCATGCGCGAGGTGGAGTCGAGCGGGTCGACTGCCGGGTAGATGCCTTTTTCAGCGATCGAGCGCGACAGAACCGTCGTTGCGTCCAGGTGGGCGAACGAGGTTGCCGGTGCCGGGTCGGTCAAGTCGTCGGCCGGAACGTAAATGGCCTGAACCGAGGTGATCGAGCCCGTCGTCGTCGTGGTGATGCGTTCCTGCATCTGGCCCATGTCGGTGGCGAGCGTCGGCTGATAGCCCACGGCCGAAGGAATACGGCCGAGCAGAGCCGACACTTCCGAACCTGCCTGGGTGAAGCGGAAGATGTTGTCGACGAAGAACAGAACGTCCTGGCCTTCATCGCGGAAGTTTTCAGCAACAGTCAGACCGGTCAGAGCGA
This sequence comes from Rhizobium centroccidentale, assembly GCF_030182565.1. Lineage (NCBI taxonomy): Bacteria > Pseudomonadati > Pseudomonadota > Alphaproteobacteria > Hyphomicrobiales > Rhizobiaceae > Rhizobium > Rhizobium centroccidentale. Next base: position 112,337 of record NZ_JAQJCG010000027.1, on the reverse strand, counting down.
CACGAGCGCGGGCGCCCGGCGGTTCGTTCATCTGGCCGTAAACGAGCGCAGCCTTGGAACCTTCGCCGCCGCCGTGCTTGTTGACGCCCGATTCGATCATTTCGTGGTAAAGGTCGTTGCCTTCGCGGGTACGTTCACCCACGCCTGCGAACACCGAGTAACCACCGTGCGCCTTGGCGACGTTGTTGATCAGTTCCATGATGAGAACGGTCTTGCCGACGCCTGCACCGCCGAAGAGGCCGATCTTGCCGCCCTTTGCGTAAGGGGCGAGCAGATCGACGACCTTGATGCCGGTGACGAGGATCTGCGCTTCCGTGGACTGCTCGACGTAGGACGGAGCATCCTGGTGGATGGCGCGCTTCTTGGATGTGTTCAGCGGACCTGCTTCGTCGACCGGCTCGCCGATGACGTTCATGATGCGGCCGAGCGTCTCATGTCCGACCGGAACCGAGATCGGCGCGCCCGTGTCCTTGACCGGCTGGCCGCGAACGAGACCTTCGGTCGAGTCCATGGCGATGGTGCGGACGGAATTTTCGCCGAGGTGCTGTGCGACTTCGAGAACCAGACGATTGCCGTTATTGTCGGTCTCAAGCGCGTTCAGGATCGCCGGGAGATCGCCGTCGAAAGCAACGTCCACAACGGCGCCGATAACCTGAGTAACCTTACCGACAGAACCTGCGGGGGTAGCTGCGTCAGCCATTTTCTTACCCTCTTTTCCCTAACCTCAGAGCGCTTCCGCGCCCGAAATGATTTCAATCAATTCCTTGGTGATCTGTGCCTGGCGCTGACGGTTGTAGTTCAGCGTCAGCTTGTTGATCATCTCACCAGCGTTGCGCGTCGCATTGTCCATCGCGCTCATCTTGGCACCCATCTCGCCGGCGACGTTTTCGAGCAACGCGCGGAAGATCTGGACAGAGATGTTGCGCGGGATCAGGTCCGCGAGGATCGAAGCCGCATCCGGCTCGTATTCATAGACGGCGCCCTTGTGGGCCGCATCTTCTTCGACGACGGCCGGAGCCGAAGCCGGAATGAGCTGCTGTGCCGTCGGGATCTGGCTGATCACCGACTTGAATTCGGAATAGAACAGCGTACAGACATCGAATTCGCCGGCTTCGAACATCTCGATGATGCGTTTGCCGATGGCGTCGGCATTGTCGAAGCCGATGCGCTTGACCTCGCGCAGTTCCTTGCGCTCGACGATCAGCGAAGCGTATTCGCGGCGAAGGACGTCATAGCCCTTCTTGCCGACGGTGAAGATTTTCACCGTCTTGCCTTCGGCCAGAAGCTTGCGGGCATGGTCGCGGGCGAAGCGCGAGATCTGCGAATTGAAGCCGCCGCAAAGGCCGCGTTCGGCCGTGCAGACGACGAGCAGATGCACATCGCTCTTGCCCGTTCCGGTCATCAGCAGCGGTGCGCCGTCGGCATCGCTGACGGCAGCCGAAATATTGGCCAGAACAGCGGCCATGCGCTGCGAGTAAGGCCGGGCGGCCTCGGCCGCCTCCTGCGCACGCCGAAGCTTCGCCGCGGCGACCATTTTCATCGCCTTGGTGATCTTCTGCGTCGCCTTGACGGAGGCGATCCGGTTTTTCAGATCCTTGAGTGAAGGCATCCTTGGTCCGTCCTAGAGCTTGGGCCCGATTACGCGAAAGACTTGGCGAAGCTGTCGAGAGCAGCGGTGAGCTTACCCTTCGTCGCGTCGCTGATGGCCTTTTCGGAGCGGATGGTGTCGAGGATGTCCTTGCCTTCCGAGCGGAGGTACGACAGCAGGCCCTGCTCAAACTTGCCGACCTGAGCAACAGGCAGCTTGTCGAGGTAGCCGTTGACGCCGGCGAAGATCACAGCAACCTGCTCTTCCGTCTTCAGCGGCGAGAACTGCGGCTGCTTCAGGAGTTCGGTCAGGCGAGCACCGCGGTTCAGCAGGCGCTGCGTTGCGGCATCGAGGTCGGAACCGAACTGGGCGAAGGCGGCCATTTCACGATACTGGGCGAGTTCGCCCTTGATCGAGCCTGCAACCTGCTTCATCGCCTTGATCTGAGCAGACGAGCCGACGCGCGAGACCGACAGACCGACGTTAACGGCCGGACGGATACCCTGATAGAACAGGTCGGTTTCAAGGAAGATCTGGCCATCGGTGATCGAGATCACGTTGGTCGGAATGAAGGCCGAAACGTCGTTACCCTGCGTTTCGATGACCGGGAGAGCGGTGAGCGAGCCAGCACCCTTCTCGTCGTTCATCTTTGCGGCGCGCTCGAGGAGACGCGAGTGCAGGTAGAAGACGTCGCCCGGATAAGCTTCGCGGCCCGGCGGGCGGCGCAGCAGCAGCGACATCTGACGGTAGGCAACGGCCTGCTTGGACAGGTCGTCATAGCCGATCAGGGCGTGCTGGGCGTTGTCACGGAAATATTCGCCCATGGCGCAGCCGGCAAACGGAGCCAGGAACTGCATCGGAGCCGGATCGGAAGCCGTCGCAGCAACGATGATCGAATACTTCAGAGCGCCGCGTTCTTCGAGAACCTTCACGAACTGCGCAACGGTCGAACGCTTCTGGCCGACGGCGACGTAGACGCAGAAGAGCTTTTCGCTGTCCGGACCGTTATCCTGAATGGACTTCTGGTTCAGGATCGTGTCGAGGATGATGGCGGTCTTGCCGGTCTGGCGGTCGCCGATGACCAACTCGCGCTGACCGCGACCAACCGGGATCAGAGCGTCGATGGCCTTGAGGCCGGTCGACATCGGCTCATGAACCGACTTGCGCGGAATGATGCCCGGAGCCTTGACGTCGACGCGCGAACGGCGGGTCGCGTTGATCGGGCCCTTGCCGTCGATCGGGTTGCCGAGCGCGTCGACAACGCGGCCGAGCAGTTCCGGACCGACCGGAACGTCAACGATCGCGCCGGTGCGCTTGACGGTGTCGCCTTCCTTGATGTCGCGGTCGGAGCCGAAGATAACCACGCCGACATTGTCGGCTTCGAGGTTCAGCGCCATACCGCGGATACCGCCGGGGAATTCGACCATTTCGCCGGCCTGAACATTGTCCAGACCGTAGACGCGGGCGATACCGTCACCGACGGAGAGAACCTGGCCGACTTCGGAGACTTCAGCTTCCTTGCCGAAGTTTTTGATCTGATCTTTCAGAATTGCGGAAATTTCCGCGGCGCGGATATCCATCAGCCGACCTCTTTCAATGCAAGCTTAAGGGTGGAGAGTTTGGTGCGAAGGGACGTATCGATCTGACGCGACCCGACCTTGACGATCAGGCCGCCGAGGATCGACGGATCGACGGTGACGGCAATCGCCACGTCCTTGCCGGTGACGCCCTTCAGCGCCGCCTTCAATTCATCTTCCTGCGCTAGGGTCAGCGCATGGGCCGAGGTGACCTCGGCGGAAATCTCGCCGCGGTGCTGGGCGGCAATGATGCGGAAAGCCTTGATCATGCCCGGCAGCGCAAAAAGGCGCCGGTTGCTGGCCACAAGCTTCAGAAAATTGGTGACATAGGCGCCGAAGCCAGCCTTTTTCGCCAGCGCTTCAATCGCGCCGACCTGCTCTTCAGCCGAAAAGACCGGGCTGAGGACGAAGCGCTTCAGATCATCGCTTTCGTCGAGCATGGCTTGGAACCGATCGAGATCGGCGGTCACTGCCGGTACGACACCCTCTTCAAGGGCCAATTCGAACAGCGACGAGGCATATCGTTCTGCGACACCAGAAACATGCTGGGATGTGTCTGCCACGGGCACAAAATTCCCTGATTTCAACCCAAGAACCAAACTTCCGGGTGACGGAAGCGATATGTCCTTGAATTCGTTTTGATTTCCCCCAGAAATCAGCGGGAGCGCGCTCCTGCCTCATCCGAAATTCGGGGTTCGTCTAACATAGGATATTGAGACTCGCAACACGCGTATTCGACGAATACGCCATTCGGGCGAATTTATGATGGCAAAATTCGAAAAGCATGGGGATACCGCAGGCAAAAATGGCCGCGCCGAGCCGTTTTCCGCTCAAATATAGCCGAGACCATAGAGAAAAGGTAGCGCAGCAAGAATCGCCTGCACAACCAGAAGGAGAAGGTTCAAAAATACGCTGCCCCGATCGGACATAAGCGACAGGATGCGGCCGAACGCCGCAACGCCGAAGGCGGCACCGAGCGCGAGATAGATCATCGGCTGCGCCAGCAGGATCGCGACCAGCCCGAAGCCGATCATGAAGCCGCCAGCCGAGCGCGCCTCGGCATAGGCTTCCGAACGGCCTTCCTTCACCTGCAGCTTGAGGAAGCGATAGGTGTAACCTGGCGCGAACATCAGGAAGATGCCGATCAGCGCCGTAATGGCAGCCGAACAGTAGGCAAGCCGCTCGCCGAATTCGGTCGGAAAATAAAGCTCCATCGTCGCCCTCAAAATCAACCGCACGCAAATCACGTCAAGTGAGACGGCCGACTTATGGCATGATCCGCATTGCAAGGGAAAGGTGCAGCCTGGATATCTACCCCGCCAATCACAGAAAGCTTTGCGGATCGATGTCGAGCTGCACCTGCACAGAGCCGCGCTCCCTAGGTGATTGCGCCAGCATGGCCCGAAGAAAGCCCTGCATGTCGGAATTGCGCCGGCCATGTACGAGCAGGCGGAAGCGATGGCGGCCGCGCACCAGCGCGATCGGCGCCTCTGCCGGACCAAGCACAGAAATACCCGAAACCTGCGGCGCGGCATTGCGCATGCCGCGTGCATGGGTCTCGGCATCCTGCCTTGTATCGGCGGAAACGATGATCGACGCGAGCCGGCCGAAAGGCGGCAAGACGGCCCTCTCCCGCTCTGAAATCTCGCGCTCATAAAAGGCGCTGGCATCGCCGGATACGATCGCTTGCATGACGGGATGCTGCGGCTGGTAGGTTTGCAGCAATCCGTGGCTCTCGAGACCCGTTCGCCCGGCGCGTCCCGTCACCTGTGACAGGAGCTGGAACGTCCGTTCGGCAGCACGCGGATCGCCATTCGCGAGGCCGAGATCGGCATCGACGATGCCGACCAGCGTCATCAGCGGGAAATTATGCCCCTTGGCGACAAGCTGTGTGCCGATGACGATGTCGGCCTCGCCCTTGGCGATCGCGTCGAGCTCCAGCCTCAGCCGCTTGACGCCCCCCATGATGTCGGAGGAGAGCACGATCGTCCGCGCCTCGGGGAAATGCCGCTCCACCTCCTCGGCGATGCGTTCCACTCCCGGCCCGCAGGCGACGAGATGGTCGAGCGTGCCGCATTCGGGGCAGGCCTCCGGCGTGCGCTCCGCATAGCCGCATTGATGACACTGAATCTGGTTGCGGAAGCGGTGCTCCACCAGCCAGCTCGAACATTGCGGGCATTGGAACCGATGGCCGCAGACCCGACAAAGCGTCAGCGGCGCATAGCCGCGTCTATTGAGGAACAAGAGTGCCTGCTCGCCCTTGGCGACCGTCTTGCCGATCGCGCGGATCATGACGGGCGAAAGAAAGCCGCCGCGCTCCGGCGCATGCCGGCGCATATCGATCAGATGCAGGTCTGGAAGCGCCGCATCGCCGAAGCGAGTCGGCAGATGGATTTTGGTGTAGCGCCCGCTCTGGCCGTTGACCTGGCTCTCGACCGATGGCGTCGCCGATACCAGCACGACGGGAAAATCACCGATGCGGCCGCGCACCACAGCCATGTCGCGCGCATTATAATAGACGCGGTCCTCCTGCTTATATGCCGGATCATGCTCTTCGTCGACAACGATCAGCCCGAGATCCTGGAAGGGCAGGAAGAGCGCCGAGCGAGCACCGGCCACGACCCTGACTTCGCCCGTGACCGCCTGGCGCCAGACTTTTTCCCGCATTTTCGGCGCGAGATCGGAATGCCATTCGGCCGGCTTGGCGCCGAAGCGATCCTGAAAGCGCTCCAGGAAGCTGGCCGTCAGTGCGATCTCCGGCAGCAGGATCAACACTTGTTTGCCACGCCTCAGCGTTTCGGCAATCGCCTCGAAATAGACCTCCGTCTTGCCGGAGCCGGTGACGCCGTCGATCAGGGAAACCGCGAACTCGCCCTTGCGCACGTCGGCCAGGATTTCGTCGGCCGCTTGCCTCTGCGGCCCTTGCAGCCGCGACGCGGCGAATTCCGGATCAGGCTTGGCGACGACAGGCGGCGGCGGCAGGAAGATGGTTTCGAAAATGCCCTGCGAGATCAATCCGTCGACGACGCTGGTCGAAACGCCGGCCGCATGCGCCAGACCAAGCCGTGTCCACGACAGCCCATCGGCAGCGATTTCCATCACCTTGGCGCGGGCCGGCGTCATCCGTTCCGGCTGGCCGCCGATGAATCGCAGTCCCTCGACCATCGGTTCGGGATCGAAGGCGGCCGGCGCTCGAAGCGCCATGCGCGCCACAAGCCCCGGCGGCGACAGCGTATAGGTCGCAACCCAATCGATGAAATCGCGCATATGCTTGCCGAGCGGTGGGCAATCAAACACATGGCTGATCGGCCGAAGCTTCTTCGGATCGACACCGCCATCATCATCGCCGTCCCAGACGACGCCGATGACCTGTCGCGGCCCGAGCGGCACCTGCACGACCGAACCCGGCTCGACCGCCATGCCCTCCGGCACGGCATAGGAATAGGCCCTCGGCGCCGGCATCGGCACGAGAACGGGCACGGTACGGCTCATCACAGACTTCGTGGGCGCGGCCTCGAAAAGCGCACCGAACAAATCGGAAGAATCTTTACTCATTGCGCCAGACCATGCCCCGGACGGACAGAAAAGGAAACCCGGGAGGAGTGTGCGGCAGCTGCAAAATGGGGACGATTACAGAGGCGCCGATATCATTAACGACCACGATCACCTCGAAATGGACGTCGACTCCACTGCGGAAAAGCGCGGCTATGAACTCGCGGCAGCGATGACAATCTGCACGAAGGTTATCAATAGGCTCGCGATTCCTGTCACACCGGCGAGTGTGGGAGAACGTAAAAGACGCATGATCTCCGGCCAGAGCGGATCTGGCGTTTCGACCAGCTTCTCGGCAGATTCTATTAGAGCCATAGCATTGACTTTACGAGCGTTTGACAACTTAGCCGTTTCAATAATCGCTCGCATCTCATTGAGAATTCTCCGAAGCTCGGACTTCTGATGCTCGGATAGATCGAAGCGCCCGGTCCAAGCTGCGCTATCCACCCTGACGGGGATATCTCCCTTTTCCACGGCATCAAAACCTGCGGCAGTAATTTGGAATAGCCGGCCACCGGACATTTGGTATGCTTGGCGGGTTATTACAAATCCCGCAGTCTCTAAGTCATCAGTCAGAGCTAATAAATATTGGTTGGAGCTCTCGAGCCCTGTGTTCTTTCTGATTGTGGGAATAGTGCAGTACCGGGTGTCTCCACTAGCCAAACGGCGATACAGGTACTCGAGAATTACTTTCTGATCGCTTGTGGCGCTCACCTAGATTTTCCTCCGACTTTACCATAGATCTTGGTAGCATCTCTAGCACCCAAGGAAACTACGGTTAGTGAATGGAAAGCGGGTGTCCACAATGAATCCGATTCAATTTTACTAAGCTCAATTGATAGCAACCATTGCCCGGATGACTATAAATACTGCCTTTAGCGCAAGCTTCCGCGAACGGCTCCGCAAGCTGATCGCACCTACAACGCATCCTGTAAGCATCAAAACCTTCCCGACACAGCAGCCAGCCTACCAGTCTCACGCAGCCGAATCGCCCGCCGATCGAGATCGTCGTTGTTGATAATCGGAGCGGCGGAAAGAGCGGCGCGGTCAGGCTTTCACGAGCAAAGGCGGGCCGATATCGATCGGCATAGAGGTGGCGGGTACCCTCTGCTCCTTTCAGCAGTGTGGTGTCGCGATCTATGCCGCATTGTTCGGAGACATACTCGGGGGTCTCAACGAAGACCGCACCATCGGCTTTACGCGAAGACGTCATATTGCCAATCCCGTTTTGTCAGATCGCTATTCATCCTCGTCATCAATCTCGCCGGTCAGCCGCATACCGTCGATCCAGGTGGAGCCGTCTTCGCGGATCACCCGGCGCGGCTTCGCGCCGCAGCGCTCGCGCACGGCCTCGGCCAGACGTTCCGAGTGGGTCACGATCCAGATTTGGCTGGTCTTTGCGGCCTCAGCGATCATGTCGGCAAGCGGCGGCAGCATATCCGGATGCAGGCTAGCCTCCGGCTCGTTGAGCGCGATCAGCGGCGGTAGGCGGTAGGACATCAAGGCGGCGGCGAGACCGAGAAACCGGATTTGGCCGTCCGACAATTCGCGGGGCTGGAAGACGCGGTTGGGAAATTCGGGCAGCATCAGCCCGAAATCCGCAGTTTCCTGCGGTTCAGGCACAACAAGCCGGGCACCGCCGAGCGCTGCGGCAAGAACCCGGTCCAGCTCGACGGTATCTTCACGCGTATGGACAAGGGTTGCGAAAACGGCGGCGATATTGGCGCCGTCCTCGTCCAGCATGGGCGACGTCACGGCAAGGCAAGGCGCACGCAGCGGCGAGCCGCGATCGGTGCGGAAGCCGTGGTAGAATCGCCAGGCATCGACGGCTCGGCGGAAGGTGCCGACCTCCGGAAAATAGCCGGCATCGCCCAGCAATGCGATCGCAGTTTCGGATGTCAGAGCGTTCTCGGGATGGGCCTGCATGCGGCCGCTCTCGCCGCGTACGGAAATGCCGGGGCCATCGCGCTTCATCATCGTCACCGGCCTGCGCCCGGTTTCGACCGAAAGCTCCTCGGCCTTGACCTGCGGCTCCAGTGGAAAGCCGGCGGAAGCACAAGGCGGCCGCATGCCCGCCTCGATCCAGTAGCGGAAGGTCGCCGCCCGCTCGATGTCGAGCAACTCGACATCGAAGCGGATGCGGGCAGACTCATGCGAACGCCGCTTGCCCGACCACATGGCCGAGAACATGCCACCCTCACCGGAAATCTCATGCGCCAGCCGGCCGCGAACCGCCGCCTGCACGAGCTGCAGCGAACGATAGAGGTTGGATTTGCCCACCCCATTTTCGCCGATGAACAGATTGACGTCGGCAAGATCCATGCGGATCGAGCGCAGGGAGCGATAATTCCGGGCAAACATGGAGCGTAGCTGCATGCCACGCGGTTTAGCCGATTCCCCTATCAAAGAGAATGCGAAACCAGGGGCTCGTCCCGCTCGGGCGAAACAAGCGGCGAGAACGACGCATTGCCGTCGGCCGCAAGGTCGACGACCGTGTGCTTTTCCAGCGCCTTCGTCACCTCGTTGACGTCGCCATCCAGATGTTCGACGGGAATGAGATTGCCGACGAGGAAATCGAACCGGTCGCCGCGCTTGTTGAGCAGCTCGTGGAAGACGGTCATGTCACGCAGCTCGGTCGACCATTTGGCGAACCAATAGAACAGGCCGGAATTGCGCGCCGTCAGGTGCACCGGCAGGATCGGCAGATTGTATTTGCGCGCTAGGCCCACGGCAGAGGTCTTCCACGGCCGCTCGTTCAGCTTGCCGTTCGCCCAATAGGCGATGCGGCCGGACGGGAAGAGCACGGTGACCTTGCCTTCCGCCACGGCGCGATTGGTCAGTTGCAACGTCTCGCGCGTCTTCGGCTTGCTCTTATATTCCTCGCGCCATTCGACTGGAATGATCATCTCGGCAAAGCGCGGGTTGACGCGCACCGCATCGCGATTGGCAAAGATCATCATGTCGGGCCGGCGCGACTTCAGGAGGTCGAAGACGGCGACGCCATCGGCGATGCCTGTGGGATGATTGCTGACGAGAATGAAGCCGCCCTTAGCCGGAATACGATCGGCATGAGTGACGCCGATATCGAGCCTCAGCAGATCGCTCATATATTCGAAGCACTGGAAGCCCGAAAGTTTGGCGACATCATCGGCGAACTCGATCGCCTTGTTGTAGCGCAGCAGCGTGTAGAGAAAGGGGCGCATGAGCGGCCAGAGCGGATTTCGGACAATCTTCTGCCCGCGCTCGGCGATCAGAGTATCGACAATATGTCCGGGCTGACCCTGAGACACCAAAGCGATCGCTTCTGCAAGTTGTCCCAATGCAGTTATCGAGCCGCGGCGCGCCATGAAGTGTCCTGAATGGTTGGGATATATTCTATCGCAATCGAATATGATCGAAGCATGACAAGCGCCTCGCATATGGAAGGCGAACCATCCGAGATCCGGAATCGACCCATATGCAGTTTCATTGAAATCCAGATGTGCCCCGCAGCACGAAGGGAAAACGCACCGGAAGCAGCGGGAAAATTAGCGATTCCATAACCTTCCTTCCTTCAAAGTGGCAGAAGGAATCCGAATTTCAAGGGGTTTTCCACTGAACGAATTGCTTGTTATCGCCGACTCCAGGTTGATGGCGGAACGCAACCGCTGGCTCCTAGCGCTTGGCCAGGAGCGGCGGCTTGCCGCCCATACGCTGAATGCCTATGAACGCGATACGCGGCAGTTTCTGACCTTCCTCACCGGGCATCTTGGCGGTCCGGCGACGATCGAGGATATTCATGCGCTGCGCCCTGCCGATTTTCGCGCCTTTCTGGCCGCACGCCGAAAAGACGGCGCCGGTGCGCGTTCGCTCGGACGCAATCTAGCCGGCCTTCGCTCGCTGCTGCGCTATCTCGAAAAGAAGGGCCTGGTGAATGCTGCGGGTGCAGCCGCGGTGCGTTCGCCGAAACAACCGAAATCGCTGCCGAAGCCTCTTTCCGACAAGCAGGCGATTACCGTCGTCAGTGACGAGGCGCAGCTGCACGAAGAACCATGGATAGCCGCGCGCGATGCGGCGGTGCTGACCCTGCTCTATGGCTGCGGCCTGCGCATCTCCGAAGCACTGGATCTGAAGCCGCAGGATTTTCCACCGGGCGCAACCTCACTGCGCATTACCGGTAAAGGCAACAAGACACGGCTGGTGCCGCTGCTGCCGATCGTCACGCAAGCGGTCGATCAATATCGCAAGCTCTGCCCCTATCATCTCGAAGCCGATGACGCCCTCTTTCGCGGCGCGCGCGGCGGCAAGCTGCAGCCGGGTATCATCCAGCACGGCATGCAGAAACTGCGCGGCGCCTTCGGGCTGCCGGATACGGCAACACCGCACGCGCTTCGCCATTCCTTCGCCACTCACCTCCTGGCCGGTGGCGGCGATCTGCGCACCATTCAGGAACTGCTCGGCCACGCCAGCCTCTCGACGACGCAGGTCTACACCGGCGTCGATTCCTCGCGCCTGCTCGAGGTCTACGACCGCGCCCATCCCCGCGCATAAGAAAAGATTAACCTCTCGCGTTAAGGGAATTTCCGTCTCGTTCGCGTAAAGCAGAACCTTGTCTCGGCATGCCTCCCGAAAGCCGCTTTCCGGCGTTGGCGGTCATGCTCTCTGCGAACGGAAGATTCTGATGATTTCTGCCCTCGGATCCAGGACGATGCGGTCGATGAAGCCGACGCTGGACGATATGCTGCTCTGGCTTGCAACCGCCTTTCCGCTGATGCTTGCTGTGCTGTTGATTGCGACTATGCTGACGTTGCAGCCGGCCCATGCCGAAGGTGCTGTGTCCGATAGCTGCGGCGGCAAGGATCTGATGGCCGAACTTCAGAAGAACGATCCTGCAAGATACGCCTCCATCATCGCCGCCGGCGAAAAGGTGGAGAATGGAAAGGGCATCTTCTGGAAGATCGAAAAGCCCGGCTTGAAGCCGTCATGGCTGCTAGGCAGCATGCATGTCTCGGATTCGCGCGTGCTCGCCTTGCCGAAGGGCGCTGCAGACGCCGTTGCATCAGCCGATACGATCATCGTCGAATCCGATGAGATCCTCGACGACAAGAAAGCCGCCGCTGCCCTCTTCGCCAATCCCTCACTCACCATGCTCACCGACGGCTCGACCATCAGCCAGCATCTGTCGCCCGAAGACAATGCCCGGCTGGAAGCAGGCCTGAAAGCGCGCGGCATCGCGCTCGCTGCCGTTTCCCGCATGCAGCCCTGGCTGATCTCGAGCTCTTTCGAGATGACGGGTTGCGAGGTTCGGCGCAAGACGGCCGGCGCAAAATTCCTCGACCAGAAGCTAGCGAGCGACGCCGCGGCCGAGGGCAAGAAGGTCGTCGGTCTCGAAACGCTGGCCGAGCAGGCCAAGGCCATGAGTGATCTGCCCGTCGCCCTGCACCTGAAATCGTTGATGCAGACGCTCGAACTGGGCGACAAGATCAACGACGTCAACGAAACGATGACGGAGCTCTATATCGACGGCAATATTGGCGCGATGATCCCGATGCTGAAGGTGATCGAGCCGGACCAGAAGATCACGGATGCCGATACCGCCGCTTTCGAGCAGCGCATCATCCTTGATCGCAACAAGGTCATGGCCGAGCGCGCCGCGCCCGTTCTCGACAAGGGCAACGCTTTCATCGCCGTCGGCGCGCTTCACCTCGTCGGCGATCAGGGCCTCGTGACGCTGCTGCGCAAGCAGGGCTTTACAGTGACGGCGGTGAACTGATCGCTTGCATCCGCTTGCCGAGATCGGCAAGCATCGTCGCGACGATCAGGCGGTGGAATGGCGTGATGATGGCGAGATAGATCCGGCCAAGCAATATGTTCCGCCGGACGAGCGTCGTGGCGTCGACCAGCCGACGCCCCTGATCATCATCACGCACGTCGATGACGACCCTGAAATCGAGATGCCGATCGTCGAACCCGAGCACGACCTGATTGTCGGACTTGCTGACGACGGGAAAGAAGCCGATCTTCTCCCACTCCTCCGCCCGAAGGTCGCTGCTGGATCTCAAACCGAACAGGCCTGTTACCGCATCGCGCACGCGTAGCAACAGCCGCACCCAAAACGGAAAGCGGCTGAGCATCGTTTGCGCGGCGGCAATCGCCGTCAGATCCGAGTTCGGGATATTCAGTTCGTAGCAATCAGCCCAATCGGCATCCGGCAACGCCGGATGCGGCATAAGGGGCTTCACCATCAACGGCCTTGCAGACATGGTTTCATCCGCCTTTATTCGACGTCTGCAAGCTACCACGCATTGCGATGCTACCCGATCGGCAAACTTGGGCTGCGGCAATTTGGCCGGCAGATGACAAACTAGCGAACTGCCGATCCGTTGGCCGGCAATATCTTCAGCCGCCAGGATGTGTTTGGCTTCAGATAGGTCGTTGCAATGGCGCGGACATCCTCGGCGGTCACGGCCTCGTAGCCGCTGATGCTCCTGCGGATGCGATCGAGGCGTCGCGGATCGGCCTGAGCATCGCGAAGATTCTGGACCCAATAGCCGTTGGTCTGCTGCGAGCGCTTCACAGCTTCGATGATCGGAACCTTGGCCCGCGTCAGCTCATCGGGCGAAACGTCTCCATGACCGAGATCGGCGGCGATCTTGTCCACCAGCTCGAAGAAGTGATCCACCTTGGCGGGCGTGGTTTCGACATAGAGATAGGCGAAGCCATAGCCAGGGATCGATCTCGATAGGTCAACTTCGCCCTGAGGGCTGTAGGTAGCGCCCTCGGCGATGCGGAACTGGTCGACCAGGCGGTTCTGAAGGATCGCCCCGGCGACATTGGCGGCCGCCGCCCTCGGCAGATCGGAAAGGAAATCGCCGATCGGCATGGCGACGGCGGCACCGGCGCTGTCGCTGCGCCCGTCATGAAGCCGCACGACGGGATCGGTCGTCGGCGCGGGAAAATGCACGCCGGAACCATCGCCCTGTTTCTCTCCGTCGCCGCGAACCGGCAAGGCGCCGAAAGTTTGCGCCGTCAAACGAATGGCGTCATCGACCCCGACGTCGCCGGCGATGATAACTTCGACCGGCCCCTTCGAAAGAGCGGGCTGCAGGAGGCCCTCGAAATCTTCCGGCTTCGCATCGAGCAACTGTGTCCGGTCAGGGAATGACCAACGCGGATCGCCGGAATGCAAGAGGCCGGAAAGGTCGCGGCCGACCACACTGCCCGGCGTCGCCTGAAGCTGGGGAAGCATGTTCAGATAGGCCTGCTGGACCCGCTTGAAGACATCCGGACGATAGGCCGGATCGGAGACATAAGCGGTCAGCAGCTGCAATTGCGTCTGCAGATCGCGCGGCTGCGTCGTGCCCTCGTATTTGAAGGCGGCATCCTGAATGGCAAAATCGATGCTCACGACCTTCGCGGCAAAGGCCTTCTGAATATCGTCATAGCTGATGGCCTTCACACCGGATAGCGGCAGCGCGGGCGCCGCCCAGATCGGCAGTGGACGGTCGTTCGGCAGCGCCAGCCGGCCATGGCCGACCTCGGCGCGCACCAAAACCTCGTCGGCGCGATACTTCGTCGGCTTGACGGTCAGGCGAACGCCATTGGCGAAACGCACCATGGTCACGCCGAGATCATCGACCGTCCGGCGTTCGACGATATCGCCGGGCTTGCCGAAATCGGTGTAGGGCCATGCGACCGAAGCCGTCTGTTCCAGCGCCTTCACCGCCACGACGCGCGAATCGGCATAGGCCTTCTCGACAGCAGAGTCGCCGCCCTCGGGCATTTGGGGGATCTGCAGCACCAGCTGCGGTCCATTGCCGGCAAAGACGTGCTGAAGAGCATTGTTGACCTCTCCCGCATGCAGGTCCTTCATCGCGGCATCAAACAGTGCCAGATCGTCCGCAGGCGAGGTAAAGACCATGTTTTCGCCGACGCTCCAGTTCAGGGAACTGGCAATATCCGGGCTGGCGCGCGTCGCAGCCCCGCTCGCGGCCGCCTGCAGGGTCGAACGATATTCGGCAATTTCGCGGTCGATCTCGCTTTGGTCGGCACCAAACTGCGCTATGCGGCGCTGTTCCTGATCGATGGCTGCCAGGGCCCCCTGCCACTTCGCAGGATCGCTATCGGCGGCAACCATCGCGACATGCGCCGATTTCAGCAGATCCTGGGCGCCGGCCTGCGCGCTGACGAAGGGTGGATTGGGCTGCTGTGCCAGAACCGACAAGCGCCGGTTCAGGACTGCCAGGCCGATATCCTCGACCAATTGCGCCCGGCGCTTGGCAGTCCTATCCGGCGAAGCATCGTAGGGGCGCGTCCAGGCAAGCTGCACGCGGGTCGCACCACCCGGCACGATGACCGTGCCGACGCGCTCTCCATGGTTTTGGAGAGTGCCGAGATCAGGGTCTGCGGGTGCAGGTGCGGCGGCGGCCCAATTGCCGAAGCGGTTGCGGATATCGGCTTCGATGGCGGCCGCATCGATATCCCCCACCACGATCAGGGTAGTGCGATCGGGGCGATAATAGGTGCGATAGAAGTCCCGCAACAGGTCGACCGGCGCGTTGCTGATAATATCGGTCTTCCCGATCGGCGGGCGCTCCGGCACCCGCTGCCCCGGCAGCAGTTGAGCGAGGAAACCGGTCCCGCCGCGATATTGCGGCGTGTCGCGCAGCTTCTCTTCCGAAAGAATGACACCGCGCTCGCGATCGAAGGCGCCGGCATCGAGCGTTAGCTCGCTTGCCGTCTCGCGCATCAGCATCAGGCCGGTCGAAACCGTCTCCGGATTGGCTTCCGGCAGATCCAGCGCATAGACCGTTTCGCCATAGCTCGTGGACGCATTGGTATCCGCGCCGAAAGCCAGGCCCAGACGCTGAAGGGTGCGTATCATCTCGCCTTCCGGTACATGGGCCGAGCCCTTGAAGGCCATATGCTCGAGGAAATGCGCCAAACCTTGCTGGTCATCGCGCTCCTGCAACGAGCCGGCGCCGATGCGGAATCGGATCGCCACCTGACCGGCCGGGGTCGCATTGTGCATGACGGCATAGCGCATGCCGTTCGGCAAGGTCCCAAAGCGAATTCCTTGCTCCACAGGCAGGTCGCTTGTCGCCTGAGGCCAGCTGGCGACAGGCGTTTCCGCATGGGCAGGAGCCGCAACGGTAACGAGGAGCGCGAGCGTTGTCGCAACGAAGAGTTTTAGGGATAGACGACCGGGTGGGTTTTGACGCGACATGCTTGCTTTGTTGGCGAAAACGATTGAACGATGCGATGCACGGAGCCCCGTACATCGCATCATCAGGCAAGCATTGCAATCCCGGCGCTTGCCACGCCGGGACGGTCCGACCTTACATATGGATCGGCTTGAAGAAGGTCGCTAGCGCGGCTTCCTTGACGGCTTCCGACATTGTGGGATGCGCATGGCAGGTGCGGCCGAGATCTTCCGAAGAACCGCCGAATTCCATCAGCACGGCAATCTCGTGGATCATCTCGCCGGCACCGAAGCCGACGATATGACCGCCGAGAACGCGGTCCGTTTCCTTGTCGGCGAGGATCTTGACGAAGCCGTCCGTTGCTAGCATGGCGCGGGCGCGGCCGTTGGCGGAGAACGGGAACTTGCCGACCTTGTAGGCGATGCCTGCGGCCTTCAGCTCTTCCTCGGTCTTGCCGACGGAGGCGACTTCCGGCTGGGTGTAGACGACGCTCGGAATGACATCGTAGTTTACGTGACCAGCCTGGCCTGCGAGGATTTCGGCAAGCGCCACTCCCTCGTCTTCCGCCTTATGCGCGAGCATCGGACCCTTCACGACGTCGCCGATGGCATAGATGCCGGCGACATTGGTCTTGAAGTGACCGTCGATCTCGACGCGGCCGCGATTGTCGAGCACGACGCCGGCTTCTTCGAGGCCGAGGCCTGCTGTGTAGGGCTTGCGGCCGGTGGCAACGAGAACGACATCGGCATCGAGCACGACCTTGTCGCCGCCCTTGACCGGCTCGAAGGTAACCTTCGCGCCATTGCCGGACTTTTCGACGCCGACAACCTTGGCGCCGAGATGGAACTCGATGCCCTGCTTGGCGAGCATACGCTGGAACTGCTTGGAGACTTCGCCGTCCATGCCGCCGAGGATGGTGTCGAGATATTCGACGACGGTGACCTTGGCGCCGAGACGCGACCAGACCGAGCCGAGCTCGAGGCCGATGACGCCGCCGCCGACCACAATCATCTTGCCCGGCACCTTGTCGAGCGCAATGCCGCCGGTCGAGGAGATGATGACCTTCTCGTCGATCTCGAGCGGAACGCCCGGAATGCCGGCAACATCGGAGCCGGTGGCGATAACGATGTTCTTGCCTTCGATCTCGGTGATCTTGCCATCATCGGCGGTCACGGCAACTTTGCCAGCCGAAACGATCTTGCCGGTGCCCTGGAAGGCGTCGATCTTGTTCTTCTTGAAAAGGAAGGCGACGCCATCGACGTTCGACTTAACCGTCGCATCCTTGTGCGCCAGCATCTTGCCCAGGTTCAGCTTCGGTGCAGCGACTTCGACGCCGAGCGCATCCATACCATGGCCGGCATGATGGAACACTTCGGAAGCATGCAGCAGAGCCTTGGACGGTATGCAGCCGACATTGAGGCAGGTGCCGCCATAGGTCGCGCGCTTTTCGACGACCGCTACCGTCAGGCCGAGCTGCGCTGCCTTGACTGCGCAGACATAGCCGCCGGGGCCGGTTCCGATAATGATCACATCGTAGGACATGTTTTAATTTCCTTGTTTTGTATCTTTGTTAGAGCATGATGCCGAAAAGTGTGAGCGGTTTTCGGACGACATCATGCTCTACTTCTTTGATTCTAGAGCGGATTCAGATTTTAGGTCAAACAGACCTAAAATCATCCGGCTCTAATCGGTCGCCCGTGCCAAGGCGAGGCGGATGCCGAAGCCGACGAGCGCCGCTCCGGTGATGCGGTTGAACCATTTGCCCGATGCGATGAAACGATCGCGCACCGGCTTGACGGTGAAGAAGGTGGAGACGCCGGCAAACCAGGCGACAAGCGCCGCCGCCATGCCGATGCCATAGCTGAACTGGATGAGCCCCGGCGTATCGTGATGAACGAGCGTCGAAAACAGCGACAGGAAGAACAGCACCGGCTTCGGGTTCAATGCGTTGGTGACGAAGCCCGTCGCCAGGCAGCGCCAGACGGAAACTGGCTTGCGGTCTTCCTCGGTGATCTCGACATCCTTCACCTGGAAGCCCGCCTGGCGGAAGGATTTGATGCCGAGATAGACGAGATAGAGAACGCCGGCCCATTTGATCATGCTGAACAGGACAAGCGATTGCGAGACGATCAGGCCAAGGCCGAGAATGGTGTAGCTGATGTGGAAGAGCAGCGAGAAGCCCATGCCGAGGCCGGTCATCATGGCGGCGCGGCGGCCATGCACGATGCTCTGGCGCAGAATGACGGCGAAATCGGCGCCGGGAACGACGATGAAGATCGAGAACACCGCCATCAGGCCGAGAAATTCGAGAATATACTGCATCTTGTCGACCCTTTCCGATCAGCGACCGCCGCTCACGTCGAGCACGGCACCCGTTATATAGGATGCGTGCGGGCTCAAAAGGTAGAGGATGGCGTCAGCGACCTCGTCGGCCGTTCCCGCTCGTTTCATCGGCAGCTGCGGTGCGATATCACGAGCCCGGTCCGGCAGCCCGGCGGCAGCGTGGATATCGGTATCGATGATTCCCGGTCGGACGGCATTGACCCGAATGCCTTCCGCCGCCACCTCGCGTGCAAGCCCCACAGTGAACGTATCGATCGCGCCCTTGGAGGCGGCATAATCGACATATTGTCCGCCGCCGCCGAGCGTGGCGGCCATGGAGGAGAGGTTGACGATCACTCCGCCCTTGCCGCCATGCCGGGTCGACATGCGGCGCACAGCTTCAGCCGCCGCCAGCATCGAACCGGTGACATTGATGCGGAACATGCGGTCGATCCGTTCAGGCGTCATTTCATCCAGGCGCTGGATGACATCGACAATGCCGGCATTGTTGACGAGCCCGTCGATGCGGCCGAAATGCGTGTCGACCTTGGCGAAGATGGATTTGATATCCTCGGGCTTACCGACATCGCCGGCGATCGCGATCGCCTCGCCGCCGGCGTCAACGATCGTCCCCACCACGGCCTCGGCCGCATCCTTGTTGGACGCATAATTGACCGCCACGGCCCAGCCGTGCTGGGCGGCCGCCAGGCAAATGGCAGCACCGATGCCACGGCTGCCGCCGGTCACCAGAAGAACAGGTGCATCGCCGATCATTGATTGCATCCTTTCAGACTAAGGACATCCCAGGGCGCGACGGTCGCCTTGCCCTTGCCCCAGAGGGACGATTTCTGGATCGAGGGACCGAGCGCCGGCAGGAAAAGCCGATCCGCTGCACTCTCGCCTTCCGCCGGCAGCGCGCGGATATGCCCCTTCAGATCCGAGGCATAGACCATACCCTGCCAAACCGTGCAGGCCCTGAGATCGGCCCCGGTCACATCCCCTTCAGGGCATTCGAACATGATCCGTCCATCGGCGCGCAAATGGTCGTCCGTGCGCATCACGATCCCATCGGCCACGATATTGGTGTTGCGCACTGTGAGCTTGAACCTGTTGCTAACCGACGAGTCCGCTTCCATGGGCTCGAAGCGCAGCTCATAGGCATTGTCCATATCGACATAGACAGCCTTCTCCTGCACGCATTCTTCCGCATAGGCAGGCACGGGATTGACCGCACAAGCCAACATTATCCAAGGCATCGAAGCCAGTCGCGCCATCATGCTTTCGGCCGGCATGCTCAGCCTCCTCCCGGCTCGCGCCGGCCGTCGGCATTCTCGATCACGCCGAAATCGGTGAACAGAACCAGCGGCCTGCCGGCGGCATCCAGCCCCCAGAACACCGGATAGAATCCATCACCCCAGCCGCTCGAGAAGATGGCGACGTTGCCGCGCTTGATCGATATCGGCCGATGTAAGACGTAGTCGTCATTATTCGGCTGCAGCTCGGACGCCAGAACATCGTCATAGTAGTTGATATCCGACGACGCTTTTTCCAGCCGGATCTTGTTTTCGCGCTCCTGGATCAATGCGAAGGTATCGGCATCCATGTAGCAGCCGAGACCGGCATCGACCGGATAGCCGAAGAATTCGTCATTCTTCAGCGAATTGATATCCTGGTCGGGGACTACGGCCAGTTCCCAGCGCACCGGCTTGCCCTCGGCAAAACGCATGCTGGCCGCAGCGATGCGGCCGAAGGCCTGATACAAGTTGACAGGATAATCGCCAGGGGAGACAGAGCGGGTAAATGCCGCGCGGTCAGGCCCGACGAGCGGGTCGCTGGCGACGATGCGCCCGGAGGTCAGTTCCACCTTGCCGATGTGCAGGACATTGATCGAGCGGGCGGCAAGATCGGCGTCGCCAAGCGACGCCAAATCGAGATTGCTGCTGAGCTTGGAAATGTCGAGCTCACCCGCATTGGCGGACGATGGCACCCATGCGGCGACGGCGCATAGCAATCCGCGCAGCGTCCGCATGGGCCATGTCGACATGATCCAACGCTCCCCTTAGAGATCGAGAACGAGACGTTCCGGATCTTCCAGGCTTTCCTTGACGCGCACGAGGAAGGTCACCGCTTCCTTGCCGTCGACGATGCGATGATCGTAGGAGAGCGCCAGATACATCATCGGGCGGATGACGACCTGGCCGCCGATGGCGACCGGACGCTCCTGGATCTTGTGCATGCCGAGAATGCCCGACTGCGGCGCATTCAGGATCGGCGAGGACATCAGCGAACCATAGACGCCGCCATTGGTAATGGTGAAGGTGCCGCCCTGCATGTCGGCCATCGCCAGCGAACCGTCGCGAGCAGCCTTCGCCAGACGGCCAAGCTCCTTCTCGACTTCCGCGATCGACATCTGGTCGGCGTCGCGGATCACGGGAACGACAAGGCCCTTGTCGGTGCCGACAGCCATGCCGACATGGCAGTAGTTCTTGTAGATGATGTCGGTGCCGTCGATCTCGGCGTTGACAGCCGGCAGTTCCTTCAGCGCGTGGGTAACGGCCTTGGTGAAGAAGCCCATGAAGCCGAGCTTCACGCCATGCTTCTTCTCGAAGACGTCCTTGTACTTGTTGCGCAGGTCCATGACGGCCTTCATGTCCACCTCGTTATAGGTGGTGAGCATGGCGGCGGTGTTCTGCGCATCCTTGAGGCGCTTGGCGATCGTCTGGCGCAGGCGGGTCATCTTGACGCGCTCTTCGCGGCTGACGTCCTCAACGGCCGTCGGAGCGCGAGCGGCAACGGGTGCTGCCGGTGCAGCAGCGGGAGCCGACGCAGCCTTGGCGACAGCGGCGATGACATCGCCCTTCAGGACCTGGCCGCGCTTGCCGCTGCCTTCGACCTGATCGGCGGAGAGATTGTTTTCAGCAAGCAGCTTACCGGCAGCCGGTGCCGGCGGCATGGAGGAAGCCGGAGCGGAAACGGCGGGGGCGGCAACCGGCGCAGCAGCTGCAGGGGCCGGAGCAGCAGCAGGTGCGGCAGCTTGTGCCGGAGCGGCGGCGGCGCCGTTGCCGGCGGAGATCTGGCCGAGCAGCGCGCCAAGACCTACGGTCTCGCCGGCCTGGACAACGATTTCGGAAAGCGTGCCGGCAGCAGGCGCCGGAACTTCGATCGTCACCTTGTCGGTTTCGAGTTCGAGAAGCGGCTCATCGGCCTTGATGGCATCGCCGACCTTCTTGAACCAGGTACCGACGGTCGCTTCGCTGACGGATTCGCCGAGGGTAGGAACGCGGATTTCAGTGGCCATTGTTCAGATCCTGATTTTTCGTCGTTATGACTTAGATAGAATTACCGGCGACGGACGGCCGGAGAATGAGTGAGGGCATCGGCGAGATTTCGATACGGAAACCGAGCCCGGCGAGAAGGACGGGATCGGCATCGCCAAGCGATTTGGCGGCATCGGCATGCTCCACATCGACGATAGCCACGCCGAAAGCACCATCGGCCGCGAAGACCGGGCCGACGACAATTGCCGTCCCGGCACTCGCATGTTTTCGCCAATAGGCTGCGTGCTGCTGCATGGCGGCCATCTCCTCCTCTGTGCCGTCATGCGGAAAGCTAGGGCGCGGCGGCACAAGTTTCAGATGGAAATAGGCCATCGCGCAACCCCTTAACCGCCGAGCGCGTCCTCGAGGAACGCCGCAAGCTGCGACAGATGCTTGGACATCAGGCCCGTCGCCGGAGAGGCGGCGGCCGGACGGCCGGTGTAGCGAACGCGCTGGTACTTGGCATCGATATGGGCAAGCACCCATTCCAGATACGGATCGATAAAGGACCATGCGCCCATGTTCTTCGGCTCTTCCTGGCACCAGACCATCTCCGCATTGCGGAAGCGGCTGAGCTCGTTGATGAGCGCCTTGGCCGGGAACGGATAGAGCTGTTCGATGCGCAGCAGGTAGATGTCGTCGATACCGCGCTTCTCGCGCTCTTCCAGCAGATCGTAATAGACCTTGCCCGAGCAGATGACGACGCGACGGATCTTGTTGTCCTTCTGCAGCTTGATCGGGCTGTCCTTGATCAGCTCCGCATCATCCCAAAGCAGGCGATGGAAGGAGCTTTCGCCGGCCATCTCCGCCAGGGTCGATACGGCGCGCTTGTGGCGCAGCAGCGACTTCGGCGTCATCAGGATCAGCGGCTTGCGGAAGTCGCGCTTCAGCTGACGGCGCAGGATATGGAAGTAGTTCGCCGGCGTCGTGACGTTGGCGACCTGCATGTTGTCTTCGGCGCAGAGCTGCAGATAACGTTCCAGACGGGCCGAAGAGTGTTCCGGACCTTGACCTTCGTAGCCATGCGGCAGCAGGCAGACGAGACCGGACATGCGCAGCCACTTGCGTTCGCCCGACGAGATGAACTGGTCGAACACGACCTGCGCGCCGTTGGCGAAGTCGCCGAACTGGGCTTCCCAGAGGGTTAGCGCGTTCGGACGGGCGAGCGAATAACCGTATTCGAAGCCGAGAACCGCTTCTTCCGAGAGCATCGAGTTAATGACTTCGTAGCGGGCCTGAGTCGGCGAGAGATTGGCGAGCGGGATATAGCGCTCTTCGGTTTCCTGATCGTAGAGTACCGAATGACGCTGCGAGAAGGTGCCGCGTTCGCAATCCTGACCGGACAGGCGGATCTTATGGCCTTCGACGACGAGCGAACCGAATGCCAGAGCTTCCGCCATGGCCCAATCGATGCCCTCGCCCGTCTGCACCATGTTGGCGCGATTTTCCATGAAGCGCTGGATGGTGCGGTGCGCATGGAAGCCGGCCGGGATTTCCGACAACTTGCGGCCGATCTCCTTCAGCGACTTCATCGGAACGGCGGTCTTGCCGCGGCGCTGCTCGTCGGCATTGTCGGCCGTGTGCAGGCCGGACCACTCGCCGTCAAGCCAGTCAGCCTTGTTCGGCTTGTA
This sequence comes from Rhizobium centroccidentale, assembly GCF_030182565.1. NCBI lineage: Bacteria > Pseudomonadati > Pseudomonadota > Alphaproteobacteria > Hyphomicrobiales > Rhizobiaceae > Rhizobium > Rhizobium centroccidentale. The sequence goes on along the minus strand of NZ_JAQJCG010000027.1, from coordinate 89,168 downwards.
GGACTGGCCGGCCTCGAACTCCTGCTCAAGGTGGGCGCGCCAATCGGCCTTCATCTTCTCGACTTCGCCTTCGGTCAGCACGCCTTCGCTGATCAGCCGCTGCGAATAGATCTGCAGCACCGTCTTGTGGGCACGGATGACCTTGTACATGTTCGGCTGCGTGAAGGACGGCTCATCGCCTTCATTGTGGCCGTAGCGGCGGTAGCAGAAGAGATCAACCACAACGGGCTTGTGGAACTTCATGCGGAATTCGGTCGCGATCTTCGCCGCATAGACGACGGCTTCCGGATCGTCGCCGTTGACGTGGAAGATCGGCGCCTCGATCATCTTGGCGACGTCGGACGGATAGGGCGACGAGCGCGAGAAGGCCGGATTGGTAGTGAAGCCGATCTGGTTGTTGATGATGACGTGCATGGTGCCGGCTACACGGTGGCCGCGCAGACCGGAAAGGCCGAGGATTTCGGCAACGACGCCCTGGCCGGCGAAAGCCGCGTCACCATGGATCAACAGTGGCACGACCTTGGCACGCTCGGAAAGCGGGATGATGTCACCGTCCCACTGCGTGGCACCCATGTCCTGCTTGGCGCGGGCCTTGCCCATGACGACCGGGTTGACAATTTCGAGGTGCGACGGGTTTGCCGTCAGCGAGACGTGCACCTTGGCGCCGTCGAAATCGCGGTCCGAGGAGGCACCGAGATGGTACTTCACGTCGCCCGAACCTTCGACTTCGTCCGGCGCATAGGAACCGCCCTTGAACTCGTGGAAGATGGCACGGTGCGGCTTGCCCATGACCTGGGACAGCACGTTCAGGCGGCCGCGATGGGCCATGCCGAAGACGGCTTCGCGGAGACCGAGCTGGCTGCCGCTTTTCAGGATCTGTTCGAGCGCCGGGATCAGCGATTCACCGCCGTCGAGGCCGAAACGCTTGGTGCCCTTGAACTTGACGTCGAGGAACTGCTCGTAGCCTTCGGCTTCGATGACCTTCTGCAGGATGGCCTTCTTACGTTCGGGATTGAAAGCGATTCCCTTGTCCGGCCCTTCGATGCGTTCCTGAATCCATGCCTTTTCCTCCGGATTGGAGATGTGCATGAACTCGACGCCGAGGGTGGAGCAGTAGGTGCGCTCGAGAATCTCGATCATCTCGCGAATGGTTGCGAATTCGAGGCCGAGCACGTTGTCGATGAAGATCTTGCGGTCGAGGTCGGCCTCGGTGAAGCCGTAGGCTTCCGGCGACAGTTCCTTGTAGTCTTCGACCGGTGCGGCGATGCCGAGCGGGTCAAGCTTGGCGTGCAGGTGGCCGCGCATGCGATAGGCGCGGATCATCATGATGGCGCGGACGCTGTCGCGCGTCGCCTGCAGGACGTCGGTCGCGCTCGCCGGCGTACCGGCAGTTTCCGCCTTCGCCTTCAGCTTGGTTTCGATGACCTTTTCGACCACGCCCCAGTCGCCATCGAGCGCGGAAACCAGATCGCCCTTTGCCGGGATCGGCCAGTTCTTCCGCTGCCAGGAGGCGCCCTTGGCTGCCTTCTTCACATCGTCGGGACTATCCTCGAGCGCCTTGAAGAAAGACCGCCATTCGTCGGAAACCGATGAAGGATCGTCCTCGTAGCGCGCGTAGAGCTGCTCGATATAGGCAGCGTTGGCGCCATCCAGGAACGAGGTGATCTGAAATTGCTCGTTGGCTTCTTGCCTTGCCATGGTGAATCTGCGGGCGCTCTCGCCCGTCTCCCAACTTGTTTGCATTGCCGGTTTTCGGGTTCCCGGCGACCGTATTCGTTCACAGCCATGAAGGCCGCAGCTATGCACTTACGAATGTCTAAACCGGACGGGACAAGGCGACTGCCGCCCCGTCCGGCATTGCGATAGGTAGGCTCAGCCCTTCAGGACTTCCACCAGCGTCTTGCCGAGACGCGCCGGCGACGGCGACACGCGGATGCCTGCGGCTTCCATCGCTGCGATCTTGTCTTCCGCGCCGCCCTTGCCGCCGGAAATCACGGCGCCCGCATGGCCCATGGTGCGGCCGGGAGGTGCCGTGCGGCCGGCGATGAAGCCGACCATCGGCTTCTTGCGGCCCTTCTTGGCTTCGTCCTTGAGGAACTGCGCGGCTTCTTCTTCAGCCGAACCGCCGATTTCGCCGATCATGATGATCGACTTGGTTTCGTCGTCGGCGAGGAACATTTCCAGGATGTCGATGAATTCGGTGCCCTTGACCGGGTCGCCACCGATGCCGACAGCGGTCGTCTGGCCGAGGCCCTCATTGGTGGTCTGGAACACGGCTTCATAAGTCAGCGTGCCGGAACGCGAGAGAACGCCGACGGAGCCCTTCTTGAAGATGGAGCCCGGCATGATGCCGATCTTGCATTCGTTCGGGGTGAGAACGCCCGGGCAGTTCGGTCCGATCAGACGCGACTTCGACTTGATCAGGCGGTCCTTGACCTTGACCATGTCGGCAACCGGAATGCCTTCCGTGATGCAGACGATCAGCGGGATCTCGGCTTCGATCGCTTCGAGGATCGCAGCCGCAGCGCCTGCCGGCGGCACGTAGATGACCGAGGCGTTGGCGCCGGTCGCGTCCTTGCCTTCGGCGACGGACTTGAAGATCGGCAGCTTTTCGCCGTCCTTGCCGGTCCAGGTTTCACCGCCCTTGGAAGGGTGGATGCCGCCGACCATCTTCGTGCCGTGATAGGCAAGCGCCTGTTCGGTGTGGAAGGTACCGGTCTTGCCGGTCAGGCCCTGAACCAGAACCTTGGTGTCTTTGTTGATGAGAATAGACATGCGAGGCCTTTGTTACGAGAGGTTGGAAGACGCGGAGGCAACGCGGCGATATGAGCCACTGACGACCTCCTGCCATGTATCGCTGCCGGCGGGCGAGAACGTGACGCCCATACGGTAGCAGTCTTCATTTTCGAACTGGAAGAGAGTGCGTTGCTGACCGCGCGGCGAGACCTTAGTCAGGACAAGCTTGTCGTCGATCCATTCGCCGGAAGCCGGCGCGGCAGGCACGAAACCCACCGTATCGAACTGATAGAGCTTGTAGGCCTGATCGGCAGCGTCGAAGCCGAGAATGTTCCGGGCTTCGAACGACGTGCTGCCGTCCCGCGTCTGCACGTAGCGCTGTTCGACGAAAAAACCGCCGAACAGACATTCGGCCGTGAGGCGCGCGGTTGCCATGCCTTCCTTCGTCCAGGCCGAAGCCGCGACATGCTCTTCCCCTTCCCAGGTGCCGGCAAAGGCACCGAGGCGGAGATGAGCAGCCGTTGGAGCGAAGGAAGCAGCCATCCCGATCAGCCCTTGACTGCCTTCACGATCTTCTGGGCGGCATCGTCCAGGTCATCTGCGGAGATGACGTTGAGACCGGATTCGTTGATGATCTTCTTGCCGAGCTCGACATTGGTGCCTTCGAGGCGAACGACGAGCGGAACCTTCAGACCGACTTCCTTGACGGCTGCGAGCACGCCTTCGGCAATGACGTCGCACTTCATGATGCCGCCGAAGATGTTGACCAGAATGCCCTGGACAGCCGGATCGGCAGTGATGATCTTGAAGGCGGCCGTAACCTTTTCCTTGGTGGCGCCACCGCCGACATCGAGGAAGTTCGCCGGCTCAGCGCCGTAGAGCTTGATGATGTCCATGGTTGCCATGGCGAGACCGGCGCCGTTGACCATGCAGCCGATGTTGCCGTCTAGGGCGACATAGGCGAGGTCATATTCGTGCGCCTGGATTTCCTTCTCGTCTTCTTCCGACGCGTCGCGCAGCGCGCGGACGTCTTCGTGACGGAAGAGAGCGTTACCGTCGAAGGAAACCTTGGCGTCGAGAACGCGCAGGCGGCCGTTGGTCATGACGATCAGCGGGTTGACTTCGAGGAGCGCCATGTCCTTTTCGACGAAGGCCTTGTAGAGGATCGGGAAGAGCTTGGCAGCGTCTTCGCGGGCAGCACCCTCGAGCTTCAGCGCGTCGGAAAGAGCAGCCGTGTCGGCAGCCGTCACGCCCGTCGACGGGTCGATGGCGACGGTGATGATCTTTTCCGGCGTGTCGTGCGCAACAGTCTCGATGTCCATACCGCCTTCGGTCGAAACGACGAAAGCGACCTGACCGACGGAACGGTCGACCAGGATCGAGAGGTAGAGTTCGCGGTCGATGTCGGCGCCGTCTTCGATGTAGAGGCGGTTGACCTGCTTGCCGGCAGGGCCGGTCTGCTTGGTCACCAGCGTGTTGCCGAGCATGTCCTTGGCGTTGGCGACAACATCGTCAACGGACTTGGCGAGGCGAACGCCGCCCTTGGCATCCGGGCCGAGTTCCTTGAACTTGCCCTTGCCGCGGCCGCCGGCGTGGATCTGGCTCTTGACGACGTAAAGCGGGCCTGGAAGCTGCTTGGCAGCAGCAGCGGCTTCATCGGCGGAGAAGATGGCAACGCCGTCCGCGACGGGTGCGCCATAGCTCTTCAACAGCGCCTTGGCCTGGTATTCATGAATATTCATGGATTTATCCCTGTTGGAACGGCTAGATTATTTCAGCGACGGCGCGATGGTGGCGCAGGCTTCGCAGAGGCCGGCAACGGCTGCGACCGACTTGTCGAAGGCTTCCTTTTCGGCCTTGTTCAGGTCGATCTCGATGACGCGCTCGATGCCGCCGGCACCGATGACGGTGGGAACGCCGACATACATGTCCTTCACGCCGTACTGACCATCGAGATGAGCGGCGCAAGGCAGAACGCGCTTCTTGTCCTTGAGGTAGGATTCGGCCATCGCAATGGCGGAAGCTGCCGGAGCGTAATAGGCAGAGCCGGTCTTGAGCAGGCCGACGATCTCGGCGCCACCATCACGGGTGCGCTGGATGATTTCTTCGAGGCGCTCGGCAGTGAGCCAGCCCATGGTGACGAGGTCGGTCAGCGGAATGCCGGCAACGGTGGAGTAGCGAGCAAGCGGCACCATCGAATCGCCGTGGCCGCCGAGGACGAAAGCCGTGACGTCTTCGACCGATACGTTGAATTCCTTGGCGAGGAAGAGGCGGAAGCGCGAGCTATCGAGCACGCCAGCCATACCGACAACCTTGTTGGTCGGCAGGCCCGAGAACTTCTGCAGCGCCCAGACCATGGCGTCGAGCGGATTGGTGATGCAGATCACGAAAGCGTTCGGGGCGTACTTCTTGATGCCGGCGCCGACCTGCTCCATGACCTTGAGGTTGATGCCGAGGAGATCGTCGCGGCTCATGCCCGGCTTGCGGGGAACGCCGGCGGTGACGATGCAGACGTCAGCGCCCTCGATCGCGGAATAGTCGCTGGCGCCGGTGAGGTTGGCGTCGAAGCCCTCGACGGGAGAGGACTGGGCGATGTCGAGACCCTTGCCCTGAGGAATGCCGTCCGCGATGTCGAACAGGACGATGTCGCCCAGTTCCTTCAGGCCGGCGAGATGCGCCAGCGTGCCACCAATCATGCCAGAACCAATAAGTGCGATCTTGTTGCGCGCCATTTCGGTGTATCCTTTGCGATCAAAATCCGTGGCGGGACACCGTGACAGGCATCCACAATAGCCGCCAATCGCATAGACCCAAAGGTCGAAATTGGCAATTGATTATTTTGAGATCAGGAATTTCAATCGGTTAGATCGAAAAATTCTTACGTAAACGTAAGAAACTCTGTCACCGAATTGTTACTCGGCAGCGCGCCGGGCCGGAGTCTGCGCGAGATATTCGGCACTGCGCATCTCGAAAAGCCGCGATGCCGTGCGGTCGAATTCGAAGCCCTCGGTCCCCCGCCGCTCCTCGAGGAGATCTTCCGGCATGGCAGCCGCGGAGACGTAAAGGCGGATATTATGGTCGTAAAGCGTGTCGATCAGAATGATGAAACGCTTCGTCTGGTTGCGCTTGTCCGGGCCGAGCTTCGGCACGCGATCGAGGAAGATCGTATCGAAACGTTCGGCGATGGCGAGGAAATCGGCAGGCCCGAGCGGCGCGTCGCAGAGATCGGCGAAGGAAAAGCGCGCCATGCGGTCGACGGCGAGCGGGACGTGGATGGAGCGCCCCTTCATCGGGATCTCCGCCGGCTGCGCCTTGCGCCCGTGCAACGCCTGCATCCAGGATGCATCCATCGCCATGTCGGTGCGCTGATCGAGCGGTGTCAGATATACGGGCTGGCTGTTCAGCTTCTCCATGCGGTAATCGGTCGGCGAATCCAGCGTCACCACATCGACATGCTTCTTGAGGAGATCGATGAAAGGCAGGAAGAGGCCGCGATTGAGCCCATCACGGTAGAGATTATCAGGTTCGACATTCGAGGTGGCGATCAGCACGCAGCCGAGCGAGAATAGCTCCGAAAATAGCCGCGAGAGGATCATCGCATCGGCAATGTCGGTGACCGTGAATTCATCGAAGCACAGCAATTCGGCTTCGGCGTAGAGATCGGCGGCAACAGGCGGTATGGGGTCGGTCTGCTTTGTCTCGCCGTTCTTGAATTTCAGCCGCTGCGCCGCAATCCGGTTGTGCACATCGTTCATGAACTCGAAAAAATGCGCCCGGCGCTTCTTCGGGCAGGGCGCCATCGCGAAGAACATATCCATCAACATGGTCTTGCCGCGGCCGACGCTGCCGTGAATATAGAGGCCCTTGATCGTCTCGGCCGATTTCTTGCGCGCGGCAAACATCCAGCCGAGCGCGCTGGATTTCGCGGCGGGCCGCTTGCGCTTGAGATCGGCAAGCACCCGATCCAGCATTTTCGCCACATCCATCTGCGCCGAATCCACCTGGAGGGATCCGGACGCCGTCAGCGCCTTCAGCTGTTCGCAGACGCTGATCGAATAATCTGGCATGGGCTGCATGGGGAAATATCCGCCTGTGCAAAACAAGGGCGCACCCGAAAGGTGCTGCCCCTTTCAAAATAAGCTTATCGGCTGAGGCTGAGCGGCTGGCCGGAGGCAGTCGAACCGTCAAAACGCGAATCGGCCGTCTTGTAGACCGTACCGATCGTCGAACCGTCACGATTCTTCAGGAGAACCTGCTTGCCGGAGACTTCCCACGACCCCATCGAGGTGAGTTCGCCCGCGCAGCCGCGCGTGCCGCCGCGCGAGCCGCTGCCGAGGTTGGTCAGCGTCAGGAACATGTCGCAGCTCGATCCGCCGTTGCTCACCTTCCAGCTGCCGACCATCGATTCCTTCGTGACATCCATGGCCGAAGCCGCCATCGCCTGCTGCTGCGCTGGATTGGCCGCATTCGGCGCGCTCGCTGGAGCGGCAGGGAATTGCGAACCGTTGCCGGCGCCTGCGGGCGGAAGCTGGCTGGATTGTACGGAAGGAACAGGCTGAGCCTGCAGTGGCGGCGGAGAAGAATAACTGTCGTTGTTGTATGCCGTGCGCTGGCAACCGGCAAGCGACAGACCAATCGCCGCAGCCGTCACTGCATATCTAAACTGCATCATCACACTCCTAAATGATTGTCCACCGCTGACATCGGCAAAGTGATATTTAATGATGTCCGAATTATCGTATTTCACTTTGGTTAATCAAGTCGATACCGCTACAAATTGCCGTAGGCGATAGCTGGACAAGAATCGGGTGGTTTCAAGGCTAATCTCTGACAGCCTCACCCAAAATGGACGCCAGTGGCAAATTTCGCCGTCCTGATCGATCCCATCCGAGACGGAATGATACATCATCTTGCCTGTAGGCCACTCGGGCGCTTCGGCAAATCTACCGAAGCATTCTTTCTTTCGTTCGCGGTCAAATGACCGGAAACGGCGGGTCAGACCCGCCGCTCGACCATCATCTTCTTGATTTCGGCGATCGCCTTGGCCGGGTTCAGACCCTTCGGGCAGGTCTGGGCGCAGTTCATGATCGTATGGCAGCGATAGAGGCGGAACGGATCCTCGAGGTTGTCGAGGCGCTCGCCCTTGGCTTCGTCTCTGGAGTCGATCAGCCAGCGATAGGCCTGCAGCAGAACGGCCGGCCCCAGGTAACGGTCGCCGTTCCACCAGTAGCTCGGACAGGAGGTCGAGCAGCAGGCGCACAGGATGCATTCGTAGAGGCCGTCGAGCTTGAGGCGGTCTTCATGGCTCTGCTTCCATTCCTTGGCCGGCGGCGGCGATACCGTCTTCAGCCAAGGTTCGATCGAGCGGTGCTGGGCGTAGAAGTTCGTCAGATCCGGCACGAGGTCCTTGACGACGGGCATGTGCGGCAGCGGATAGACCTTCACCGTGCCCTTGATCTCGTCCAGACCCTTGGTGCAGGCGAGCGTGTTGGTGCCGTCGATGTTCATCGCGCAGGAGCCGCAAATGCCTTCGCGACAGGAGCGGCGCAGGGTCAACGTCGGGTCGATGTTGTTCTTGATATAGAGCAGACCGTCGAGCACCATCGGGCCGCAATCGTCGACATCGATATAATAGGTGTCGATGCTCGGATTCTGGCCGTCATCCGGGCTCCAGCGATAGACGCGGAATTCGCGCGTGTTCTTGGCGCCGACCGGCTTCGGCCAGACCTTGCCTTCGCGCATCTGAGAGTTCTTGGGGAGAGCGAGTTCAACCATGGTCAGTTCCTCTCAGATCAGTACACGCGTGCCTTCGGCTCGATCTTGTGCGGATCGATGCCTTCGGCGATCAGGTCGGTGTGAACCGGACGATAGTCGAGCTTCACGTCGCCCGCCTCGTTGACCCAGGCAAGCGTGTGCTTGCGCCAGTTCTCGTCGTCGCGGCCGGCGAACTTGCCCTCTGTATAGTCTTCGCGGGCATGCGAACCGCGGCTTTCCTTGCGGGCCTCGGCGCCGTAGATCGTCGTGATGGCGTTGGCCATCAGATTATGCAGCTCCAGCGTTTCGACGAGGTCGGAATTCCAGATCAGCGAACGGTCGGTGACCTTGATGTCGGACATTTCACCCCAGATTTCCGAAAGACGGCGGCAGCCGGATTCCAGCGATTCCTGCGTGCGGAACACGGCCGCATCTTCCTGCATGGCGCGCTGCATCTTTTCGCGCAGTGCTGCCGTCGGTGTCGAGCCGCTGGCGTGACGCAGGCGGTCGAAGCGTTCCATGATCTTGTCGCAGGCCGCAACGTTGACCGGAGGAACCGGGCCGACGCGGTCGATGACCTGCCCGGCACGGATAGCGGCGGCACGGCCAAACACCACGAGGTCGATCAGCGAGTTGGAGCCGAGGCGATTGGCACCATGCACCGATGCACAGCCGGCTTCGCCGACGGCCATCAGGCCCGGCAGCACGCGCTCGGGATTGTTGCTGTCGGCATTCAGCACTTCGCCCCAATAGTTCGTCGGAATGCCGCCCATATTGTAGTGAACGGTCGGCAGGACGGGGATCGGGTCACGGGTCACATCGACGCCGGCGAAGATGCGTGCGCTTTCGGAAATGCCGGGAAGACGCTCGTGCAGCACGGCCGGATCGAGATGGTCGAGGTGCAGGAAGATATGATCCTTGTTCTTGCCGACGCCGCGACCCTCACGGATCTCAAGCGTCATGCAACGTGAAACGACGTCACGCGAAGCAAGGTCCTTCGCCGAAGGCGCATAGCGTTCCATGAAGCGCTCGCCTTCGGAATTGACGAGATAACCGCCTTCGCCGCGTGCGCCTTCGGTGATCAGGCAGCCGGAGCCGTAGATGCCGGTCGGGTGGAACTGAACGAATTCCATGTCCTGCAGCGGCAGGCCGGCGCGAGCCACCATACCACCACCGTCGCCGGTGCAGGTATGGGCGGATGTTGCCGAGAAATAGGCGCGGCCGTAGCCACCGGTCGCCAGTACCACCATCTTGGCGGCGAAGCGATGGATCGTGCCGTCATCGAGGCACCAGGCAACGACGCCGGTGCAGCGGCTGCCATCGTCGGACATAATGAGGTCGAGCGCGAAATATTCGATGAAGAATTCCGCATTGTTGCGCAGCGACTGGCCGTAAAGCGTATGCAGGATGGCGTGGCCGGTACGGTCGGCGGCGGCACAGGTGCGCTGCACCGGCGGTCCCTCGCCGAAATTCTGCATGTGGCCGCCGAACGGGCGCTGATAGATCTTGCCTTCTTCGTTGCGCGAGAAGGGCACGCCGTAATGCTCAAGCTCGTAGACAGCCTTCGGCGCTTCCATCACCATGTACTGCATGGCATCGACATCGCCGAGCCAGTCGGAGCCTTTGACGGTGTCGTAGAGGTGCCACTGCCAGCTGTCCGGCGTCATGTTCTGCAACGAGGCGGCGATGCCGCCCTGGGCTGCGACGGTGTGCGAGCGGGTCGGGAAGACCTTGGTGATGCAGGCGGTGCGGAAGCCCTGTTCAGCCATGCCGAGCGTGGCGCGCAGGCCGGCACCGCCGGCGCCGACGACGATCACGTCATAGGAGTGGTCGATATACTTGTAGGCTTTCCCGTTTTGAGCGGGCCCATTCTGAGCGGATGAGTTCGGTGCCATGATGCAATTATCCTACGAACGCGATCTTCAGAATGGCGAAAAGACAGAGCCCCGCCACCACGATCGCGAAGAACGTGTTGAGCATGAGAAGGACGATCTTGGCGAATTCGCCATGAACATAGTCCTCGATGATGACCTGCATGCCGATCTTCATATGAATGAGGGCGGAGATCACCATCAGGCCGAAGATGACAGCGACGATCGGGTTCGAGATCGCATGCACGACTTCAGCGTAGGGCGCGCCGGCATAGATCATCAGGAAGATGACGAAGAAGAGAAAGAGGGGAACATTGGCAACGGCGGTCAGGCGCTGGCGCCAGAAATGATCGGTACCTTCCTTTGCGGAACCGAGACCGCGGACTTTGCCCAGAGGAGTGCGCATATCCATGAGAAATATCCTTTAAAGCATGATCCGAAATGCGCCCAAGCGCTTCCGGTAGCGATCATGCCAATCAACCCAGCCGGATGGCGATGCCGATGATCCAGACCAGCGCGGTCAGACAGATCGAGGCGATGAGTGTGGCCTTGGCCATCCTGGTCGAAACGGCGGGATCGAAACCATGCCCGAGATCCCACACGAAATGGCGCAGACCGCCAAGCATATGGTGCAGCAGCGCCCAGGTGTAGCCGAGCAGGACGATGCGGCCGATGATCGTGCCCATGATCCAGTTGACCAGATCGAAATAGCCCTGACCCGTCGCCGCGGCGATCAGCCACCAGGCGACCAGCAGTGTGCCGAAGTAGAGCGCGCCGCCGGTGATGCGGTGGACGATCGACATGACCATGGTGGGGATGGGTTTGTAGATTTGCAGATGCGGCGACAGAGGCCGGTTTTGTGTGACGTTCGCCATCAGAACCTCGCGGCGTTACGGTACGCTTAGAACCCGGATATCCGGGGCAACGCGCGCGCAGAGACGTGCAGTGTGCGTTGCATCATTGCGACCAATAATCACAGAGACGCCCATCGACAAGCACAATTGATGCCTGCATCGAATTTAATCGATTCGGATCGCACTGCACTTTAGCGAGCATGCAGAGAAGAGCCTCCCATTCCGGCCCATTTACCATTTCGGCAAGCCTGACATGGACTTCGCTGCGGTCTTCGGGCAATCTGCCGTTAAGATTTCATTAACGAACCGAAGCGGATCGAATCATGGCCCCGCATCTTTTCAAGGCAGCAGCGCTCGTTTTCGCGGCAGCCGCTCTTTCCTCGACGCCGACTTCGGCCAGCGACTATCGCCACTGGCACCATCACGACCGCTCCGGCATCGTGCGCCTCAACCAGATATCCCAGCCGCAGGGTTCGGGGCAGCAACCCGCCCGGATCGTGATCATGGAACGACGCGACGCAGCAAGCGCCGGCAGCTATGCCGGCTCGGCCGACGTCTATCGGGCCGATGGCGGCACCTATGTTATCGGCTATGGCGGCTACAATCCTTATGCCCAGCCCGCTACCGTGCCGCTGCGGCCGAAGGCGAAGGTCATCGATGTCCGCTATGCCGGCAATCCCTGCTCATACGAAGCAGGCGTCTGCGTCATCCGGCACTGATGGCTGTCAATCGGCGAGAAATCGCCAGACCGTCGTTTTCTTGACTTCGCTGTCCTCGAGCGCCCGCGTCACCGGCACTTGATAGGTTGCCTGCTCTTCCAGACGATCCTTGGGAAGATAGGCTCTGCCGGGATCGCCGACCAGAACCGTCTTCCCGTCGCCCGCCAAACGTCTTAGCCAGGGAACGAGGCCCGCGGCAAAATCGCGATCATAGAAGACATCGCCGGCAAGAATGACGCCCGCATCCACGGCCTGCCCGATAATATCATCGCTGGAAAAATTCAGGGCCACATCGTTTTCAACGGCATTGAGCTGGATCGCCGTGCCCGCCCATGGATCGATATCGACGGCGAGCACATGCCGCGCACCCGCACGCTTGGCGGCAATCGCGACAAGCCCGGAGCCGCTGGCAAAATCCAGGACGCTTCTGCCGGCAACGATCTCTGGATGATCGAGGATGTAGCGCGCGAGACCCTGGCCACCCGCCCAGGCAAAGGCCCAGAAGGGCGGCGGCAGGCCGATCTCTTCCAGCTCCTCTTCCGTCTTCAGCCAGAGCTCATGCGCCTCGCTTGCCAGATGCAGCCGGATTTCCGGCACATGCGGCGGCGCCATGAGGCTGGTATTGGCACGGATGAAGCTTTCCGGATCGGTTTTCAATGAATCTCCCCCCTGCCAAACGAGGCGGAATCAGACCGGCGGATTGTCCAGACCGCCCATGCGGCAGACTTCGAGCCATTCATCATCCGTCACCGGCTGCACCGAAAGCCGCATGGAGGTGACGAGCGCCATTTGCGAAAGCTTCGGATTGGCCTTGATGTCCTTGAGGGTCACCGGATTCGGCATATCGCGCACCGCGCGGATGTCGACACATTCCCAGCGAGGATCGTCCTTGGCGGTCGAATCCGGATGCGCCAGCGCGCAGACCTCGACGATGCCGACGACCTCCAGCCCGTCATTGGAGTGATAGAAGAAACCCTTGTCGCCGATCTGCATGGCCCGCATGTTGTTGCGGGCGAGATAGTTGCGCACGCCGGTCCATTCGGTCCCTTTTGCGCCGGCATCCTTCTGCTGCTGCCAAGACCAGGAGGACGGCTCGGATTTATAAAGCCAATGCGCCATATCTCATGCCTCCGGATTGTTGAAGACCCAGTTGAACGGCTTGATCTCGACACTCTCGAACAGACCGGCCTTCGTATAGGGATCGGCATCGGCAATCGCCTTGGCGGCCTCGGCGCTCTCAGCCTTGACGACAACGAGACTACCGTTCGGCTTGCCGTCCGCATCCAGGAATGGACCGGCCATCTTCAACGTGCCTTCGGCATTGAGCTTGTTCAGATGCTCCAGATGCGCCGGGCGCGTCTCCATGCGAACATTCAGGTGACCGGGCTTGTCCTTGCAGACAAAGGCAAACAGCATTGCTTGGCTCCTTCAGATATTCAGAAATTATTCCCAGAAACTATTCCGTTGTGATCGGCCGTGTCATCAACTGGCCGATGGCTGTGGCTATGTCGAGCTTGCCGTCAATGATGGCGGAGACTGCCTCGGTGATCGGCATGTCGACGCTGAGCTCTTGAGCAAGCCGCGCGGCGATGGAGGCGGCATAGGCGCCCTCGACCAGCGTGCCATGCGTTGGATCAACGGTCTCTCCCTGCCCAAGCGCAATACCGAACCTGAGATTACGGGATTGATGGCTGGTCGCCGTCAGCACGAGGTCGCCAAGACCCGATAGGCCGCGCACGGTTTCAGCCTTGCCCCCCTTGGCCGCAACGAAGCGCGACATCTCGGCAAGACCACGGCTGATCAGCGCCGCGCGTGCGGAATCGCCGATACCCCGGCCCTCGACGATGCCGCAGGCGATGGCGAGGACATTCTTCAGCGCGCCTCCGAGCTGCACGCCGATGCGGTCATCCGATGCATAGAGGCGAAACGTCGGGCCGGAAATCGCCTGCGCGAGTCTCTCGGCCACCGCCATATCGGCGGCGGCGATCGCCATGGCCGTCGGCAGGCCCTTGGCAATGTCGGCGGCAAAGCCCGGGCCTGAGAGCACGGCGATCGCATGCTGCGGCAACTCTCGCTCCAGCATATCGGTCAGCAGATCGCCGGAGACCTTGTCGATACCCTTCGCGCACGTAACGACGACGGCATCCTTGGCGAGATAAGGGCCATAATGACGGGCAGCATCGGCCTGCGCCTGTGAAGGCATGGCAAAAAGAACGATGCCGGCATTGGAAATTGCATCCGGCACGGCTGAAAACCGCAGCGAATCCGGAAGATCGATGCCGGGCAGGACAGCGTCATGCATGCGGTCGGCGGCAAGGTCAGTCATCAGCCCTGCGTTGCGTCCGACGAGCACCACATCGGCACGACCGGTCAGCGCGATGACCGCGGCAAGCGCCGTGCCGAAAGCGCCGGCACCGATGACTGCGATCCGCTCTCTACCGCTCATGCCTTCGCTCCTCGTCTGCCATGTCCGAGCAGAGTTTCCGCCTTCTGATCCAACGGCCATCGCGAGCGCGGCTGCACATCGAGATCGTCAGGTGCGGCCCCCGTCGCCATGCGCTCCAGTCCAGCCCAGGCGATCATGACAGCATTATCCGTACACAATCTCAATGGCGGTGCGATGAAGCGGAAACCATTGGCATCGCAAAGCTCCTGCAGCGTGCGGCGCAGCTCGAGATTGGCGGCAACGCCACCTGCCACGACAAGCGACGGCTTTTCCTCAGTCTTCGGAAACTCCGTCTTGAAGCGCTGCAGGCCCCGGCCGATGCGATCTTTCAGCGTGCGCGAGATTGCCTTCTGGAAGGAGGCGCAGATATCGGCGATATCCTGCTCCGTGACAGGCGCAATCGCCGTCGCAGCCTGACGTACCGCAGTCTTCAGGCCGGAAAAGGAAAAATCGAGGCGCGTTTCGCCGACCAGCGGCCGCGGCAGATCGAAGCGGTCCGGATTGCCGTTTTTCGCGGCTGCCTCCACGGCAGGGCCGCCGGGATAGGGCAGCCCCAGAAGCTTGGCCGTCTTGTCGAAGGCTTCGCCGAGCGCATCGTCGATGGTCGTGCCCCAGCGCTCGTATTGGCCGACGCCGCGCACCAGGATCAGCTGGGTATGGCCGCCGGAGACGAGCAGCATGAGATAGGGAAACGCAAGTCCATCGGTCAGCCGCGCCGTCAGGGCATGGCCTTCCAGATGGTTGATGGCGTATAGTGGCTTGCCTGTGGCACGTGAGATCGCCTTGCCGGTCATCAGGCCGACGAGCAGCCCGCCGATGAGGCCCGGGCCGGACGTGGCGGCAATGGCATCGACGTCTGAAAGCGACACATTGGCGCGTTTCAATGCTTCGTCGATCAGCGTATCGAGCGCCTCGACATGCGCACGCGCAGCAATTTCCGGCACGACGCCGCCATAGGCGCTATGCTCGTCCAACTGGCTGAGGATGACATCGGAACGGACCGTAGGCGTGCCGTCATCCCGGCGCTCGACAATGGCTGCAGCGGTTTCGTCGCAGCTTGTTTCGATGCCGAGAATGCGAAGAATGGATGCCATGGAGAAAGTTCGTTGCCTACAGGTCGATTGCGATAAAGCGGAAATATGGTTACGGGAACTGTCGGTAACAACGGATCAAAGCGGATGCAAACAAAACCTTTCCGGATCGGCACGCGCGGCAGCCCGCTGGCGCTCGCCCAGGCGCACGAGGCACGCGACCGCCTGATGGCGGCCCATGGTCTTCCGGAAGAAATGTTCGAAATCGTCGTTCTCACTACCAAGGGCGACCGCATTACCGACCGGTCGCTCGCGGCAATCGGCGGCAAAGGCCTGTTCACGGAAGAGTTGGAAGAGAAGCTGATTTCCGGCGAGCTCGACTTTGCCGTCCACTCCGCCAAGGATATGGCAACGAAGCTGCCCCAAGGCCTGGCGCTCACCGCTTATCTGCCGCGCGAAGATATCCGCGATTCCGTCATCGGCCGCACCGCGCCGAAACTGATCGAGCTGCCGCATGGCGCAACGGTCGGCTCCGCATCGTTGCGCCGCCAGGCGCTGATCCGCCGTCTGCGCCCAGATATCAACGTCATTACCTTCCGCGGCTCGGTCCAGACCCGTCTTCGCAAACTGGAAGAGGGACAGGCCGACGCGACCTTGCTGGCGCTTGCCGGCCTGAAGCGACTGGGCATGGTCGAGGTCATCACCGATATTCTCGACCCGGACGAATTCCCTCCAGCGCCCGCACAGGGCGCCATAGCAATCGAAAGCCGCATCGATGATATCAGGATGAACGACCTGCTCGCCGCCGTGAATGACGCGCCGACTTTCGACGCCGTATCCTGCGAGCGTGCCTTCCTGGCGGTGCTAGACGGCTCCTGTCGCACGCCGATAGCCGGCTACGCAATTTGCGAAGGCGATCATCTGCGCTTCTTCGGCATGATCCTCACCCCGGATGGCCGCCAAGTGCATACGACCACCATCGAGGGCCACCGCCGTGATGCCGAGGCGCTCGGCATCAATGCCGGCCAGGCGATCCGCGCCAAGGCCGGCAGCACCTTCTTCGAAGACTGGACCTGATAAAGGATGCGCGTCGTCGTCACCCGCCCTCAGCATTCGGGTGAGCGCACCATACGGCGGCTGGCGCAGATGGGACACGAACCCCTGCTGCTGCCGCTGGCTGAACCTGTCCACGATGTCGAGGAGGCGAGACGAGCGCTCCTGGCCACGCAGGGCGCCGTCGCCGTCACCAGCGCCGAGGCGATCCGGGCGCTTTCGCTATTGGGTTCCGATCTTGCGCCTCACCTTGGTCGCCGCCTCTTTGCCGTGGGACAGGCGACAGCCAAAGAAGCGGCTGATCTCGGATTCAGCAATATCGCCATATCCGAAGGCGGCGGCACGGAGCTTGCCGCCATGATCTCCAGCCATCCTTCAGGCCTGACCGACGGCCCCCTCCTCTATCTTGCGGGTTCTCCGCGAGCGGTTGGCTTCGAAGCCGGACTGGCTGAGCGACACCTGTCTTTCCTGACCGTCGAATGCTACCGGATGCAGAATATCGTCCCCGACGACAACATTCTTCGCCGGCTTTTCGCCGAGACCCGTGCAGACGCCGTGCTGCTTTATTCCCACGAGACGGCGAAACGCTTTTTCAGCTTGCCATTCGTTCGGCACAACCCCGACATCTTTGCCGAAACACGATTTCTCTGCCTAAGCCAAACCATCGCCAGCGCAGTTCCGGAGCCGATGCGATCCCATGTCGATATTGCCGACATGCCGAATGAAGACCGGCTTATGGCGCTTCTGATCCACGCGTAAGGCCGCAATTTTGATGTAAGGCCTTTCCATAATCGCCTTGTCTGTCTAACTTCGTTGCAGCGCATGATAAAGAGAACCTCATGGTATCGCGAAAAACGCCTAACCATTCGAAGCCCAACGACGAACCGGTCACGATCGATCTGGAAGCCGAAAAAACTGCGCAGGACGCAGCTCCCGAAGATTTGACTGAGCGCAGCCATGGCGAGCTTGGTGGCTCCTCGGCTGATGAAGTGGAAATGCCACTGGAAGCGGAGAAGGAGTCATTTCGCGAAGAAGCTCAGGAGTCGATCTTCGGCGCCGCACCGCATGAGCCGCAAGCGGCCGCTGCGCAGCAGGCCGATCCTCCGCCGTCCCATGCCGACCATCCGCCTCATACCGAGCGCCCGCCGTCGCGCGAGGGTTCGACATCAGGCCTTATCGCGGCCGGCATCACCGGCGGCCTGATCGCCCTCATCTGCGCCGGCGCCTTGCAATATGCGGGCTTCCTGCCTAGCGGTCGTACAGGCAAGGACAACTCAATTGAGATCGCCGCACTGAATGCGGAGATCGACGGTCTCAAGCAGAGCGTCGCCAATCTCGCCGCCGCGCCAGCTGCAAAGCCGGACGAAGCACTGACGGCCCGCGTCGCAGCACTTGAGGCGAGCGCTGCCAACGGCGCTCCGGTAAATGGCTCGGGCGGCATCGCAAATCCCGCCTCCGACCAGAAGATCGCTTCGCTCACCAGCGAGGTGGAGCAGCTGAAATCGGATCTCAGCAAGGCAACGCAGAGCCAGGCAACCTCAGATGCCGAAGTCAACAAGCGTCTTGACGATGCCGAAAAGAAGCTGAGCGGACCGAGCCAGGAAAGCGCGGTCGCCCGCGCCATCGCAGCTGCAGCGTTGAAGGCGGCAATCGACCGCGGCGGTCCCTTCCAGCCCGAGCTCGACACCTTTGCCAATGTTGCGCCGGACGATCCAGCGGTCGCCGATCTCAAGAATTTCGCCCAGACCGGCGTGCCCTCCCGCGCCGACCTGATCCGCCAGGTTTCCGATGTCGCGACCGCAATCGTCGCCACCGCGCAGACCGACGATCCGAACCAGAGCTGGAGCAGCCGGCTGATGTCGGGAGCGAAATCGCTGGTGCAGGTCCGCGCTGTCGGCAATGTGCCCGGCGACAGCATCGATGCCATCGCCGCGCGTTTCGAGGACAAGGTCAGGAACGGCGATCTGCCAGGCGCGGTGACCGAGTGGAACAGCCTGCCCGATGCCGGAAAATCCGCATCGGCCGCCTTCAAGCAGTCGCTGGAAGCCCGCATCCGCGTCGAGGATCTGGTAAGCGATGCCTTGTCGAAGGCGATCGCCAATACTGGGAAACAGAACTAAGGACGGAGTGTAGCAATGATCAGACTGCTTATCTTCGCCATTCTCGTCCTAGCTCTCGGCTATGGCTTTTCGTGGCTCGCGGATCGCCCCGGCGATCTCTCGCTGGTTTGGGAAGGGCAGCTTTATCAGACGAAGCTGATCGTCGCCGCCGCGATCCTGATTGCGATCGTGGCCGCTGTCATGATCGTCTGGTGGTTCGTGCGGTTGATCTGGACTTCGCCCTATTCCGTCACCCGCTACTTCCGCGCCCGCAAGCGCGATCGCGGCTATCAGGCGTTGTCGACCGGCCTCATTGCTGCCGGTGCCGGCAATTCGCTGCTCGCCCGCAAGATGGCAGCCCGCACACGCGGCCTCATCCGCGCCGATCAGGAGCCGCTCATCAACCTCCTTGAAGCCCAGGCTGCCCTGATCGAAGGTAAGCATGACGAGGCCCGCCAGAAGTTCGAGCAGATGGCCAATGATCCGGAAACACGCGAGCTCGGCCTGCGCGGCCTCTTTCTCGAAGCCAAGCGTCTCGGCGCGCATGAAGCCGCGCGGCAATATGCCGAGAAAGCTGCCGACCAGGCGCCCTACCTGCCCTGGGCAGCGCAGGCGACATTGGAATATCGCAGCCAGGCCGGCCGCTGGGATGATGCCATCAAGCTGCTGGACCAGCAGAAGGTCGCCCATGTCGTCGACAAGGCCACAGCCAACCGTCAACGCGCAGTGCTGCTGACGGCCCGCGCCAACGACAAGCTGGAGAGCGATCCGACAGGCGCGCGCGACGATGCTCTGGCGGCATTGAAGCTCGTGGACGATTTCGTGCCCGCAGCGCTGATCGCGGCCAAAGCTTTGTTCCGTGAAGACAAGGTGCGCAAGGCAGCCTCCATCCTCGAGCAGGTCTGGAAGGCGCAGCCGCATCCCGAAGTCGGCAGGGCCTATGTGCGAGCTCGCAGTGGCGATTCCGTTCTTGACCGTTTGAAGCGCGCCGAGCGGCTGGAGGCGATCCGCCCGAACAATGTCGAAGCCCTGCTGTTGACCGCGAAGGCAGCGATGGATGCCGGCGATTTTGCCAAGGCCCGTGCCAAGGCCGAAGCAGCCGCAAGGATCGATGCGCGCGAAGGCGCCTTCCTGCTGCTTGCTGACATCGAAGAGGCCGAAACCGGCGATCAGGGCCGCATCCGCCACTGGATGGCGCAGGCGCTGCGCGCACCACGCGATCCGGCCTGGGTCGCCGACGGCTTCGTCTCGGAAAAATGGCTGCCGCTGTCGCCGATCACGGGCCGTCTCGATGCCTTCGAATGGAAGGCACCCTTCGGCCAGATCGATGGGCCGGTGGAAGAAGGCTCCACGGTGTCGGTCGATGCGGCGCTGAAATCGCTGCCGCCGGTGCGCGAGGCCGCCCTCGCAACCACGGCGGCAAAGCCAAGTTCACCGAAAGTTGCATCGCCGGCCGCCGATACCTATGTCATGGAATTGGAACCTACCGTGGCGAAACCCGCTTCAAGCCCATCCGAAGCCGCGCCAAAACCGGCGCAGCAGGGTGAGGAGCCCCGGCCCTTCTTCGGTGGTGCGCCTGATGATCCGGGCGTGAAGGATCATAAACTTGAACCGGAACCCAAGACGCGGCTCAAGCTGTTTTAGAGCAATTCCGGCAAAACTGCGCCGCGGTTTTACGTCCGGAATTGCGGGAAGATAAAAAGATAGAGCATGGTCCCCCAAGAACCCTGCTCGGCCCATTTTGAGAATGGAGACGCATGTTCGAACGCTTTCAGGAATTCCTTCATAACCTGACCCAGGACCACCCCAGATCCGGCTTTGCACCCGACGACCCGCGTGTCGCGGTGGCGGCGCTGTGTATCCAGGTCATGGAGGCGGACGGCAAGATCGAGAACAGCGAAAAGAAACGGCTGCGCAAGCTCCTGAAGGACCAATATGGTCTCGATGGCCGCAAGCTCGATCAGTTGATCGCGGCCGGCGAGGAAGCCGAAAGCGAGGCCGTCGATTATTATCGCTTTACCTCGGACCTGAAGCGCCATCTCGACAGCACGCAGCGGCTCGAACTGCTCGGCATACTCTGGGATATCGTCTATGCCGATGGCGAGCGCAGCGAGATGGAAGATCATGCCATCTGGCGCATCGCCGACCTCATGGGCATTTCCGACCGCGAGCGCATCATGAAGCGCCAGGAAGCAGCCGCACGCGCACCCGGTTCCAGGGTGGAGACAGGCAATGATGATTGAAGCGCCGAAGAGCGCCGGCCGCCCGATATTGATCGTTCTGCACCAGGAACGCTCCAGCCCCGGCCGCGTCGGCCAGATGCTGCTGGAGAAGGGCTACGATCTCGATATCCGCCGCCCGGTCCTCGGCGATACCTTGCCTTCCACGCTCGAGGCCCACGCCGGCGCCGTGGTCTTCGGCGGCCCGATGAGCGCCAACGACCCGGACGAATTCATCAAGACCGAGACCGATTGGCTGAAGGTACCACTTAAGGAAAACCGCCCCTATCTCGGCATCTGTCTGGGCGCGCAGCTGCTCGCCCGCCATCTCGGTGCCAAGGTGAAGGCACGTGACGACGGCAAGACCGAGATCGGCTGGTATGAACTACAGCCAACGGAAAAGGGGCGCCTCCTGATGCGCTGGCCGCAAATGGTCTATCACTTTCACCGCGAAGGTTTCGAGCTGCCGCATGGCGCCGACCTGCTGGCAACGGCTGAGACCTATCCTAACCAGGCCTATCGCTACGGCACTAATGCCTGGGGCTTGCAATTTCACGCCGAGTTGACGCGCGCCATGATGCAGCGCTGGGTCGTGCATGGCGAACATCGCTTTTGCATGCCGAACGCCCAGCAGGGCCGCGAGCATCTGGAAGGCCGCATGATCTTCGACGCCGCACTCAAGACCTGGCTGTCGGAATTCCTCAATCTCGTTTTCGAGGGCAAGCAGGCAATGGCGGCCTAAAGGCCCTCGCCTGACGAAAGCACGCGATCGAATTCATCGATCGCGCCACGGATCGCAGATGCATATCGCTTCATCTTTTCTGCGTCTTTCATGAGAATATCCCTGACGCCTCTCGGAATTTCGAGCTGGACGCCGGCCTGCCGATTGCCGCGATTGCAGATATTGCCGGCGGAAGCTCCCGCAAGCGCCTCCCCTTTCACTCTCGCGGTCGCTGCAAAACCGTCGAGCGCCAATGCCCTGGCGATCCGGTCGCGAAGCGACGTGTCGAGACCGCCGATCCAGCTCGTCAGCGGGTCATCCCGATCCGTGCGCCCATGAACGGCGACGACGATCGACGACTTGGCCACCAAGCCATTTGCTATCGGTTCATCGAAATTTTCGGAGGTGACATGCAGCTCATGATGGAGCCTCGCCGCATCGAGCCCTTCGAAACGATAAAGGGAGAACCTCTCATCCACGATCGCCAGCGCGATCTCGGATGTGGCAGGCTCGATAAAGCCGCCATGGGGAACGATGACGGCGACATTCGATGCTCGATCCTCGATATGGATGCGATAATCGACGCCTTCGGTTTCATGCTCGCGAAGCACCGAAAACGAATTGTACCGATCCGGCTTCCTTATCATCGCGCAACCTTCAAGCCGGCTGCGGCTCGCCGTCGCGGTCGGGCGCGTTCAGGCTATCGATCCGGCGAAGCTGCGGGAAACCTGTGGCCCATAGGATGGCGACTGTCAGCGTACCGAGTCCTCCGATGACAACCGCGGGGATCGCGCCGAAATAATGCGCCATGGTGCCGGCGCGGAACTCGCCAAGCTCGTTCGACGCACCGACGAAGACCATGTTGACGGCATTGACGCGGCCGCGCACCTGATCCGGCGTCCAGAGTGTGATCAGCGTTTCGCGCACATAGACAGAGATCAGGTCGGAAGCGCCCATGACGGCGAGAGCTGTTATTGACAGCCACGGCGTGTGCGAGATGCCGAAGATCAGGGTTCCCAAGCCGAACATGGCAACGCCGGCAAACATGCAGATGCCGGCCCGATTGCGGATAGGATAGGTCGCCAGGAAAAGGCCCATGGCAATTGCGCCGAAGCTCGGCGCTGCGCGCAGCATGCCGAGACCCCACGGCCCGAGCGTCAGGATATCGCGCGCATAGATGGGCATTAGCGCGACGGCGCCGCCGAGCAGTACGGCAAAAAGATCGAGCGAGACCGCACCGAGCACCACTTTTTCCGACCAGATGAAACGGAAACCGGCAAGCATCTCGTTGAGGCTTCGCCTCTCATGCGCAATCCGCTGCTGCGGCTTCGGGATCAGGAAGGTCAGCATCGAGCCAGCCGCAAAGAAAAGCACGGCCACGGAATAGGCGACGTTAGCACCGACACCGTAAAGCAGGCCGCCGGCAACGGGGCCGAGGATGGCGGCGGCATCCCATGACATCGAGTTCCATGTGATGGCGTTCGTCAAGTCTTCGGGCGGGATCAGGTTGGGCGCCAGCGACTGCATGGCCGGCGTCATGAAGGCGCGTTCTATGCCGAAGACCGTGAGGATCAGAAATACGGGCAGCGGCGCGAAGGTGCCGGATACCGTCAGGAACAGCAGGGCAGCCGCACAAAGGGTGCCGACGAAAATGCAGATCGCGGAAATCCGTCGCCTATTGTAGCGGTCCGCAGCCGTGCCCGTTACCAGGATCAGCAGAAGCGACGGCAGGAACTGCACGAGGCCGATCAGACCGAGATAGAGCGGTTGGCCGGTGTGCTCATACATCTGCCAGCCGACGGAGACGCTGACGACCTGCGTGGCAAAGGCCGTCAAAAACCGCGCGAAGAAGAAATAAGTATAGGCAACGTGCCTGAAGGCGGCAAACCGGTCTCCGCTGGCAGCGAACGACATGGGACGAGACTTTCCGATGCGGCCGCTAGCGCAAATGCCGGCCTTTTAAACATGATTCAACATGCTTCGGAGCATGGGACTTGCCCGTTTAGTCGCCAATGTCTACATGTCTGTCAACCGCGAATTGGAGACGGATATGCTCGCCTTATTTCAAACCATTGATCTGGCTTTGAATCTTTATACCTGGATCTTGATCGCCAGCGCCATCTTTTCCTGGCTCTATGCGTTCAACGTCATCAATTCGAGCAATCAGTTCGTCAGCTCCATCGGCAACTTCCTTTATGCGGTCACTGAGCCCGCCCTGCGCCCGATCCGCCGCATTCTGCCTGACCTCGGCGGCATCGATATCTCGCCGGTCATCCTGCTCTTGATCATCTTCTTCATCCGCTCGCTGATGTGGAATTCGATCGTCCCCTTGTTCCTGCGGTGAACAAAGCCTGGCAGGCCTTTCCGGATCACCTCAGGCTTTCCGTGCGGCTCACGCCCAATGGCGGGCGTGATGCGATCGATGGGTTGGAAACCGCCGCCGATGGCGAATGCTATTTGAAGGCGCGCGTTTCGGCAGCACCCGAAAAGGGCAAGGCCAACAAAGCGCTGATCGCCCTGCTTTCAAAGAGCCTCGGCATCCCCAAATCCACGCTTGCCCTTATCGGTGGCGACACTGCGCGCAAAAAAATCCTCCGGATCGAGGGCGAACCGGAGGATTTGATAAAGAGGCTTTGCGCCGTAACTGAAGTCGATTGATCAGGCCTTGGTGTTCTTGGCCCGTTCGATGGCTTCGACGATGAGTTCGCCAGCTTCCTTCGAACCCTTCCAGCCGAAGATCTTGACCCACTTGCCGGGCTCGAGATCCTTGTAGTGCTCGAAGAAATGCTCGATCTGCTTCAGCGTGATCTCGGGTAGGTCGGTATATTCCTTGACCTTGTCATAGCGCATGGTCAGCTTCGGCGCGGGAACGGCGATGATCTTCTCGTCCTTGCCGGAATTGTCTTCCATCATCAGCACGCCGATCGGGCGGACATTGATGACGCAGCCCGGAACCAGCGGACGGGTGTTGGCGATCAGAACGTCGATCGGGTCGCCGTCGTCGGAGAGCGTGTGCGGAACGAAGCCGTAATTGCCCGGATAGGTCATCGGCGTGTAGAGGAAACGGTCGACGACCAGCGTGCCGGCCTCTTTGTCCATTTCATACTTGATCGGATGACCGCCGACCGGCACTTCAACGATGACGTTGACGTCTTCGGGCGGGTTCTTGCCAATGGAAATCGCGTCGATACGCATACTTGTCCCCTAGATAAGGATGGTTGCCGCCAGCCAAATAATAGGAATCATCCCGCAACGCAACAACGCATCGGGCAACAGGGTTGATTTAGTTGCCGCTCAGGGCCAGACGAAGCCGATCTTGCGCAGCTGCCTGTGATCGAAGGTTTCGATGCCCTCGCAGAAATCCGCACCGCCCTGCCCGCGATAGAAGCGGTAGGCATTCTCATTTTCCTCGAGGCACCAGACGACCAGCCCCTTGCAGCCGAGCGACTTCAAGAGCCGGCGCGCCTCGCCGAACAGCATGCGGCCCAAGCCGAGGCCCTGATATTGCGGGCGCAGATAGAGTTCGTAGATCTCGCCTTCCTGCGGCAGCGCGCGGGCACGATTGAGGCCCAGCGTGGCATAGCCTGCGATCTCGCCGGCGACATCCAGAACCAGCAGCGTTGCCGGACCGCTGGTCGCCTTGCGCCACCAGGCTTCGCCGCGGCGCTCGATCATCTGGCCGAGAGCGCGATGCGGAATGATGCCGGCATAGGTGTACTGCCAGGATTGGCGGTGCACCTCCGAAATGGCTCGAGCATCATGGGGTTCTGCCCGCCGAACATCAATCGACAACGTCTTCATAACGTCTACTCTGGTCTTACCAACGCGAATTAACCATCCTCATTCATAAAGATGGCAGACTTGCCCACAGGCTTTATCCGTGGATGATCGATAAAAATTAACGACTTTTTAACCTTTAGGACAAGAGCTCAAAAACCGAACATACAAATAAAAACCCCGGCACATGGCCGGGGTCGGATGCATCGAAGCGGTACAGCAATCAAGCCAGACGGGCTTTCTCGTAACGCTTGCGCTCGTTCGGATCGAGATACATCTTGCGGAGGCGGATCGACTTCGGCGTCACTTCCACCAGTTCGTCGTCCTGGATCCAGGAGAGCGCGCGGTCGAGCGTCATGCGGATCGGCGGGGTCAGCTTCACGGCTTCATCCTTGCCGGCGGCGCGGATGTTGGTGAGCTTCTTGCCCTTCAGCACGTTGACTTCGAGGTCGTTGTCGCGGGAGTGGATGCCGATGATCATGCCGGCATAGACCTTCTCGCCGGCATCGATGATCATCGGGCCGCGGTCTTCCAGGTTGAACAGGGCGTAGGCGACAGCTTCACCGGCTTCGTTGGCGAGCAGCACGCCGTTCACGCGGCCGCCGATTTCGCCCTTGTAGGGCTGGTAGTCATGGAACAGACGGTTCATGACGGCCGTGCCACGGGTATCGGTCAGGAGTTCCGACTGATAGCCGATGAGGCCGCGGGTGGGTGCCAGGAAGACGAGACGGACGCGGTTGCCGCCCGAAGGACGCAGCTCGGCCATTTCAGCCTTACGCTCGGACATCTTCTGCACGACGATGCCGGAATGCTCTTCATCGACGTCGATGACGACTTCTTCGATCGGCTCAAGCAGCTGGCCGCTCTCGTCCTTGTGCATGACGACGCGCGGACGCGAGACGGCAAGCTCGAAGCCTTCGCGGCGCATGGTTTCGATGAGAACTGCGAGCTGCAATTCGCCGCGGCCGGACACGTAGAACGAATCCTTGCCTTCGGCTTCTTCGATCTTCAGCGCGACGTTGCCTTCGGCTTCCTTGAAAAGGCGGTCGCGGATGACGCGCGAGGTGACCTTGTCGCCTTCGGTGCCCGCATAGGGGCTGTCGTTGACGATGAAGGACATGGTGACGGTCGGCGGATCGATCGGCTGCGCGATCAGCGGCTCGCTGACCTGCGGGTCGCAGAAGGTGTCGGCGACCGTGCCCTTGGAAAGGCCGGCGATGGCGACGATATCACCTGCCTGCGCTTCTTCGATCGGCTGGCGCTCGATGCCGCGGAAGGCGAGGATCTTCGAGATACGGCCGGTTTCGATGAGGTTGCCGTCTGCACCCAGAACCTTGACGGCCTGGTTCGGCTTGATCGAACCGGAATGAATGCGGCCGGTGATGATGCGGCCGAGGAAGGGATTGGCTTCGAGGATCGTGCCGATCATGCGGAACGGACCTTCGCCGACGGTCGGCTCGGGAACGTGCTTGACGACGAGATCGAGAAGCGGGCCGAGGCCTTCTTCCTTCGGGCCATCGGGCGAATAGTTCATCCAGCCGTTACGGCCGGAACCGTAGAGGATCGGGAAGTCGAGCTGCTCGTCGGTGGCGTCGAGATTGGCGAAGAGGTCGAAGACTTCGTTGATGACTTCGTCGGCGCGGGCATCCGGACGGTCGATCTTGTTGATCGCAACGATCGGGCGCAGACCGACCTTGAGCGCCTTGCCGACGACGAACTTGGTCTGCGGCATCGGGCCTTCGGCAGCATCGACGAGAACGATCGCGCCATCCACCATCGAGAGAATACGCTCGACTTCACCACCGAAGTCGGCGTGGCCGGGGGTGTCGACGATGTTGATGCGCGTATCCTTCCAGACGACCGAGGTCGCCTTGGCGAGAATGGTGATGCCGCGTTCCTTTTCCAGATCGTTGGAATCCATGACGCGTTCGGCAACGCGCTGGTTCTCGCGGAACGAGCCGGACTGCTTCAGGAGCTCGTCGACGAGGGTGGTTTTCCCATGGTCAACGTGCGCGATGATCGCGATGTTGCGAAGTGCCATATGTCTTAATCTCTGAGGCTGGGGCGCAGTGTTTCAATAACACGCCAATTGCATTTGGCGCGCTCATAGCCTTTTTTTCGCGATTGCGAAAGGGGGGAGGCAAGAAAGGGGCTGAAAGCTGGCTTTTCGTACCGCACCCCTCAGCCTTACACGCCTGGATAGCCGAACTCTCTTCCGGCGCGTCGCCAATTCAGATGCAGGCAATCGCCTCTATCAGGATTTGTGCAGT
Source organism: Rhizobium centroccidentale (assembly GCF_030182565.1). Classification (NCBI taxonomy): domain Bacteria; kingdom Pseudomonadati; phylum Pseudomonadota; class Alphaproteobacteria; order Hyphomicrobiales; family Rhizobiaceae; genus Rhizobium; species Rhizobium centroccidentale. Next base: position 61,618 of record NZ_JAQJCG010000027.1, on the reverse strand, counting down.
TCCGTCAGGCGGTATGCTTCAGTAAGAACGCGTCGTGATTGACCAGGAAAGCTTTGAGGCGCTCGGGATAGTCGTGTGTCACCGCGTCTTGCACGCTTTGCCGAGACGCCAACTCTGTGCGCCATGCCCTGACACGCGGGAGCCCGTCAAAAACTCCGGTCGATGTAATGGTGTCGAACACATCGAAGTAACGGAAGATCGGCGCAAAAACTGCATCGACCAGGCTGAATGCCTCCCCCGCAAAAAAAGGACCGTTTCTCAATTCCACCTCGACACGAGCAAATTTACCGATCAGCGCCTTGCGCTTGGCCTCATAGGTTCCTTCGTCTTTGGCGGTCTCGAATCCCCACAAATCCGAAAGGATGGAAGAACCGAACTCCATCCAGCCGCGATGCCGGGCACGCGCCAGCGGATCGGCCGGGTGGAGCCGAGCGCCGGATTGGGTTTCCTCGAGATACTCGCAGATCACCGAACTTTCGAACAATACCGTTTCTGACCCGTCGGCCTGCCGTACGATCAGCAATGGAACTTTGCCCAGCGGAGAAATAGCGAGAAACCAGTCTGGCTTTGCCGACAAGTCGATATAGCGGATCTCAAATGGCACGGCCTTTTCAGCAAGCGTGATGGCGGCTCGCTGGACGTAAGGACAAAGGTAATGGCTGACAAGGATCAGTTTAGCGTCGGACATGATCAAATCTCCCGGGTCTTCGCGATAGATGTAATTGCATCTATATCCGGACTTGTCAGCTTGGTCAATATAGATGTAATTGCATCCATGTCCGATTATTCAGATGCCACACCTTCGAAACCCTCCGCTGCCGTCACGCGAGCATGGGTGCGCCTCATGCGCACGCAACAAATCGTCCTCGCGGCGATCGAAAAGGATTTGAAGGCAGCCGGCCTACCGCCACTCGGCTGGTACGACGTGCTATGGGAGCTGACGCAGGCCGCCGAAGGAAAGTTGCGGCCCTATGAGATCGAGGAGCGCACGCTCCTCGCCCAGCATAATCTGTCGCGCCTGCTCGACCGGATGGAAAAGGCCGGCCTTGTTCACCGTGAGATATTTTCCGAGGACGGCCGAGGACGCTGGGTCGTCATCACCGAAGCAGGAAGTGCCATGCGCAGCCGCATGTGGGCAGCCTATGCCCCAGCACTTCAACGCCATGTGGGCGATAAGCTGGACGATGCGCAAGCCCGCCAATTGGCTGAGCTGTTAGCTTTGCTTTCTCGCAAATCCTGACTCGCAAGGCAAAACCCGCCCAGATCGAACGCGGTCACATAAATCGGCAAGCTGGCCTTCGGGCAACCGATATGCGAATTTCACTCCGCCTGAAAACAACCGCCAGCTCGCCGAGACACACATGTTTAAGATCCTGTATCAGGGCGATCTCTTTGCCGATTACTTCCAAATATATCTGCGCGACGAAGCCCATCCCGACCTGCCTGAAGATTATACGGAAGAAGTGATTGCACGCCGCCTCGCTGTCGGGCCTAATGCGATCATTCTTCATACGGCGCGCAATACCGCTGTGCCGGTGCAAATTGAATGGCATGATCAACGCCCGGCGACTGATCTCGACATCTACCAGCATGTGGCTGAAGCCACGCTCGACTGCCCTTCCGGTCAACTCGTTTTGGCTGGATTGACGGATTACGAGCCCGACGCCCCGCGTCTTGCTGTGAAGGCCGGACTCCTAGGCATACGGGTGTGTATGTCCGGTATCGACACCCTCAGCGAAGACGGACTTCATGGAGACGACCGCTATCTCGTACAGCTTTGGCCCGAACCGGAGACGAACGGCGGTCACTAGGCAAGGCATACGCTATCCGGAGCTTCACTCTGGCAGCCCGATCAGGCCGCCAGCCCCTTCTTCTTCAGCATCGCATCCGGGCTCGGCAGCTTGCCGCGGAAAGCCCTATAGGCACCTTCCGGATCGATCGAGCCACCGACGGAATAGATGTTGCCTTTGAGTTTTGCAGCCATGTCCGAATTGAAGGCATCGCCGGTTTCCTCGAAGGCGGCGAAGGCATCGGCGTCGAGCACTTCCGACCACATGTAGGAATAGTAGCCGGCAGAATAGCCGTCGCCGGAAAATACATGCTGGAAGTGCGGCGTCGCATGGCGCATGACGATCGATTTCGGCATGCCGATCTCGGCCAGCACCTGCGCTTGTACCGCCATCGGATCCTCGACGACACCGCGCGTATGGAATGCCATGTCGACCAATGCCGAGGAGGTGAATTCGACCGTATTGAAGCCGGCATTGAAGGTGCGCGCCGCCAGAACCTTGTCGAGCAGCGCCTGCGGGATCGGAGCGCCGGTCTCATAATGCACGGCATATTCCTTGAGGATGGCAGGAACCGTCAGCCAGTGCTCGTAGAGCTGCGACGGCAGTTCGACGAAATCGCGGGAAACGCCCGTGCCCGAAACCGAGGGATAGGTGACGTTCGAAAGCATGCCGTGCAGCGCATGGCCGAACTCGTGGAACAGCGTGCGGGCATCGTCGAGCGACAGCAGCGCCGGCCGGCCTTCCGCCGGCTTGGCGAAGTTGCAGACATTGTAGATGATCGGCAGCTCGCCGACATGGCCGTTCTTCAGCGGCAGCTTGTGCTGCGACTGGAACGAGCTCATCCAGGCGCCGGAACGCTTCGAGCTGCGGGCAAAGTAATCGCCGAGGAACAAAGCGACGAGCTTGTCGGAGCGGTCGCGGATCTCGAAGACGCGCACATCGGGATGATAGGCTGGAATACCCTTCTGTTCGACGGCTTTGATGCCGAACAGGCGGCCGGCGACATCGAAGCAAGCCGCGATGATCTTTTCGAGCTGCAAATAGGGCTTCAATTCGGTTTCGGAGAAATCGAACTTCCGGGTCCGGATCTTCTCGGCATAGTGCCGCCAGTCCCAGGGCATGACCTCGTGGTTGCGGCCTTCTTCGGCGATCAGCGCCGCAATATCCTTTTCTTCCTCTGCTGCGCGCGCCGCCGCCTTGCCCCACACGGTCATCAGTAGATCGTTCACTGCGGCCGGCGTCTTCGCCATGGTGTTGTCAAGCTTGAGTTCGGCGAAGTTGGCATAGCCGAGCAGCTTCGCCTTTTCTGCCCTCAAGGTCAAAGTCTCGCGAATGATCTCACGATTGTCGGTCTTGCCGCCATTGGCGCCACGCGCCACCCAGGCATTGAAGGCCTGCTCGCGCAGGTCACGGCGTTCGGAAGACGTCAGGAACGGCTCGATGATGGAGCGCGAGAGGGTGACGGCATATTTGCCTTCCTCGCCGCGTTCGCGCGCCGCCGCTGCCATCGCCTCGCGCAGATAGTCAGGAAGACCGACGAGATCGGCCTCCTCCGACAAAAGCAGCGCCCAGCTCTTTTCATCCGCCAGGACGTTCTGACCGAACTGCGCGCCGAGGCCGGCAAGCTTCTCGTTGATTGCAGAAAGCCGCTCTTGCTCTGCCTTCGGCAGCTTGGCGCCCGACTTGACGAAGCCCTTCCAGTGCCGCTCCAGCACACGGGTTTCCTCGAGCGTCAGCCCAAGGGCGTCGCGGCCCTCCCAAAGCGCATCGAGGCGGGCAAAGAGCGCTGCGTTCGTCCCGATCTTCGAATAGTGCCGCGCCATCTTCGGCGCGATCTCGCGCTCCAGCGCCTGGATGGTCTCGTTCGTATGCGCACCTGCCTTGTTCCAGAACAGCGCCGAGATGCGCGAGAGTTCATCGCCGGCGATTTCGAGCGCGGTCACGGTATTGGAGAAGGTAGGCGCCTCGCTGTTGCCGGCAATCGCATCGATCTCGGCCTCATGCGACATAAGCGCCGCATCGAAGGCGGGAGCAAAATCCGTGTCCTTCACCGCATCGAAACGCGGCAGCCCCTTATGTCCGGTCCATTCGGTGAGCGCGGGATTGACGGCGGTAGGGGAAGACATGCAGGGCATCCTTTCGACAGACATCTGACCGAAGCACGATATAAGGCTAGCCCCGCCGAATTGGTATGGCGGAAGCCTAACAAATTGATGTGGCGAAATCAGGCTTTGCGCCAGCCGAGCAGGCCGGGTGTGGCATGCCAGAGCGCCTGCGCCGCAAATCCCATGAAAAGCACGCCGGAGCAGCGCACGATCAGCCGCTCATGCGCACGATAGAAACGCCGCACGGCGCCCGCGCCGATGATACTGATGAGAATAATGTCGGCCGTTATGAAACCCGCGAAGGAAACCGTCAGCAGCAGCGGCAGCGCGCTGAAGGTCAACGCGCCGGCGGAGCCCGCAACAAGAGCCGTGAATGTCGCCAGTGCAACAGGATATCCCTTCGGATTGGTCACACCGAAGATCAGGCCGCGACGGAACGGTCGGTCGACATTGACGAGCGCCTTGCCGTCACCCTTCGGCTTGGCGGTGACGGCACTCCAGCCGATCCAGGCGAGATAGAAGCCACACAGCAAACCGAGCAGATCGAAGACGAAGGTGCCGATGGTCTTGGCACCGACGATGGCGACCAAGGCCAGAGTCGACCAAACGAGATCGCCGAGCAGATGGCCGCTGACGAAGAATGCACCCGCCTTGCGGCCCTGGCCGGCCCCGATGCCGAGCAGAGCCAGAAAGGCGGGACCGGGAATAAGCACGTAGAAAAGCGCGGCGAGGAAGGCGCCGACAACGAGCGATTGCGTCATGATGAGTGATCCCGCTGGTGATCACGCGAGAGTAGCAATCCGTGGAACCCGGTCAAGCAGCTGGCCGTTTTAAGTTCCAGGAAGCCGTTGTGTTCGTGGGATGAAATCAATAAGAACGTAGTGGGGCCTAAAAAATCAAAGAGCGTAGGTAGGGAAGCGCTTATGAACAGCAGGATTAATACGGATTCGCTCGCCTTTCTTGTGAGCGATTGCGCCCGACTGATCAGGGCAGCCTTCGAGCGACGCATCCTTGTCGCCGGGCTCGGGCTGACGGCGGGTGAAGCACGAACGCTGATGCAGGTCGCCGCCATCAATGGCAGTCGCCAGCTCGACATCGCCTCCCGCATGGGGTTGGAGCCGATGACGGTCAGCGCTTTTCTGGACAAGCTGCAGGCACGCGGCCTGATCGAACGCCAACCCGATCCACTCGACCGGCGCGCCAAGCGTATCGTTTTGTCCGATGCTGCCGACGCCAAGCTGAAGCAGATCGATAAGGAAGTCTGTGAAGTCGAGCGTAACGCGACGCAGGGCTTCGGCGAGGATCTTCAGGTGCAACTGCATGATGCGCTCTGCGCTTTCCGCAGCAATCTTCAGAAGGCCGAAGCACCTGCAGAAGTCGAACGGGAATTGAGGCCGGTGGATTAATTCCAGGCCGCCCATCCTCGCAAAAGGAAGCCCGCCTCCGGCGACCGGAAGCGGGCCTTCTCTCGTTTCAATATCTTACTTCGACAGATTGCGCTTGGCGAGCGTGCGCAGACGCAGCGCATTCAGCTTGATGAAGCCAGCCGCATCCTTCTGGTCGTAGGCGCCCTGGTCGTCTTCGAAGGTGACCAGCTTGTCGGAATAGAGCGATTTCGGGCTTTCGCGGCCGATGACCATGACATTGCCCTTGTAGAGCTTCAGCGTCACTTCGCCCTCGACATGCTCCTGGCTCTTGTCGATCAGGGCCTGCAGCATTTCGCGCTCCGGCGAGAACCAGAAACCGTAATAGATCAGCTCGGCATAGCGCGGCATCAGCTCATCCTTGAGATGCGCGGCACCGCGGTCGAGCGTGATGGATTCGATGGCGCGGTGGGCCGCGAGCAGGATCGTGCCGCCGGGGGTCTCGTAGACGCCGCGCGACTTCATGCCGACGAAACGGTTCTCGACCAGATCCAGGCGGCCGATGCCGTTATCGCGGCCGTAATCGTTCAGCTTCGCAAGCAAGGTTGCCGGGCTCAGGCGCTGGCCATTGATCGAAACCGCATCACCCTTCTCGAAGCCGATCTTGATGATGGTGGCCTTATCGGGAGCTGCTTCCGGCGAGATGGTGCGCATATGCACATATTCTGGTGCTTCCTGGGCCGGATCTTCCAGAACCTTGCCTTCGGAAGAAGAGTGCAGCAGGTTGGCGTCGACGGAGAAAGGCGCCTCGCCCTTCTTGTCCTTGGCGACCGGAATCTGGTGCTTCTCGGCGAATTCGAGCAGGTCGGTGCGGCTCTTGAACGACCAATCGCGCCAGGGAGCGATGATCTTGATGTCCGGGTTCAGCGCATAGGCCGAAAGCTCAAAACGGACCTGGTCGTTGCCCTTTCCGGTCGCGCCGTGCGCGATGGCATCGGCGCCGGTCTTCCTGGCGATCTCGATCAGGTGCTTGGAGATCAGCGGACGGGCAATCGAGGTGCCGAGCAGGTAGACGCCTTCATAGACGGCATTGGCGCGGAACATCGGGAAGACGAAATCGCGCACGAATTCCTCGCGCACGTCCTCGATATAGATTTCCTTGATGCCGAGCATTTCGGCCTTCTTGCGCGCCGGCTCCAGCTCTTCGCCCTGGCCGAGATCGGCGGTGAAGGTGACGACTTCGGCGCCAAGCTCCGTCTGCAGCCACTTCAGGATAATCGAGGTGTCGAGACCGCCGGAATAGGCGAGAACGACTTTCTTCACGTCTTTATGTGATGCCATGATAAGTTCCGTTTCGAGGCGGACCAGGGGAAAGGCCCGCAAAGCTGTATCGCGGAACTTTTAGCGAGATTATCGTGAGGCGCAAGGGGAAGCGCGGCGGGACCTCTCAGGACGGCATCAGAGATGAGCGCCGATATTCATCCGCTGATACAGAATGCGGACGATCGTGACCGTTTGGGCGCCATCCTTATAGATGATGAAATGTGAGCCGGAGGCGAGAGCGAGATAATCTCGTTCGATGCCGCTGACCTTGCGACCGCGTGCGATGCCCTTCACCAAAGCATGACAACGATCACGCAGAGCGAAGACATAATCCTCCGCTTGCTCGTAACCCCATTTTTCCTCGGTATAGTCGTAGATTTGATCGATGTGGACGCTGCTTTCGGCGAAAAGACCAATTTCTTCATCGCTGATTGCGCAACTTTCTCTTTCCTTCGATAAATTCATTGAAGTCAAACTCCTCCGGCTCGCCCGAGGCTTCGCCCTCGGCGATCGCCGCCGCAATCGCCTCTATTTCCGCCCGGCTGCGCAATAATTTAAGCGCGGCGTCGATTACCTCGCTCGGCGAATCGTAATTGCCGTGGCTGATCTGCTCGCCGATAAACGCATCCATCTGCTCGTCGATCTCTACGGACACATGCTTTGTCACTGGCGTGACCTCCGGCGGTTTGACTTGATTGCCAAAAGTACCATATTCGGCGGCGACCGAACAATGCCTGAGGAGGGCACCGCTCGTGACTGATATTCAAGCCATTTTCAAGAAATCCAATGTTGCCGTGATCACCGGTGGCGCTTCCGGCATCGGGTTTGCCGCAGCAAAACATTTCGCTTCGCTCGGCATGAGCGTCGTCATCGCCGATCTCGGCGGCGACCGACTGGCGGAGGCGAGCGCTGAACTCAAGACGATCGCAGGCGAAGAGCATGTGATGGCCGTCGAGACCGATGTCGCCAGCAAAGACGCGCTGGAAGCGCTGGAACGCGCAGTCCTGCAGCGTTTCGGCCGCTTGCATGTCTTGATGAACAATGCCGGCATCGGCCCGGAGACCTCGATCTTCAGCGCCCAGGCCGGCTGGGATGCCATTCTCGGCGTCAATCTGCTCGGCGTCATCAATGGCACGCGCGTCTTCGGCCCGGGCATGATCGCACATGGTGAACCGGGCATCATCATCAATACCGGCTCGAAGCAGGGCATCACCACGCCTCCCGGCAACCCCGCCTACAATGTCTCGAAGGCTGGCGTGAAGGTCTTCACCGAGGCGCTGCAGCATGAGCTGCGCAATACGGAAGGCGCGAAGATTTCGGCCCATCTCCTCATTCCCGGCTTCGTCTTCACAGGCTTGACAAAAGGCGATCGACGGGAAAAGCCTGCTGGCGCGTGGACGCCGGAACAGACTGTCGAGTTCATGATGGAAAGCCTGAGGCGCGGGGATTTCTACATTCTTTGCCCTGATAACGACGTGGCCCGGCCGGCCGATGAACGCCGCATGCTCTGGGCCGCCGGCGATATCGTCGAGAACCGTCCGCCGCTGTCGCGCTGGCATCCCGACTATGCCGATCAATTCAAGGCATTCCTCGAAAAGAAGGATTGATTTGCAATCCCCCGAAAGCCGGATAAGAACGGGCGGACCCTAAAGCACGTCGCGATCTTTCAGATTCGCTTCCTGTGCTTTAGGCCCATAATTTTGTGCATGTCGTTCTCGCAAAACCGCTACACACTTTTGCGCGACACGCTTTAATCCGGCTTTCGGAGCAGCCCTTATGGATTTCATACCCAGCCTGCCGACCCTTCTTGCCTTTTCCGCAGCGAGCCTGCTGCTGGCGATGACGCCAGGCCCCGACATGACGCTGTCGATCAGCCGCGCGCTGGCGCAGGGCAAGAAGGCGGCGCTTTTCGTCGTGCTCGGCACCACGCTCGGCGTCGTCGTCCACACCTGCCTGGTGGCCTTCGGCATCTCCGCGCTGATTACGGCTTCGCCCGTTGCCTTCACCGTGCTGAAAACCGGCGGCGCCGCCTATCTGCTCTGGCTTGCAATCCAGGCGATCCGCTTCGGCTCCAGCCTGTCGGTCAAGAAGGTCGATACCGTCGGTGGAACGCCCTTCGCCAATATCTCGAATGGCTTCTGGGTCAATCTGCTGAACCCGAAGGTCATCATCTTCTTCATGACCTTTCTGCCGCAGTTCGTCACCGCCGGCGATCCCGCCGTCACGCACAAGCTGCTCTTCCTCGGCTTCTTCTTCATCATCATCGGTATGCCGGTGAACATGCTCGTCGTTCTCGCCGCCGATGGTCTGTCGTCCTGGCTGCAGCGGAACCGCGGCGTAATGCGCGGCCTCGACTACGCCTTTGCCGGCGTCTTCTCGATCTTCGCGGCGAAGATCTTCTTCACTCAGGCTCGCTGAGGATTGGGTGGCGGCCAGCGATTAACCAGTAAACGGTCGCGCAGGCTGCCCCGAGAAAGGCGAAGCAGACCGCGATCGTGATTAGATTAAGAGTTTGCGGCTTTTCCATAGAGCCGGAAATCAGAATGGATGCCACCGCCGACAAGACCGCGCCATAGATCGCGTATCCAAACCAGCGGCGAACCCCACGCCATTCCATGATGGGAATGACGATGAGAGATGGCAAAATGCTGACGATCATTGCAGCCTTGGTCATCTCGATGGTCAGAACGAAGAGCTCCGGTGCACCGCTCCCCGGAAGAGTATAGGCCGCGACGCAAGCCAGCACGAAGCCCATCAGTGCGCAAGCGGCAAGATAGCCCCACAGGAGGCGTATCGGCTTGCGCAGTCCAAGGAGCATCGATCTCAATCCTCGCCGTGATTGGCGATCATCATCGCTTCGAATGCCAGCCGCTCCGTCTTGCGCATGCGCTCGGATTCCGACTTCAGCTGACCGCAGGCGGCAAGAATATCACGCCCACGCGGCGTGCGGATCGGCGAGGCATAGCCGGCCGAATTGATGAAATCAGCGAACTTCTCGATCTGCTCCCAGTCGGAACACTGGTAGTTCGTGCCCGGCCACGGGTTGAAGGGGATCAGGTTGATCTTGGCCGGAATACCTTTCAGAAGCTGGATCAGGCCTTTCGCATCCTCGAGGCTGTCGTTGACGCCCTTCAGCATCACATATTCGAAGGTGATGCGGCGCGCATTCGACAGGCCGGGATAGGCGCGGCAGGCGTCCATCAGCTCCTTCAGCGGATACTTCTTATTGATCGGCACCAGCATGTCGCGCAGATCGTCTCGCACCGCATGCAGCGAGATCGCCAGCATCACACCGATCTCGTCGCCGGTGCGGTAGATTTCCGGCACGACGCCCGAGGTCGAAAGAGTGATACGCCGCTTCGACAAGGATAGGCCATCGCCATCCGACGCGATCAGCAGAGCCTGCTTGACGCTCTCGAAATTATAGAGCGGCTCGCCCATGCCCATCATGACGATATTGCTGACCTTGCGTCCCTCGGCCGGCATGATCGTGCCCTGCGGCGCTTCGCGATCGGGGAAATCACCGAGACGATCGCGCGCCAGAAGCAGCTGCGACAGAATCTCTTCCGCCGTCAGGTTGCGCACCAGGCGCTGCGTGCCCGTGTGACAGAAGGAACAGGTAAGCGAACAGCCGACCTGGCTGGAAATGCAGAGCGTGCCGCGCCCCTCTTCCGGAATATAGACGCTTTCGACTTCGACGGGACGGCCGGCGCCACGCGGCGGGAAGCGGAGCAGCCATTTGCGGGTGCCGTCATTGGAGACTTGCTCCTCGACGATTTCGGGACGCGCGATGGTGAAATGCGTCTTCAGCATTTCGCGCATGTCCTTCGACACGTTGGCCATGGCATCGAAATCGGAGACGCCGCGCACATAGATCCAGTTCCAGAGCTGGCTGACACGCATCTTGATCTGCTTGTCTGCAACGCCTTTTTCCCTAAGCGCTGCACCCATTTCTTCGCGTGTCATGCCGATCAGCGATGGCTTCGGCGAAAGTTCGACCGGCTGCGACACAGGCATCGGCTTGAGCCTGGAGGGGGTTATGACATCGGTTGCGGACATAGGATCGTTCCAACGGTTCACATCGGCGATGCCGCAAAAGCTGACGCAAGCTGCGGATGCGGGCAAGGCACGGAAATCTGAAGATATGCGGTGGCGGGGCAAGCTGTCTGCCGCACACCTATCGTTGGCGCGGCCTTTAGCATTAATTTCCGCTCGCGTCATCCCTTTCCCTCAAAAGCGAGGGTTGGCCTTGAAAAACGAAAGGCCGATCGACTTGACCGGCCTTGCTCATTGCGGTCGCGGCAACGGGAGGATCACATTTGCGTGATCCTTCGGCCCTCGATCTTATTTGCAGTTTTCGATCTGCTTCAGTGCAGCCGTCACACCCTTCAATGAATAGGTGTAGGAGGTGGCGGTGCCCTTCTTCGACGTCGCGGAAACCTTCAGCGAGTGGCCGGATTTCAGCGCGGCGACCAGAGCAGGCTCCTGCGCGGCGTTTTCAACCCACGCGGCCTTGTCCTTGGTGAACATCACGAAGGTCTTGTTGTCGATGGTGACGTTGACCTTCGAGTTGTCCTTGAGGGGATAGCCCATCATCGCCTGCGGTTCATAGGAAATGTTCTGGCCCGGACGCTGCGACACGATGAAGAAATTGTCGCCATGGTCGATGCCCGTCGGCGGCGCCTTGGCCGTCGGCACGGAAAGAACGTAGCATACCTTACCGCCGGCGGACTGGTAGGAATAGGCACCCCAGGCGTCGAACTGCTGAATGCGCGTCGGAGCCGCCGGCGCTGCTGGCGCCGCTGCCTGCGTCTGCTTCTTGGTCTGCGCGGACGCTATGCCGGTTCCGGCCAGAACGAGCGAGAGGGCGATTGCGAAGCTTTTTACAAACATGGTTTCCTGCCGATTTCTTGCGGTCCAGAGCTCATGGCGATTCGTTTGACGCACGCCTGTGCTCGTGAGCTGCCTTATTTTGACTTTATTCAGGTTACCAAACCGTCAACGGAGCGCTGCCGCCACCGGCTCCGTGCCATTTCAATCCAGTTATCGCGCAAAGCTTGAAACGCATCAGAAGGAATTGGAAAACCCGGATGATGAAGTACCACCCTGCAGGTTCGATTTAAGACAGAAAGATTCGGGCAAGAATTTGACCTCGCTAAAATCAGGGAGGTCTCATAAATCTCTGGAAACCCGAGAGGATTCAGATCGGCTCAGCAAAACAAGCATCAGGCGGTCTTCATAGACTCGGGCTCGTTCTCCAGCGCGCGATCGGCGGCGTCGTAATGTTCCTGGCGGATATGGCCTCTGATCATGCTGAAGGCGAGCGTCAGCACCGCGACATCGTCGGAAAAGCCGATGACGGCAAAGAAATCGGGAATGATATCGACGGGCATGACAAAATAGCCGAGTGCCGCCAGCAATATGCCGCGAACGCGAGTCGGCGTCTGCGGGTCGAGCGCGCAATAGAAGGCGGCCACGACGTCGCGCGAGAACGGGATATGGCGAGCTGCCTTCCGCAAGGTCGGCCAGAATTTTCTGCGCACCGATGTCTCCTGCTCTTTTTGGGTCTCTTCGTCACCAGGCATCAGGATTTCCCCGTACTTGATGTCATCCATTCCATTTACCTCAATCGAGGCCCGTCGGCCGGGCCGTGTAAACATATGGTGATCGCCTGCCGCGATTCAATCGATCCGGCGTCCCGCCGCCTTCTCCATCGCCTTCGCCAGCTTGACGTCATGATCGGTCAGGCCGCCGGCATCGTGTGTCGTCAGCTTCACCTCGACGCGGGAATAGACGTTGAACCATTCCGGATGGTGGTTGAATTTTTCCGCGGCAAGGGCGGCTTCCGTCATGAAGCCGAAGGCTTCGACGAAGTTGCGGAACTTGAACGTCTTCGAAATCGAAAGCCCGTCGGCCGCAAGCGCCCAGCCGGAGAGCTCCGCAAGATTTTCATCGATTGCCGTGCGGTCGAGCTTCTCGTATTTCATGGCAAGTCACTCCTCTCTAAAGCAATTCCAGGAAAAGTGCGTAGCGGTTTTCCTGGAATTGCGTAAAAGCTCCAGCGGTTGAACGATAGCATGGATCGTCACAGGGTTCTTTTCGTCTGCGCCGGCAATATCTGCCGCTCGCCCCTCGCCGAAGGCATATTCAGACATCTGGCAAGCGACGGCGGCCGTGGCGGTGAATTCGACATCGATTCGGCCGGTACCGGCGGCTGGCATCAGGGAGAACGCCCGGATCGCCGTTCGGTTGCGGTTGCCGCCGGTCACGGAATCGATATTTCAGCCCAGCGCGCCCGTCGCATCGAACCATCAGATTTCGGCCGGTTCGATCTTATCCTGGCAATGGATCAAGACAATTTGAAGAATTTGCGCAAGACAGCACCCGCCGATGCCCTCGGCAAGCTGCATCTCTTCAATGCCCTAGCGCTCGGAAGCAACAAGGATATCCCCGATCCCTACTATGGCGACCGAGAGAATTTCGAAGCCGTCTATACCATGCTCTTGGCCGGCTGCAGCGCGCTGTTGCCCAAAGTCGGGAACGTGCTGCGGGGCTCGTGAAGCGGGAATATCTCTTCGGTGAGATAAGGACCGCCGCCGACCGATTCGCGCGAGGACAGAAGCACGAAGCGCCCGACCGTGAAGGGCTGGGTATAGAAATTGCCGCGGCCGGATAGATAGTGCACGACATCGTCGACCCGCGAGGACTTCAGCCTGGCGAGCGTCACGTGCGGCGTGAACTTGCGCGGATCCGGCTGCAGGCCGATCCGCTGGCAAATGCGCTCGATCTCGCCTTGCAGCGCGAACATATCCGGTGTCTGCGAGACCCCGGCCCAAACCGAATGCGGTTTCTTAGAGCCGAAGGAACCGATGCCCTCCAGCCGAAGCTGGAATTCAGGTCGATCTATCCGGTCCAGCCGATCGACGATCTCATCCGCCGTGCGGCCATCGACATCGCCGATGAAGCGCAAGGTGATGTGATAATTTTCAACGTCGATCCACCTGGCTCCCGGGAGACCACCGCGCAACAATGACAGGCTCATGGCCGCATTGCGCGGAATTTCGAGGGCGGTAAAAAGTCTCGGCATGACGAGCACTCCCCGAATCTCTTGCAGGTATAGGTAGGGAATCACGCATTTGCAGTCGGTGCAAGCATCTATTTCGCACCTGCGTCAATCGTCCCTACAAAACTGATGACAGCCTGCAACATATGCTCGACCATCACGTCCACGCCCTTGGAGCTCGGATGCATGCCGTCGGCAAGCTGCAGATCCGCATGCGTGGCAACGCCATCGAGGAAGAACGGATAGAGCGGAAGCTGATATTTGTCGGCCAGCCGCTTGTAGATCGGATTGAATTTATCGGCGTAGTCGCCCCCCATGTTGGGCGGCGCCAGCATGCCGACGAGAAGGATCGGGATCTTTCTGTCCTTCAACCGTTCGATCATCGTCTCGAGGTTCTTTTCCGTCTGCTCCGGCGGAATGCCGCGCAGCGCGTCATTGGCGCCGAGCTCCAGGATGACGCCATCCGTGCCATCGGGCACCGACCAGTCGATGCGCGAAAGGCCGCCCGATGTCGTATCTCCCGAAACACCGGCATCGGCGACGGCAATATCGAGCCCCTTGGCCTTCAGCGCCGCCTCAAGCTTCGCGGGAAAGCCGTCGCCCGGGGGCAGCTGATAGCCCGCCATCAGGCTGTCGCCGAAGCCGACCAACTGGATAGTCCGCGCCTCGGCGGCGCCAACAGCGCCAAACAAAAGACCGAAAGTGATGACAGCGAATTGAAGCGCGGCAACTTTAAAACCCATGATCTATTCCCTAAATTCGCTGCTCGGGCCAAATCACGCCCGCCATTATCTCTGATGTTCTCCGATATATAGGGCGTTCGCATTGGCAAAAACCATCATCGAGCTGAAGAAGGCGGATTTGACGCTCGGCAATGCCGCCGCATCCGTCCATGTGCTGAAGGGTATCGATCTCACTGTGATGGAGGGTGAGGCCGTCGGCATCGTCGGCCCGTCCGGCTCCGGCAAGTCCACCCTGCTGATGGTACTGGCCGGCCTCGAAAAGCTCGACAGCGGCGAACTTTTGATCCGCGACACGCCGCTGCATAGCCTGAGCGAAGATCGCATCGCCGATTTCCGCGGCCGGAACATCGGCATCGTTTTCCAATCCTTCCACCTGATCGCCAACATGACGGCGCTGGAAAATGTCGCCGTGCCGCTGGAACTTGCGAATGTCCGCGATGCCTTCGCTATCGCCAGGCGGGAGCTGGAAGCGGTGGGGCTGGGCGAAAGGCTCACGCACTATCCCGGGCAGCTCTCCGGCGGTGAACAGCAGCGTGTCGCCATCGCCCGCGCGCTGGCGCCTTCGCCAGCCGTCCTGATCGCCGACGAACCGACGGGCAATCTCGATACCGATACCGGCCGGCAGATCGCCGACCTGCTCTTCGCCCAGCAGGCCGAGCGCGGCACGACCATGCTGCTCGTCACCCATGATCCCGCCCTTGCCGCCCGCTGCTCGCGCCAGATCCGCGTCCGTTCCGGCGAAATCGAGAGCGACAGCATGCGCACGCGCACCAACCAGGCAGCCATTGCATGAGCGCGGCGGCGGGACTGCGCCTGCCCCTCGCCTTCCGCCTTGCCCTGCGCGAACTGCGCGGCGGCCTTGGCGGCTTCTACATCTTCCTTGCCTGCATCGCGCTCGGCACTGGCGCGATCGCTGCGGTCAATTCCGTTTCCCGTTCGATCACCGACGCGATCTCGACGCAGGGGCAATCGCTGCTATCAGGCGACGCCCGTTTCGAACTGCGCAATCGCGAGGCGACGCCGGAAGAATTCGCCTATCTCCAAAGCTTGGGCAAAATTTCCCGCTCCACCGGGCTGCGTTCCATGGCACGTCTGCCCGATGGCTCGGATCAGGCGTTGGTCGAGGTCAAGGCCGTCGACAACGCTTATCCGCTCTACGGCACCTTCCAGGCCGATCCCGATCAGCCCTTGTCGACGCTGCTTGCCGCCAAGGATGGCGCCTATGGCGCCGTCGTAGCGCCCCTGCTGTTGGAACGCCTGAACCTCAAGGTCGGCAGCGATCTGCTGCTGGGCAATACGAAGCTGCGCATATCGGGCACCATCCAAAGCGAGCCCGACGCCGTCTCCGAAGGCTTCGGCTTCGCGCCACGTCTGCTCACCAGCCGCGACGCCCTGATCGCCTCCGGCCTGATCACGACAGGCAGTCTGGTCGAGCAATCCTACAAGATCCGCATGGACAATCCCGCAGCCGGCATCCGCAATCTCACCGACCGCGCCAATGCCGCCTTCCCGCAAGCGGGCTGGTCGATCCGCAGCAGCGACCGCGCGGCACCACAGCTCGCCGACAACGTCACCCGCTTCTCGCAGTTCCTGACGCTGGTCGGCCTGGCGGCGCTCATCGTCGGCGGCGTCGGCGTTGCCAATGCCGTCCGCGCCTTCCTCGATTCGAAGCGCACGACCATCGCCACCTTCAAATGCCTGGGCGCGCCGGCCTTCGTCGTCATGCTGATCTATCTCATCCAGATCGCCGTCATTGCGCTTGCCGGCATAGCAATTGGCCTCGTCCTCGGCGCCATTGCGCCCATGATCGCATCGCAATTCATGGCGGAATTCCTGCCGATTTCGACCGCGCCGAGGCTCTATCCCGGCGCGCTGACGCTTGCCGCTCTTTTCGGCCTGCTGACGACGCTGGCCTTTACCATTCCGCCGCTCGGCCATGCCCGCGAAGTGCCGGCAACGGCGTTGTTTCGCGAGCAGGGCTTCGAAGCGCGACGCCTTTTCGGTTGGCCTTATCTGCTCGCCGCCGGTGTACTGATGGCAGCACTTGCCGCCTTGGCGATCGTCACCGCCTATGATCGCTTCATCGCCATCGTCTTCGTCGTTTCGATTGCCGCCGCCTTCGTCGTGCTGCGCGCCGTTGCCGCCGTGCTTTCCTGGCTTGCCCGCCGCAGCCCGCGCGTGCGCTCGCCGGCCCTTCGCCTGGCGATCGGCAACATTCATCGGCCCGGCGCGCTCACCTCCTCCGTCGTGCTGTCGCTCGGCCTTGGGCTGGCGCTGTTGGTGACCCTGACGCTGATCGACGGCAATATGCGCCGCGAACTCATGGGCCGCATGAGCGAACAGGCGCCGAATTTCTTCTTTGTCGACATTCAGGGGCCGGAGCTGGAAGGCTTTCGCAAGATCGTCCTCAACATCGACCCCAAGGGCAAGCTCGTCGAAGCGCCGATGCTGCGCGGCCGCATCGTCGCCTTCAATGGCGAGGATGTCACCAAGATGAAGGTGCCGGCGGCAGGCCAGTGGGTCCTGCGCGGTGATCGCGGCATCACCTATGCCGATACGGTGCCGGAAAACGCCTCGGTCACGGAAGGCAAATGGTGGGACAAGGATTATAGCGGCGAGCCGTTGGTTTCCTTCTCCGAAGAGGAAGGCAAGGCGCTCGGCTTGAAGCTCGGCGATAAAGTCACCGTCAACGTGCTCGGCCGCAACATCACTGCCAAGATCGCCAGCTTCCGCAAGGTGCAATGGCAGTCGCTGTCGATCAATTTCGTGATGATCTTCTCGCCCAATACCGTCAGGGGCGCCCCGCATGCCTGGCTCGCGACCCTGACCGACACATCAGCCACCTCGGAACAGGAAGCGGCCATTCTAAGGAAAGTCACGAATACCTATCCGACCATAACAAGCGTACGGGTCAAGGATGCACTCGATGTCGTCAACACGCTTGTGGGACAGCTTGCCACCGCCATCCGCTCTGCCGCGTCGGTGGCGCTCATCGCATCCGTGCTCGTGCTGGCCGGTGCGCTCGCGGCGGGCAATCGCGCACGCACGCATGATGCCGTCATCCTCAAGACGCTCGGCGCGACGCGGGCGACGCTGATCCGCGCCTTCAGCTACGAATATCTGATCCTGGGTGCGGCAACTGCCGTCTTCGCCTTGATCGCCGGCGCCGCCTCTGCCTGGTATATCGTCAGCCGCATCATGCACCTGCCTTCAGCCTTCCTGCCCGATGTCGCCCTATCGACGCTCGTCATCGCCCTGGTGCTGACGGTCGGTATTGGCCTCATCGGCACCTGGCGCATCCTCGGCCAGAAGGCCGCCCCTGTTCTGCGTGAGCTCTAACCACTCCGCCGACGGCGCAGAGCCGCCAAAACAGCCCGATGTTACATCGATTTAACATGGGGCCGATCGCTAGACCCTTGTCTACGAGGCCTGAAAGCCTCATATTCTGTGCAGGCATGCTGAGCTCCGCAGCGGCGCCTGGGCCTTGAAAGACCCGACACCGTACTCACATCGGAGCTTGAAAGAGGAAAACATGGCTGACTTTCGCAATTACCAAAACCGGGCGCAGAGCGGTGCGCAATCCGGTGCGATGATAGACGAGGGCCTTCGAGCCTACATGCTCAAGGTCTATAACCTGATGGCGCTGGGTCTGGCGATCACGGGTGTTGCCGCCTATCTCTCCTTCTCGCTCGCTTTCGCAAACGGACAGATCACGGCCTTCGGGCAGGCGATCTATCTGAGCCCGCTGAAGTGGGTGGTCATTCTCGCCCCGCTGGCAATGGTCTTCTTCCTGAGCTTCAGGATCAACCGCATGAGCGTGGCCGCCGCGACGACGACCTTCTGGGTCTACGCCGCGCTGGTGGGCCTGTCGCTGTCGTCGATCTTCATCATCTACACCGGCCAGAGCGTCGTACAGACCTTCTTCGTGACCGCCGCCTCCTTCGGCGCGCTGTCGCTCTACGGCTACACGACGAAGCGTGATCTGTCGGCGATGGGCTCGTTCCTGATGATGGGCCTCTTCGGCCTGATCATCGCGACGCTCGTCAACATCTTCCTGGCTTCGTCCGCCCTGCAGTTCGCCATCTCCGTGATCGGCGTCCTGATCTTCGCAGGCCTCACCGCCTACGATACGCAGCGGATCAAGGAAATGTACTACACCGCCGATGATGCGACGGTGGCTGGCCGCAAGGCGATCATGGGCGCCCTGTCGCTCTACCTGGACTTCATCAACCTCTTCATGTTCCTGCTGCAGTTTATGGGCAACCGCCGTTAAGCGCAGCGTGAAATGAGATACGAAAAGGCGGCTTCGGCCGCCTTTTTTGTTTGCCTGGCCACAGGCGCTGCGATTTGATAGCTGCCGTCACAAATCCGCAGATCAGGCAATAGAAACAATGTCCGTCAGCCTTCGCAGCGCAACCCCAGACGATCTTTCCCATATCACCGCCATTTACAGAGATTCCGTGCTGAACGGTACGGCAAGCTATGAGATCACGCCACCGAGCCAGGAAGAAATGGCGGCACGGTTCGAGGCGATCCGTGACAAGGGTTATCCCTATCTCGTCGCCGAAGACGAGGCCGGCGCGTTCCTCGGCTACGCTTATGCTTCCTCGTTCCGCACGCGGCCAGCCTATCGTTGGATGGTGGAGGACTCGATCTATCTGGCGCCGGAAGCCCGCGGTCGCGGCGTCGGCCGGCGGCTGCTCGATGCGCTCGTCGAAAGCTGCGAGGCGCTCGGCTTCCGCCAGATGATCGCCGTCATCGGCGGCGCCCATCCCGCCTCTGTCGCCGTGCACCGCGCGGCAGGCTTTGCCGAAGCCGGCCTGTTGAAAGGCACCGGTTACAAGCATGGCCGGTGGCTCGATACGATGCTGATGCAGAAGGCGTTGGGTGAGGGTGCGGAAACCGATCCGGATCCGTCAGTTTATCCAGGGACGTTGTTTGGTGGCTAAAGCAGATCTCGCATATGTCGCACCCCTGATACCCCCTCCGTCACATCTCCCCCACAAGGGGGAGATTGTTGGGAGTTTGCCGCTCGTCTATCAAAACAGTAGGCCGTGATTTCGGCAGACTCGATGTACCCATGAGGCAAAGAGGCTGCAAGTAACCGACCTCCCTCTTATGGGCAGGGGTGATGAGGGGGCTATCGATTTGAATTCATGGATTTTCGTAGTCTTGGCGGGCACCCCCTCATCCGCCTGACGGCACCTTCTCCCCGCTGGGGAGAAGGGGGACAGCTGCGATTTCAGTTCATATGCGATACCCCTGTCCCTTGCGGGGGGATGTTCCGAAAGGGATAGAGGCGGTGCGCACTCTCCGTACGCCTCAATCGATAAGAACTACTTCTCCACCAGCTTCAGCTGCTTATCGAAAACCTTCAGAACTTGACTCAGCTCATGGCCGCGCTTCAGGATCATGCCGTTGGTATTGACGACGGAGAAGGCGCCCTGCTTGGCCGAAAGCTTCGGATCCTTTTCGATGCGGAAAAGCGGCATTTCGCCGGAGCGCTTGAAAACGGAGAAAACCGCCTTGTCCTTCAAATGGTCGATGGCATAATCACGCCATTCGCCCTCGCCGACCATGCGGCCATAGATCCAGAGAATCGCGTCCAGCTCCCGCCGATGAAAGGTCACCGGTAGCGGGTCCTTGCTCTGTTTGTATTCTCTGAGATCAACGACGACGGATGAATTGGTATCGACGGAACGGCTTTCACCGTGTCTCAAATCCGGCTGATCAGTCATCAATCCCCCAGGGGCTATCTCATGACAGGAGAATGACAGTTTGCCTCAGCCACATCAAATTGCAAGACGGCTGACGGCTCACAATTTCTTTCCCATGGCCCAAAGCATCGCGGCAGTGCCGCATTTCAAACAAAACGACGCCCAATTTACAGGAAGTATAGAGGCCGTTTGGCGCCGCCGCGTCAAACGGCCCGGCCGGGGCGCATCGATTAAACCCCAGCCCCGAATGCGTCCTCGCCGGGCACCTCCCCTTTTCGGCGCCAGCCGAAATAGGGAGCTTTTTTGCGTCACGCAAAATAGGGATCTTTTCGGCCGTCAGCCCAAATATGGAGCCTTTTCGGCCCAACCCGAATGAAGGGCTCCAGAAAAGCCGCTCAGCCGTCCGAGCCGACCGTCAAAACAGTCGCCCCGAGAATGGCAGCCGGATCGCCCGAAGATGTCGACGACTGCAGCAGAATCGCAAGGCCTCGCCGGCCGGCCTTATCCAGCACGGTCGACGGCAGCACGAGGCTCATGGCCTTGCCGTCCCACATACCGACTGTTTCGACATCGGATACCGCGTGCATATAGGCGATCTGCTGCCCGGTATTTTCCCCGCCCTTCGGCGCCACCATCTGTTCCTTGTCGAAATAGACGGCAACCACATTGGCCTTGCCCTGCCCGGCCCCAATCTTGATCTCGAGCTCGTCGCCCTTCATGGCGGCATTGACCGGAACCGTCAGCCCCTCGCCCAGGCGCTCAAATTCGTCAAGCTTGACGTTGATGCCACCGAGATCGGCGCCGTTCATATGGTCCCTGCCATTGACGATCGCCTGTGGCGTATAAACTCCGCTGCGCCCCATCGTACGGGCATAGGCATATTGGCGCGCCGTATTGTCCTTGGACGCCATGGTGTCGTTCCAGCCGAGATAGTTCCAATAATCGACGTGATAGGCGAGTGCCACGACATTGCCCTGACGGATCAGCTTGCGAAAGGCCGCATCCGCTGGAGGACAGGAGGCGCAGCCCTGCGAAGTGAAGAGTTCGACGACGCCCTTGATCTTCGGAGCCTCCTGCGCATGCAGCGAACTTGCGAGCGCGATGCCTGCCAGAAGTGGAACCGAAAACCGAAGGCGCATTCTATCTTACCTCTGCATCCAATCTCGAGCGCCGTCTGCCTACACGGGCCCTGCAAAACTCGCTTTTTGGGGCGGCCAGACCACATCAAGCCCGAAAAATCTGAAACAAGAGATAATAGTTTAGCGCGATGACGCAAAGTCACGATGGGGTGAGGCCGAGGTGAACCGGAAGGCTCGCCATACACATCACCGTGAAAAACAAGAGGCCGCCGGAAGAGTTTTCCGGCGGCCTCCAATAACTGCGTTGAATGCCTATCAGGCAGCGAGATCGCGCAGAACCGTCTGCAGGATGCCGCCATTGTTGACGTAGACGACCTCATCCAGCGTATCGATACGGCAGATGATCGGAACGTCCTTCACCGAGCCGTCGCCATAGGTGATCTTGGCAATCTTCCGTTCGCGCGGCTTGATATGCTCCAGGCCTTCGATCGTGACCAGTTCGTCGCCCTTCAGGCCGAGGCTTGCCCAGGTGGTGCCGTCCTCGAAGACGAAGGGGATGACGCCCATGCCGACGAGGTTCGAGCGGTGGATGCGCTCGAAGGACTGGGCGATCACGGCGCGCACGCCGAGCAGGTTCGTGCCCTTGGCAGCCCAGTCGCGCGACGAGCCGTTGCCGTATTCGACGCCGGCGAAGATGACGAGCGGAACGCCCTCGGCCTTGTACTGCATGGCCGCATCGTAGATCGACGTCTCTTCCTTGGACGGATAATGGATGGTGTAGCCACCTTCCTTGCCGTTCGGGCCGAGCATGTGGTTGCGGATGCGGATGTTGGCAAAAGTACCGCGCATCATGACTTCGTGGTTGCCGCGGCGCGTGCCGTACTGGTTGAAATCGGCAACGCCGACGCCGTGACCGAGGAGGTACGAGCCGGCCGGAGAAGCAGCCTTGATCGAACCGGCCGGAGAAATATGGTCGGTGGTGATTTTGTCGCCGAAGAGGCCGAGAACGCGAGCGCCCTTGATGTCGGAAACGCCGGCGCCCTTTTTGCCCATGCCCACGAAGTAAGGCGGGTTCTGCACGTAGGTCGAGTTGTCGTCCCACGCATAGGTCTGGCCCGGAGGCACCTGCACGGCCTGCCAATTGGCGTCGCCCTTGAAGACGTCGGCATACTTGCTCTCGTAGAGCTCGCGGGTGACGTACTTCTGGATGAACTCCTGAACCTCATGCGAGGTCGGCCAGATGTCCTTCAGATAGACAGGCTTGCCGTTCTGATCTTCGCCGATCGGTTCCTTCGTCAGGTCGAGCTGCACCGAGCCGGCGAGCGCGTAGGCGACGACGAGCGGCGGCGAAGCGAGATAGTTCGCCTGGACGTCGGGGGAGATACGACCTTCGAAGTTACGATTGCCGGAGAGAACGCCCGATACGATCAGGCCCTTGTCGTTGATCGTCTTGGAGATCGGCGCCGGCAGCGGGCCGGAATTGCCGATGCAGGTGGTGCAGCCGAAGCCGACCAGGTTGAAGCCGAGCTTGTCGAGATCGGCCTGCAGGCCGGACTTGGCGAGGTATTCGCCGACGACCTGCGATCCCGGTGCCAGCGATGTCTTGACCCACGGCTTGGTCTTCAGGCCCTTGGCAACGGCGTTGCGGGCGAGAAGGCCGGCCGCGATCAGCACCGAGGGGTTGGAGGTGTTGGTGCAGGAGGTGATGGCGGCAATGGCAACGTCGCCATGGCCGATATCGAAATCCGTGCCTTCGACCGCATAGCGGTTGGAAAGCTGGCCGGGCTTCTTGTATTCGGTTTCCAGCGAGGTGGCGAAGCCGGAAGCGATGTTTTCCAGCGCGATACGGCCTTCCGGACGCTTCGGGCCGGCCATCGACGGCACGACGTCGTTAAGGTCGAGTTCCAGCGTGTCGGTGAAGACGAGGTCGGAACCGTCATTGTCGCGCCACATCCCTTGAGCCTTGGAATAGGCTTCGACGAGCGCGATACGGTCCTTCGTGCGACCGGACATGTTGAGGTAGTGCAGCGTTTCCTTGTCGACCGGGAAGAAGCCGCAGGTCGCGCCGTATTCCGGACCCATGTTGCCGATGGTGGCGCGGTCGGCGAGCGGCATGTTGTCGAGGCCGGGGCCGAAGAATTCGACGAACTTGGAAACCACGCCCTTCTTGCGCAGCATCTGAACGACAGTGAGCACGAGGTCGGTCGCGGTGACGCCTTCCTTGAGCTTGCCGGTCAGCTTGAAGCCGATGACTTCAGGCAGCAGCATGGAAACCGGCTGGCCGAGCATGGCAGCTTCAGCTTCGATACCGCCAACACCCCAGCCGAGAACGCCGAGGCCGTTGATCATGGTCGTGTGCGAATCGGTGCCGACGCAGGTGTCGGGATAAGCGATCGTTTCGCCGTCCTCTTCCTTCGTCCAGACGGTCTGGCCGAGATATTCGAGGTTCACCTGGTGACAGATGCCGGTGCCGGGGGGAACGACGCGGAAGTTCTTGAATGCCTGCTGGCCCCACTTCAGGAAGCGGTAGCGCTCGCCATTGCGCTGGTATTCCAGCTCGACGTTCTTGGCAAAGGCCTGCGGCGTGCCGAATTCGTCGACGATGACGGAGTGGTCGATGACGAGGTCGACGGGAACGAGCGGGTTGATCTTTTCCGGATCGCCGCCGAGGGAGACCATGGCGTCGCGCATGGCGGCAAGGTCGACGACGGCCGGAACGCCGGTGAAGTCCTGCATCAGCACGCGTGCGGGACGATAAGCGATTTCGTTCTCGACGGTGCCCTTGTTGGTCAGCCATTCGGCGACGGCAAGGATATGGTCCTTCGTAACCGACTGCCCGTCTTCAAAACGCAGCAGGTTTTCCAGAAGCACCTTCATAGAATAAGGCAGCTTGGAAACGCCGGGCAGACCATTCGTCTCAGCCTTGGGAAGGCTGAAATAGACATAGTCTTTCCCGCCCACGGTCAGCGTGGAACGACAATTGAAACTGTCAAGAGATTTAGACACGAGATACCCCGTTTCTGATAGCCAACACAGTCGTGCGAACGCCTATGCACTTTATGCACATCAGGATGCGGGTACGGCCATTTCCGCTGTCCGCACGTAAGGCAAAATACCTTAAGTTCGGCGCAAGGATGAAATTCACGCCGACCGCTGGCGTGGTTGCAGGTCTTATAGATAATTTCGTAAAGACTTGCCAGAGTGACAAAGCGCAATTTTGGACAATTTTTTGCGCGTTGCAGCAACGAAAACGGGGAAAGCCTGAGCGAATGCATCTAAGCGCTGAAAATCTCGCGGCAAGGCGGGGCGAAGACCTGATTTTCTTGAATGTTTCCTTCAACTTGGCCGGTGGAGATGCCCTCGTTCTGACCGGCCGCAACGGGTCGGGAAAATCGACGCTTCTGCGTGTTGTGGCAGGCCTTCTGAGGCCGGAAAAGGGTCGTGTCACATTCACCGGAAAGGACGGCGAATCGGGCCGGCCGGCGGGCGAGGCCAGCCACTATCTAGGCCACCGCAATGCCATGAAATCGGAGCTGACAGTCGCAGAAAATCTGATCTTCTGGAAAACCTTCCTCGGCGATATGCCGGGCGGCTCCGGTCTGGATGTCGATGAAGCCGCTGACGCCGTCGGCCTTACCGGCATCGCGCACCTCCCCTTCGGCTATCTCTCCGCCGGCCAGCAGCGGCGAATCGCTTTCGCCAAACTTCTGGTCGCCTACCGCCCTATCTGGATTCTGGACGAACCGACAGCGGCGCTCGACAGCTCCGCCGACAGACTCTTCGCCGATCTGATCACGGCTCATCAGAAGACGGGCGGCATCGTTCTTGCGGCAACGCACCAGCCATTGGAGTTGGAGAATGTGCAGGAGATGCGGATGACGGGGTTTGCCGGGGTAAGTGAGGGGGTGTGGGGATGATGTCGAGTTTGCCGAGCCTGCGATGCCACCCTCTGTCTCTGCTGAAGAGCTCATCGCTGCGCGATGAGTTACCCCCCTCTGTCACTATCGTGACATCTCCCCCACAAGGGGGGAGATTGTCGACGGCGGCTGCTTGCCCAAAGCAACTTCGACAGGATCTGCGAGTGCAGAAAGACATTGTTTGGCGTCGAGTGAGCGGCAGGCTACCGATCTCCCCCCTCGTGGGGGAGATGCCCCGAAGGGGCAGAGGGGGGTGGCGAGAAGCTGCAGCTTCTCGCGCCCTGAGCCAGGCGAAAGGCAACCTCCTCATACGATTTGAAAGTCATCACGCATGACCGCCCTCCTCCTCCGCGACCTCAGACTTTCGGTGCGCGCCGGCGGCGGAGCACTGATCGGCATCCTTTTCTTCCTCACCGTCGTCGCCGTCATCCCCTTCGGCGTCGGGCCTGACCTGAAGCTTCTCTCGCGCATCGGCCCGGCCATCGTCTGGATCGGCGCGCTGCTCGCCAGCCTGCTCGGCCTCGACCGGCTGTTCCAGGCCGAACGCGATGACGGCTCGCTCGATCTGCTCGTCATGCAGGAAACGCCGCTGGTGCTGACGGTTTTCATCAAATGCGCCGCGCATTGGGTCGCGACCGGCCTGCCTCTCGTCATTGCCTCGCCACTGCTTGGCCTCTTTATGAATATGAACAAGACGGCGATCGCCGCGACAGCGCTGACCCTGCTCGTCGGCTCGCCGGCGATCACCTTCATCGGCGCGGTCGGTGCCGCCGTTGCCGTGGCGCTGCCGCGCGGCGGGTTGCTGGTCTCCATTCTGGTGCTGCCGCTCACCATTCCCGTTCTGATCTTCGGTGTCAGTGCGACTTATGCCGCCGTCGAGGGGCCGCAACCCTTCCTGCCGCCGTTCCTGATCCTGATCGCGCTTACTCTGTTCTTCGCCGTCCTCGGCCCGGTGGCCGCCGCCCTTGCCTTGCGGAACACGACTGATTGATCGGAGCAATTCCAGGAAAAGTGCGAAGCGGTTTTCCGTCCGGAATTGCGTAAATACAAAAGGATGGAGCGTTTTCGCGTTTCGAAGAAATGCGGAAAGGCTTTAACAGAGATACTGTTTCGTCCATTCGGGACAATGCGGTCGATTGCCGGAGAAGCCATATCGGGTTAAACAAGCCGCATGAGCGATATTACTGCGATCAGCCGATTTTCCGACCTCGCCAACCCCACGCGGTTTCTGGCGTTTTCGGCGCGTCTCATTCCCTGGCTGGCGACGATTACAGCCATACTTTTCGCGATCGGTCTCTACCTGTCCTTCTCCACTGAGGGGGACTACCAGCAAGGCGACACCGTCCGCATCATGTACATCCACGTTCCGGCCGCCTGGCTGTCGATGATGTGCTACACGATCATGAGCATGTCGGCGATCGGCACGCTCGTATGGCGCCATCCGCTCGCCGATGTCGCCGGCAAGACTGCCGCACCGCTCGGAGCCGCCTTTACACTAATCGCGCTGGTGACGGGCTCGCTCTGGGGCAAGCCGATGTGGGGCACCTATTGGGTCTGGGATGCGCGCCTGACCTCGGTCTTCATCCTCTTCCTGATGTATCTCGGCCTGATCGCGCTCAACCGCGCCATGGACGATCCGTCCAAGGCTGCCCGCGTCGCCTCGATCCTGACGCTGGTCGGCTTCATCAATATCCCGATCATCAAGTTTTCCGTGGACTGGTGGAACACGCTGCATCAGTCGGAAAGCATCATGCGCATGGATGGCCCGGCCGTCGACGCGGAATTCCTCTGGCCGCTTTTCACCATGGCGCTCGCCTTCACGCTGCTGTTCTTCACGCTGCACCTGATGGCGATCCGCAACGAGATCTGGCGCCGCCGCATCGCCACCCAGCGCCGCATGGCCGCGCGCATGGCGAGCCGGGAGGACTAGCGCATGTCGCATCCCTTCTACGTCTTCGGCTCCTATGGCTTTGCCGCCTTCATGATTCTCGCGATCATCGCCTGGATCTGGATCGACGGACGCCTGCGCCGTCGTGAGCTCGCCGCATTGGAAGCCTCCGGCATCCGCCGCCGCTCGCAGCGCGCGCCCGAAAGCGAGACGAAATGACTGCGGATACCGATAACAAGGACCAGCCGAAATCCAGCGGCACCGCACGCTATCTGTTGGCGCTCATCCCGCTGATCGTCTTTGCCTGCATCGCATTTGCAGTCGGCAAGGTCATGTATGACCAGGAAGTGCACGGCACCGACATATCGGCCATTCCCTCGGCACTCATCGGCACCAAGGCGCCGAAGCTCGCGCTTGCGCCTCTCGAAGGCTCCAACCTGCCGGCGCTGACCGATGACGCCGTCAAGGGCAAGCTGACGCTGGTCAATGTCTTCGCCTCATGGTGCATTCCCTGCCGAGACGAGCATCCGGTGCTGAAGGAGCTTGCCAAGAGTGGTCAGCTCAACATCGTGGCCATCAATTATAAGGACACGAGCGAGAACGCCCTTCGTTTCCTCGGCGAGCTCGGCAATCCCTACAATGCCATCGGCATAGACCCGAACGGCTCGGCCGCCATCGACTGGGGCGTCTACGGCATTCCGGAATCCTACCTCGTCTCGCCCGACGGCACGATCCTCTACAAGCAGGTCGGCCCCTTCACGCCGACCAGCCTGAAGGAAGGGCTTTATCCGGCGATAGCGAAGGCGCGAGGGAAGCCTGCTCTTTAACTCCTTCTCCCCTCGGGGAGAAGGTGCCCGAAGGGCGGATGAGGGGGACCGAGAAGCGAAGCGACGAGGACCTGAAGCGGCAAAACTGGAGCCGATTCTCCCGGTAACGCCCCCTCACCCGGCGCTATCGCGCCACCCTCTCCCCGATGGGGCGAGGGTGAAAAGATTAAATCCCGCCCTGCCACGTCTTCACCGCCTCGACCGGCCAGACCAGCATCAGCACGTTGAGCGTGAGATTGTCGCGGATCAAATAGCCGGTGAGCAGCTCGAAGAAGATGGCGATGGCGACCGTCACCAGTACCGGCGCGCGCCAGGCAAACAGGAAACCCACCACCATGAACACGGCATCCATCGATGAGTTGAGGATGCTGTCGCCGACATAATCGAGCGAGATCGTCGCCGCGCGGTAGCGGTTGATGATGATCGGGGAATTTTCCAGGATCTCCCAGCCGGATTCGATCAGCATGGCAACGAAGAGCCGCATCGACAGCGGCTTGCCGCGCATGATCAGATGCGTGAGCCCGAAGAAGAGAAAGCCATGGATGATGTGCGACGGGGTGTACCAGTCGGCGATGTGCTGCGAATTGCCGCTGGATTTCACCACCGGCTCGAACAGCTTCACGTAGCCGCAGGTGCAAATCGGCACACGGCCCATCATGTATTCGGTGACGATCTGTACCAGCAGAACGACGGCGCAGGCGATGAACCAGAAGCTCTGCTGCCGATAGCGGCTTTGGGCGTCGATGGCTTCGCTCATTTGCCGTTTTCCACCGGCGGCTCGACCGTGTGCTTCATGATCAGCGGCATCTGCGACAGCGTGAAGAGGATGGTAATCGGCATCGTTCCCCAGACCTTGAAGTTCACCCAGAGATTATCCGCAGCCTTGGTGTCCGGAAGATAAAGCCAGTTCGAGCCGCGCCAGACGACTTCGTTGAGCACGGCGAGAACGAAGAAGAAGATACCCCAGCGCAGCGTCAGTTTGCGCCAGCCCTCGGCATCCAGCTGAAAGGCGGCGTTGAACACATAGCCGAGCAACGATTTGCCGAAGGCAAGACCGCCGAGCAGCACGATGCCAAACAGCGCATTGACGATGGTCGGCTTCATCTTGATGAAGGTTTCGTTCTGCAGGTAGATGCCGAGCGCACCAAAAATCAGCACCACAATGCCGGAGACGAAGGGCATCAGCGGCAGGTGGCCGAGCATCACCTTCGAAACGATGAGCGAGATCACCGTCGCGGCCATGAACAGGCCGGTGGCGACGAAGAGCGGGCCGCCGAGTGCTGCCAGCTGCGGGAAATGCTGCACCAGCCAGTCGCCGCGCAGATTGCCGAAGAAGAACACCAGCAAAGGCCCGAGTTCCAGCACCAGCTTCAGCATGGGGTGGTGTTTGTCAGCAGCACTTGGGGTGAGATCGCTGTCGCTGGTCGTCATTGCGGCACTTTCCCTGTCGTCACGTTTGTCATCGAATTTGTTCTTGTCATTCATTGGCTGTTTACAGCCCCCGTACCGGCAATGGCATGGGCAAAATCCTCGGCCTCGAACGGCTCAAGATCGTCTACACCCTCGCCAACGCCGATGAAATAGACCGGCAGCTTATGCTTGGCCGAAATGGCGACAAGGATGCCGCCGCGCGCCGTGCCGTCGAGCTTCGTCATGATCAGCCCGTTGACGCCGGCAACGTTGCGGAAGATTTCCACCTGGTTCAACGCATTCTGGCCGGTGGTCGCATCGAGCGTCTGCAGCACGGTATGCGGCGCATCCGGATCGAGCTTGCCGAGCACGCGCACGATCTTTTCGAGCTCCGCCATCAGCTCCGCCTTGTTCTGCAGCCGGCCGGCCGTGTCGATGATCAATACGTCGCTCTTGTTGGCCTTGGCCTGCTGAAAGGCATCGAAGGCAAGGCCGGCAGCATCCGCGCCGAGCTTGGTCCCGATGAAGTCCGATTTCGTACGCTCCGCCCAGATCTTCAATTGTTCGATGGCAGCCGCACGGAAAGTATCGCCGGCAGCCAGCGTGACCTTCAGCCCTGCACCGGAGAGCTTCGCCGCCAGCTTGCCGATGGTCGTCGTCTTGCCGGTGCCGTTGACGCCGACGACGAGGATCACATGCGGCTTGTGGCTGAGGTCGAGCTGCAAGGGTTTGGCGACCGGCTTCAGCACCTTGGCGATTTCCTGCGCCATGATGCGGCCGACATCTTCGCCCGTCACATCCTTGCCGTAGCGCTCGGAGGCCAGCGTATCGGTTACGCGCATCGCCGTCTCGACGCCGAGATCGGCCTGGATCAGCAAATCCTCCAGATCCTGCAGCGTCTGATCGTCGAGTTTGCGCTTGGTAAAGAGCGCCGCGATCTGACCGCTCAGCTGCGACGAGGTGCGCGCAAGCCCGGCGCGCAGGCGCTGGAACCAAGAGAGTTTCTGTTTTGGCGCTTCGGGGATGGGCTCCGAGGCCAAGGCGGCGGTGGAGAAGCCCTTGGGGAGGGTAGGGGCAGACGGAGTTTCGGTGCTTTCCGACGAAGATTCCGACTCTTTCGACGATAGTTCCGTGCTTGCTGAGGCTTCCTCACCCCCCTCTGTCCTGTCGGACGTCTCCCCCACAGGGGGGGAGATCGGTTCGATGGGGCGCTCTTCCGAAACTACATTGGCTTCAGGATCGGCAGGCTGCTCCCGTTCGATTGCCTGGAGGTCTTCATGCTGCTCCTCCGACTCGGATACGAGGGAACGGCCAGCCTCGGCGGCCTCGATCTCGTTCGCGCTGGAAACATCAGCAGGCTCTTCAGCCTGTTGCTCTTGCTCAGCCGGCGCGTCACTCTCCAAACGATCTCCCCCCTCGTGGGGGAGATGTCCCAAAGGGACAGAGGGGGGCGACGCAGGCTCGGCAGGTTCGGAAGCCGGCGAAACATCTACAGCAGGCGATGCCTCCTGCTCAACGACAGGCGCCTCAACCCCAGCCAAATCCTCCACAGGCGCCTGCTCCTCGGCCGGCTTCTCGCGGCCGAAGGTGAAGACTTTTTTGATGAAACCGAGCGCCATGAAGTGTCCGTTGAAACATTAGGCCGCGTCGGCGGCCAGAAGTTGCATGTCGAGGTGCTTGCCATTGTGGCCGGTGATTGCGACCTGCACAAGGTCGCGCGGCCGAAGGCCGGGGGCGGCGACAAGCGTGAAGTTTTCCGTATGCGCCAGACCGCCATTCTCCACAAGCAGCCATTGCCGCGTGCCGACCATCTTGTCCAGATGGATCTGGTGCAATCTCTGTCCGGCCTCGCGCAGGCGGGCGGCGCGATCCTTGATCAGGCCGCGATCGAGCTGCGGCATACGGGCGGCCGGCGTGCCGGGGCGTGGGCTGTAAGGAAAGACGTGCAGATGCGCGATGCCGGCCTCTTCCGCCAGGCCGACGGCATTGGCGAACATCTCTTCCGTCTCGGTGGGAAAACCGGCGATCATATCGGCGCCGAAGCTCGTCTCGGGGCGCAGGCGGCGCACATCCTCGATGAAACGCACGGCGTCAGCCCGCGAGTGCCGCCGCTTCATGCGCTTGAGGATCATGTCGTCGCCATGCTGCAGCGACAGATGCAGATGCGGCATGAAGCGCGGCTCGTCGGCGATGAGATCCATCAGATGCTGATCGGCCTCGATGCTGTCGATCGAAGAAAGACGCAGCCTTCGGATCTCCGGGATCTGCTTCAGCAGCGTCTTGGCTAGCAGGCCGAGCGTCGGCGTTCCCGGCAGATCGGCGCCATAACTCATGGCATCGACGCCGGTCAGCACGATCTCGCGATAGCCGCTCTCGACAAGATTGCGTGCCTGATCGACGACTGCGCCCATCGGCACCGAGCGAGAATTGCCGCGGCCATAGGGGATGATGCAGAAGGTGCAGCGGTGATCGCAGCCGTTTTGCACCTGAATGAAAGCGCGCACATGGCCATCGATATGGCGGATCATCTGCGGGGCGGTCGCCCGCACGCTCATGATGTCGTTGACGCGCAGCTTCTCTTCGGCCGAAACGCCGAAATCCGGCAGGGAGCGATAGGAAGCGCTTTTCAGCTTTTCCTCGTTGCCGAGCACGGCATCCACCTCAGTCATTTCGGCAAAGGTCTGTTTCTCGGTCTGAGCGGCGCAGCCCGTGACAATGATGCGGGCATGCGGATTGTCGCGGCGCGCGCGGCGGATCGCCTGCCGCGCCTGGCGCACGGCCTCGCCCGTCACGGCGCAGGTATTGACCAGAATGGCATTGTTGAGCCCGGCGGCTTCCGCTTGCGACCTCATCACTTCGGATTCATAGGTATTGAGACGGCAGCCGAAGGTAATGACCTCGACCCCGCTCACCGCGCCTGAGCCCCCTGCTCCGGATCGCGCGAGAAGCTGCCTGTGACCGGATCGACGGTGCCGGACCATTCCCATTCGGCAGGACCCGTCATCACGACATGGTCGTTACTGTCTAGCCATTCGATGGTGAGCTTGCCCGGTGCAGGGGCGGAGGCGACCTCGATCGTCACCTTGCGGCCGGTGCGACCGGTGCGCGCGGCGCTTACGGCGGCGGCACAGGCGGCCGAGCCGCAGGCAAGCGTGAGGCCAGCGCCGCGCTCCCAGGTGCGGGTGCGCACAAGCGTCGGCGAAAGCACCCGCGCCAGTGTGATGTTGGCGCGCTCGGGAAACATCGGATGGTTTTCGAGCAGCGGGCCGAAACGATCGAGATCGAAGGACATCGGGTCCTTGTCCACCCAGAAGATCGCATGCGGATTGCCCATTGAGGCAACCGAGGGCGAATGCAGGACGGGATTGTCGATCGGCCCGATCTGCAGCTCGATGCGGCTGGTATCGGCAAATTCCTCGGCAAGCGGGATCTTGTCCCAGGCGAAGACGGGCGTGCCCATATCGACCGAAATCGTGCCGTCCTCGTGCTCCCTGGCATTGAGTATGCCGGCCACGGTCTGGAAGGTGAACACCTTTTTGCCGGTTTCCGCCGCCAGCGCCTGCACGACGCAGCGCGTGCCATTGCCGCAGGCCTGCGCCTTCGTGCCGTCGCAGTTCAGAATATCGATCCAGGCGTCGGTGCCCCCAACCTTCGGATCGTGGATCGCCATGATCTGATCGAACTGGGTCACCGGATCGGCATTGAGCGCGATCGCCGCCGCCGCCGTCACCACATCCTTGCGGCCGCGCATATCGACGACCAGGATCTTGTTGCCAAGCCCGTTCATCCTCGCGAATTCGACCGTATTGCTCATGATGCCATGTCCGTCCGTGTTTTCGAGCTGTATATGGCGGAATTGCGGGGGAATTACCAGTGGAACGTGAAGGACGGCAATTTTCAAGTTTTACCGGAGTGATCAGGGCCGCCCCGATCCTTCGAGGCTTCGCTCTTCGAGCTCCGCACCTCAGGATGAGGCGGAGTTGCCTCACGGCACGCCCATAATGTCTAATGGGAAGTAAATTTTAGGAATGCGAGGCAGCCCAGAAGATCAGCCTCATGGTGAGGAGGCCCAAAGGGCCGTCTCGAACCACGAGGCGGGGTGGCTCGCCTTTCTATTTAGATCTTTGATTTCGCCACAGCAAAAAACCCACCGAGAAGCCTTGACGCCATTTATTTTCAGAAAAAATCATTCGCCGTGTCGGATTGTCAAACATTGCCACGTCCTAGGCTCGTCCACTCCGTCAAACCATAGGGATTATGACCATGCCGAATACCATACGCCTGCACCGCGTCCTGGCCACCAGCCCGGAAAAGGTCTATCGCGCATTCATCGAAGCGGATGCGCTGGCCAAGTGGTTGCCGCCGAACGGTTTTGCCTGCAGCGTGCATCACTTCGAAGGAAAAGTCGGCGGCACGTTCAAGATGTCGTTCCGCAATTTTACGACCAGTGAAGTCCACGCTTTCGGCGGTGAATATATCGAGCTCGTTCCCGGCGAACTGGTGCGTTACACAGACAGGTTCGACGACCCCAACCTGCCCGGCCAAATGGAAGTGACGGTGACGTTGAAAAAGGTGCTGGTGGGAACCGAGGTCAACATCACCCAGGCCGGCATTCCCGATGTCATCCCGCCGGAAGCCTGTTATCTCGGCTGGCAGGAATCGCTGATCAATCTGGCGAAACTGGTGGAGCCTGAGATCAAGCAGTAAGGCTCAATACCCAAGACCTCCGCGCTACCCTTCTCCCTCGGGGAGAAGGGATATTTGGCGCCCCTCACGCGACAGGCACATCGAAAATCTCGCCTGCCCTGAGCGGGCGAAATCGATCCGGCTCGATGCCTTCTGCCTTCAGCGCGGCATCCAGCGCCTGAACGGGCGCATCGATGCCCTCGTCCGTCAGCTGGAAGGTCGCGAAGTGATGCCCCGCGACATAGGCCGCGTTGCAGAGCTTCATACCCTTCACCGCCTCTTCCGGATTCTGGTGCTGGCCTTTCATAAACCAGCGCGGCTCGTAGGCGCCGAAGGGCAGGATCGCGAGGCGAAAGCCGCCATGTTTGCGGGCGACCGCTTCATAGTTGATGCCATCGTGAAAGCCGGTATCGCCGACATGATAGATCTTGCCCGCTGACGTCGTGAGCACGAATGCCGCCCAGAGCGCCATGCGCCGGTCGCCCATGCCGCGCGCCGACCAATGGTGACAGGGCTCGGCATCGATCGTCACTCCGCCTCTGACCTCCACGCGATCGCCCCAGTCGACCACGGTGATGTCGGCATCGGGAACGGCGCGGCGGATGATCGTATCGTTGCCGAGCGGCGTGACGATCTTTGGCCGATGCGCCTGCTGCAGGCGGGCAAGGGTCACGAGATCGAGGTGGTCGTAATGATTATGCGTGACAAGCACGAGGTCGATATGGGGCAGATCCTCGAAGCGGATGCCGGGCGGCACCACCCGCTTCGGCCCGACGGAGCGGAAGGGGCTGACCCGCTCCGACCAGACGGGATCGGTCAAGATATTCAATCCGGCAATCTGTAGGAGCATCGACGCATGCCCAACCATGGTCACGCGCATCTGCTCGCCGAAAACATGCCGGTCGGGCTTTGCCGCCGGAAAGGCGCTGATAACGGGATTGGGCCAGCGCACCCGGCCACCACCCAACTGCCAGCGCAAAAGATCGAACGCACCGCCCGGCTCAACGCCACCTGGATTGAAGAAACGCTGGCCGTCGAAATGATCGGAGACTGGCCCCTGATAATAGGGATTTTTCTTGGCAGAGCCTGAGGAGCTTGTCATGGCTTATCCACCCCTTGCGCGTCTGTCGCCTCATCGGCCAGCAAATCGATCCTGGCGAGCCATTCCGCCACCTCCTGCGCTGTCAGCGTCTCCTCCAGCACGACATTCGCCGGCATGGCGAAAAGCTGCGGCGTGAAGAAACTCGTATCCCACAAC
Source organism: Rhizobium centroccidentale (assembly GCF_030182565.1). Classification (NCBI taxonomy): domain Bacteria; kingdom Pseudomonadati; phylum Pseudomonadota; class Alphaproteobacteria; order Hyphomicrobiales; family Rhizobiaceae; genus Rhizobium; species Rhizobium centroccidentale. The sequence continues at coordinate 26,448 of NZ_JAQJCG010000027.1, read as the reverse complement.
GCCGCGCCTTCGACCGGAGGTGAAAGCAGGATGATCTGACGGTCATCGACACGGGAAATCGTCTCGACGGAGGCCTCGCCGGAAACATCGACAAGACCCGACTCATCCGGCCGCACCGTCCGATAGCGCCACCACGGCTCGTCATTGCCCTCTTCGGCCACGGTCACGCAGCGCGCCATGTCGACAATGAGCCGGTTTGGCGCACGGCCGCCAGCAAGCCGCTCGCCGAAAGCCGCCTGGACCAGCGTGAACAGATGAAAGCAATTGACGATATTCTCATAGCGCAGACGAAAGCCCTGGCGGCTCGGCAGGTGCAGCACCAGCAGTTCATCGCTGCGGCTCAGAAGCACTTGGCGAACCCAAGCCGCCCCCGGCGTGTAATCCTGCAATTCCGCAAGCTGCGCCATCAGTGCCTTGTTGCCAGCAGCGAGTGCACGCTCCTGCGGCATGCCGGAAAGATGCGAAACCGCCGATTGGCCGAGCAGCTGGAACGCGTCGAGCAGCTGCCTTTGCCGCGGGCTCAGCTCCTTGCGGCCGGCAAAGCCACGATGGATCTGCGGCAGCCACGCCTGATACAGCTCCCAGACGGCCGGACCGCTGCGCTCGACCGACCCGCCCTTTTCGACGATGGTGCCGAGCATATTGGCAAGAACGGCGGCTCCAGGTGGCGGCAGGCGGCTGAGCTCTCGCGCCGCCCGCGCCGCGATCTTCGGCTGGGCCTTGGCGCTGGCATAGAAGGCTTGCGCCGCCGCGTTGAAACGGGTGTCGACCCGGCCGCCGGCGTAAGCGCGACACGCGGCAAGAAGATCCGTCAGGGCTGCATCATTCATTCGAAACGGTCTCGGGGAATCACTTGACGGCTGGGATCGATACAACAATTTGAAAACGGTGATACGGTCAAATCGACATCGATATGGCGATCTCATTCGTGCATTTCAGGCATTTCGGCCGCATTGGGTTGACTTTGCCGGCCTTTTCCTGTTTATCGCCCGCAATCTGCGACGAGCACAAGCCTCCGAGCCACCGACCGGGACCCAAAAAGGTATAAAGAGATCCCGGAGGTCAACACCCGACAGCGCGATGCGCCCTCGGGTGCTTTTTGGCTTTGCGTCTTGTTTTCGTCATGGAAAAGCACGACGTTTTCGGGCGAGGAACCGCGCACAGGCGCAAATCCAAATCCCAAGCGATCGATAAGGAAGAACCGATGTTTGAAAACCTCCAGGACCGTCTTGGTTCCATTCTGAATGGACTGACAGGCCGCGGTGCGCTCTCGGAAGCCGATGTTTCCGCAGCGCTGCGCGAGGTTCGCCGCGCGCTGCTCGAAGCCGATGTGGCGCTGGATGTCGTTCGCTCCTTTACCGATCGTGTCCGCGAAAAGGCCGTTGGCGCCGAAATCCTGAAGTCGATCAAGCCCGGCCAGATGGTCGTCAAGATCGTTCATGACGAGCTGATCGAGATGCTCGGCGGCGAAGGTGTGGGCATCGACCTCAATGCGCCTGCCCCGGTCGTCGTCATGATGGTCGGTCTGCAGGGCTCGGGCAAGACCACCACGACGGCGAAGATCGCCAGCCGCATGACGAGCCGCGACCGCAAGAAGGTCCTGATGGCCTCGCTCGATACGCGCCGTCCGGCGGCGCAGGAGCAGCTGCGCCAGCTCGGCGTGCAGACCGGCGTCGACACGCTGCCGATCATATCAGGCCAGTCGCCGACCGACATTGCCGCTCGCGCCGTGCAGGCCGCCAAGCTCGGCGGCCATGACATCGTCATCCTCGACACCGCCGGCCGTACGCATATCGACGAGCCGCTCATGGTCGAGATGGCGGATATCAAGAAGAAGTCCAATCCGCACGAAATTCTGCTGGTTGCCGATAGCTTGACCGGTCAGGACGCCGTCAACCTTGCCCGCAATTTCGACGAGCGCGTCGGGATCACCGGCCTCGTACTGACCCGTATGGACGGCGACGGCCGCGGCGGTGCGGCCCTTTCGATGCGCGCCGTGACAGGCAAGCCGATCAAGCTGATCGGCGTCGGCGAAAAGATGGGCGAGCTGGAAGAATTCCATCCCCGCCGTATCGCCGACCGCATCCTCGGCATGGGCGACATCGTTTCGCTCGTCGAAAAAGCCGCCGAGAATATCGACGCCGAGAAGGCGGCCGCCATGGCCGCCAAGATGGCCAAGGGCAAGTTCGACCTTAACGATCTCGCCGATCAGCTCGGCCAGATGCAGAAGATGGGCGGCATGGGCGGCATCATGGGCCTGATGCCTGGCATGTCGGGCATGAAGGACAAGATGGCTGCCGCCGGCCTCGACGACCGCCTGTTCAAGCGCCAGCTCGCCATCATCTCCTCGATGACCAAGGCCGAGCGCGCCAATCCGGACCTCTTGAAGCATTCCCGCAAGAAGCGCATCGCCGCCGGCTCCGGCACCGACGCCTCCGACATCAACAAGCTTCTGAAGATGCACCGCCAGATGGCGGACATGATGAAGATGATGGGCGGCAAGGGCAAAGGCGGCATGATGAAGCAGCTGATGGGCGGCCTTGCCGGCAAGATGGGCCTCGGCGGAGGTATGGGCGGCATGCCCGACCTGTCGAACATGGACCCCAAGCAGCTCGAAGCTCTGCAGAAGCAGGCCGAAGCCGCCGGCCTCGGCCGTCCCGGTGGCTTGCCGGGTAGTTTGCCAGGCCTAGGCGGCGGTGGTGGTTTGCCTGGTCTTGGCGGCGCCAAATTGCCAGGCCTCGGCGGTGGTTTCCCGGGGCTTCCCGGTTTGCCGAAGAAGAAGTGAAAAGGATCGTTGACCCCCATGATTGATCCAGACGTCAAAGCCCAACTGGGCAACTACCGCCAGTCGATCGACAATATCGATGCCGCACTGGTGCATATGCTGGCCGAGCGCTTCCGCTGCACCAAAGAGGTCGGCGTGCTGAAGGCCAAATACGACCTGCCGCCGGCCGACCCGGCGCGCGAAGAATTTCAGATCGAGCGCCTGCGCCGCCTGGCAAAGGACGCCAATCTGGACCCGGATTTCGCCGAGAAGTTCCTGAACTTCGTCATCAAGGAAGTCATCCGGCATCATGAACAGATCGCTGCGGATTTCAAAGGGTAACCCCTGGTCGCATGATCCCGAAGGACGCAGAACGTTTTCGACAGGGATCACGCGGCAAGAAAAAAGCAGCGCGACGTAACCATACCGCACAACGAAGCGGTCACGAAAAGCCTAAGGAGAATTAACATGGCACTGAAAATTCGTCTCGCCCGCGGTGGCTCCAAGAAGCGCCCGTACTACCACGTTGTCGTAGCCGACGCTCGCTCGCCGCGCGACGGCCGTTTCCTGGAAACGCTCGGCTCCTGGAACCCCATGCTTGCCAAGGACGACGCCAAGCGCGTTGAACTCAAGGCCGAGCGCATCAAGCATTGGCTCGACCACGGCGCACAGCCGACCGACCGCGTTCTGCGCTTCCTCGCCGAAGCCGGCATCGCAACGCGCGAAGCCAAGAACAACCCGGAAAAGGCAAAGCCGGGCAAGCGCGCTCAGGAACGCGCTGCCGAAAAGGCACAGAAGGCTGCTGACGCCGCTGCTGCTTCCGAGTAATCGGACCTCGCATTGATTGAAAACGGGTGGCATGGCGACATGCCGCCCGTTTTTTGTTCCCATCGGCTGGCGTTCAGCCTATGAGAGAACGCAATTGATCCCGGCAATCGGCGAAGAGACCATGACGAAACTGCAAAATCCGGTATTGATGGCAACGATCGGCGCAGCGCAGGGCCTGAGAGGCGAGGTGCGCGCCCGCGCCTATACATCGGATCCGACCGCGCTCGGCGACTACGGCCACCTGCATAGCATGGACGGCCGCAGCTTCGAGGTGCTGGAAATCCGCGAGGCCAAGAACGTCGTGATCGTGCGCTTCCGCGGCGTCAACGACCGCAACGCCGCCGAAGCGTTGAACGGGCTGGAACTCTATATCGAGCGCGACAACCTGCCTGATGACGAACTCGACGATGACGAATTCTTCTATGCCGATCTCGAAGGCCTGGAGGCCGTCGACGACCAGGGCACCGGCTACGGCACGGTCAGCGGCGTCTATGATTTCGGCGCCGGCGACCTGCTGGAGCTGAAGGGGCCGGGCAAGCGCCCTGTTCTTATCCCCTTTTCCGAGGCTGCGGTGCTCGAAATCGACCTCGAGGGCGGCAAGATCCTGATCGACCCGTTGGCCGCTGGCCTGATCGACGGCCCTGACGATCTGATCGGCAAACCGGAAATGCCGGAAAAACCCGAGAAGCCGCAGGGCAAGCCGAAGAAGAAGTGATCCTCATTGGGAAGTGCCCTCATTAGGAAGTGATTGCGCCATGAGTTTCCGGGCGACCATATTGACGCTTTATCCCGAGATGTTCCCCGGCCATCTCGGTACCTCGCTTGCCGGCAAGGCGATGGAACGCGGGCAGTGGTCGCTGGATACGGTACAGATCCGCGATTTCGCGACCGACAAGCACCGCACCGTCGACGACACGCCGGCCGGCGGCGGAGCCGGCATGGTGCTGAAGCCTGATGTGCTTGCCCGCGCCATCGATCATGCCAGCGAGAACGACAGCCGCCCCCGCCTGCTGATGAGCCCGCGCGGCAAGCCGCTGACGCAGAAGCGCGTGCGCGAGCTTGCAAACGGCGAAGGCGTCATCATCGTTTGTGGCCGCTTCGAAGGCGTCGACCAACGGGTTATCGACGGTCGCGACCTCGAGGAAGTTTCGATCGGCGACTATATCCTCTCGGGCGGCGAGCCGGCCGCCCTCATCCTGCTCGACGCCATCGTCCGCATCCTGCCCGGCGTCATGGGCAATGACCTCTCCGGCCTGCACGAAAGTTTTGAAGGCGGCCTGTTGGAACATCCGCACTATACCCGTCCGCAGATCTGGGAGGGCCGCGAGATTCCCGCCATACTCACCTCGGGCAACCACGCGGCGATCGCCAAATGGCAAAGGGAAAAGGCTGAAGAGCTCACGCGAGAGCGCCGGCCGGATTTGTTGGACGAATTGCGGAAGAAATAGCGGCAGCACCGCCTGGATGAGCGAGATCGGTTCGGCTATGCCCGCAAAACCGGCAACAATCGCCACTTAATTCCCTGCCAAGGGGTGACAAACGCATGACAATAGGGTATGTGCGCGCCCGGCATGGGAAAATTCCCATCAACCAGCAAAGAAGAGCAGACGTATCCGCTCCTGCCTGAACGGGCATATATCCGAGGCGTGATCTCAGGGTCCGACCAAAGATAGAATGATGAGCGCTCTGGCTGTTGAACCAACAACGAGGTTGATAACATGAACATCATTCAGCAGTTGGAAGCCGAACAGGCTGCCAAGATCGAAGCCAAGCGCACGCTCCCCGAATTTTCCGCTGGCGACACTGTTCGCGTCAACGTGAAGGTCACGGAAGGCAACCGTACCCGCGTTCAGGCCTATGAAGGCGTTTGCATCGCTCGCTCCGGCGGCGGCCTGCAGGAAAACTTCACGGTTCGCAAGATCTCCTACGGCGAAGGTGTCGAGCGCGTATTCCCGGTTTACTCGCCGATGATCGAAAGCGTCGAAGTCGTTCGCCGCGGTAAGGTCCGTCGCGCCAAGCTCTACTACCTGCGCGACCTGCGCGGTAAGGCTGCCCGTATCGTCGAAAACACCGGCACCCGCGCCCGCAAGCTCAACGATGCCGAGCGTCAGGCTCTGGCCGATGAGAAGGCACGCATCGAAGCCGAGAAGGTTGCAGCCGCTCAGGCTCTCGCAGCCGAGAAGGCAGCAGCGGAAGCCGCCGAAGCAAAGGCAGCTGCCGAAGCTGCTGCTGCAGCCGAGCCGGCAGCAGAATAAGTTTCGATCCACTTGGGATCGCAAAGCTTGAAGGCGGCCCTCGGGTCGCCTTTTTGCTGTCCGGCTCACGCCCATCGGAAAGAAATTTTCATCGTCAGCCACCCGCTTAGAGTTGCTTTTCTATTTTTATGATCGCAGCCACGGCAACGGCCTTGCCATGCACTTTCCAAATATGACACTTTCCCGCCACGCTAATCGGGGAGATTTTCATGGCATTCCGTCGTTCGTTCCTTCTGGGCCTTGGCGCCCTCGTGCTTGCACCTTTCGCTGCCTTCGCCGCCGACCTGCCGAACCTGAATGGCAAAACCGTCGTCGTCGTCACCGAGAATGCCTATCCGCCGCTGCAGTTCATCGACCCGAAGACGAACAGGGCGATCGGCTGGGAATATGACGCGATGAACGAGATCGCCAAGCGTCTGAACTTCAAGGTCGAGTACCAGAACACCAGCTGGGACGCGATGATCCAGGCTGTTTCCGAAGGCCAGTACAACATCGGCATGACCGGCATCACCATTAAGGAAGACCGCAAGCAGAAGGTCGATTTCTCTGATCCCTATATGCGCTCGCAGCAGTTCATGCTCGTGCGCGGCGACGAGAAGCGCTTCACGGATGCCAAGAGCTTCGCTGCTGTCAAGGAGGCGCTGATCGGCGCGCAGCCGGGCACGACGCCCTTCTACACCGCCGTCTATGAAGTCCTCGACGGCAACGAGCAGAACCCGCGCATCAAGACCTTCGAAACCTTCGGCGCCACCGTACAGGCCCTGAAGACCGGTGACGTCGACATGGTGCTGACCGATGGCACGGCCGGCAAGGGCTATGTCGATGCCTCCAATGGCGGCCTGAAGCTCGTCGGCGGTCCGCTCGGCACCGAGGATTTCGGCTTCATCTTCCAGAAGGGTTCCGATCTCGTCGCCCCGATCAATGCCGCGATCGCCAGCCTCAAGGCCGATGGCACGCTCGACGCACTGAACAAGAAGTGGTTCCTCGACTACAAGATGGGCCAATGAGTTCTGAAGATCGATATATTGGAAGCCCGCTCTGATGGCGCCTTTGGCAGGCCCGGGCGCGCACCGCGGCAAGGATGACTTTCCCTGGTGGCTGGTCGCCCTCGCTATCCTCGGCGTCATCGCTTCCTTCGCAATTGCGGCGAACGGCCTCTATGCCCAGATTTTCTCTCTTCTGCTGAATGGCATCGGCGTCACAGTCTTCGTGACGCTGGTGGCCTTTACGCTGGCCATGCTGCTCGGCCTCGGGCTAGCGCTGCTCGGCCTGTCCGATTTTCTCGTGCTTAGGCAAGTCGCGCGCTTCTATATCGAGATCGTGCGCGGCATTCCTATTCTGGTGTTGCTCGCCTATATTGCCTTCGTCGGCACCCCGGCCTTTGTCGCCGTCTATAACGTCGTCATCTCGCCGTTGGTCTCCATTGGCTGGACAAACCCGATTGTCACCCGCGATGTGCCCTTCATCTGGCGCACGATCATCGCGCTGACCATCGCTTATTCGTCCTTCATCGCCGAAATCTTCCGCGCCGGCATCCAGGCGGTCGACCAGGGCCAGATTGAAGCGGCAAAGGCGCTGGGCCTCACCCGCTTCCAGCGCTTCCGCCTCGTCGTCTTCCCTCAGGCCATCCGCGTCATCCTGCCGCCGCTGTCGAACGATTTCATCGCCATGGTGAAGGACAGTTCGCTCGTGTCCGTGCTCGGCGTCGCCGATATCAGCCAGCTCGCCAAGCTCTATTACTCGGCCAATTTCCGCTACTTCGAAACGCTGTCAATCCTCGCCTTCATCTATCTGCTGCTGACGATCGGCCTGTCGCTGCTGCTCAGGCAACTCGAAGCCTGGATGCGCCGCCGCTCCGGCAGCGACCGCTCCGCCTTCCCTCGGCTAGCGGCGAGCCAGCCGCCCGGCGCGCAAGTATGATGCCAAAGGCGACAGTACCGATACAGCCTATCGTCGCCATTGCCGAAGGTTTTGAAAATTGATATGAGCATGGCCATGAGTAAGATCATGAGCAAAGACGGACGATACGTCACGGCTTTCGTGCTGCAGGACCATAAGCGCCTGCCGGCACGTTTCTTTGCGATGATTTCGGGCGCGCTCAACAGCCGACTTCGCTGATCACACCCGAGGCCGGCGGTCCTGATCCGTCAACCCCCTTTTCGATAATGCCAATATGGATCTGTAGCCATGAGCGCTCCACGCACACTGTATGATAAAATCTGGGACGACCATCTGGTCGACGCTCAAGAAGACGGAACCTGTCTTCTCTATATCGACCGTCATCTCGTTCACGAGGTGACGTCGCCGCAGGCCTTCGAAGGTCTGCGCATGTCCGGCCGCAAGGTTCACGCGCCGCAGAAGACGCTGGCTGTCGTCGACCACAACGTGCCGACCTCGCCCGATCGCCACCTTGGCATCAAGAACGAGGAAAGCCGCATTCAGGTCGAGCAGCTCGCCAAGAATGCCGCCGAATTCGGTGTGGAATACTACTCCGAAAACGACAAGCGCCAGGGCATCGTTCACATCATCGGCCCCGAGCAGGGCTTCACCCTGCCCGGCATGACCATCGTCTGCGGCGACAGCCACACCTCGACCCACGGCGCCTTCGGCTCGCTCGCCCATGGCATCGGCACCTCCGAAGTCGAGCATGTGCTCGCCACGCAGACGCTGATCCAGAAGAAGGCCAAGAACATGCTGGTGCAGGTCGACGGCCAGCTGCCGCCTGGTGTCACCGCCAAGGACATCATCCTCGCCATCATCGGCGAAATCGGCACCGCTGGCGGCACCGGCTACGTCATCGAATATGCCGGCGAAGCCATTCGCTCCCTGTCGATGGAAGGCCGCATGACCATCTGCAACATGTCGATCGAAGGCGGCGCCCGCGCCGGCCTGATCGCTCCGGATGAAACGACCTTCGAATACATCAAGGGCAAGCCGCGCGCGCCGAAGGGCGAAGCGCTGGAACAGGCGATCGCCTACTGGAAGACGCTGAAGTCTGACGAAGGCGCGCATTACGACCGCATCGTCAAGCTCGATGCCGCAAGCCTGCCGCCGATCGTCTCCTGGGGCTCCTCCCCGGAAGACGTCATCTCCGTTCAGGGCATCGTCCCGAACCCCGACGAGATCCAGGACGAGACCAAGCGTACCTCCAAATGGCGTGCGCTCGACTATATGGGCCTGAAGCCGGGCACGCCGATAACCGAGATCAACGTCGATCGCGTCTTCATCGGCTCCTGCACCAACGGCCGTATCGAAGACCTGCGCGCAGTCGCCAGGGTCGTCGAAGGCAAGACGGTTGCTTCCACGGTCAACGCCATGATCGTTCCGGGCTCCGGCCTGGTGAAGGAGCAGGCTGAGGCCGAAGGTCTCGACAAGATCTTCAAGGCTGCCGGCTTCGACTGGCGCGAGCCTGGCTGTTCCATGTGCCTCGCCATGAACGACGACCGCCTGAAGCCGGGCGAACGCTGCGCTTCGACTTCGAACCGCAACTTCGAAGGCCGCCAAGGCTTCAAGGGCCGCACGCATCTGGTTTCACCGGCCATGGCTGCCGCCGCCGCGATCGCCGGCCACTTCGTCGATATCCGCGAATGGAAGTGATCTACTCGAAGACATGAATGACAAAGGGCGGCTCGATGGCCGCCCTAACTCAATTGCGGAATATCTTGTCTGTCGCGAAACTTCGAGTTTCTACGACAAAAATTACAAGAGCATTTTTATCGCACTAAGTTCGGATTTTAGCGGCGTTTGAGGGAAGCATGATCCCAAAAAGCCTGCACCGCAAACAGCATTTCACCATGCAACGCTTGATACTGTTTCTCCGATTCCGATGAGAACGCTGGCTTCCCCTCTTCGTCGCACTGAACAGAGTCCCCCAAAGCATCGGCCATATCGGAATAGAAGTAAGACATATCACCGTACGGGCGTTTGCAATCCATAAGCTCGACGTAGCCGTAATGGGCTCGGATATTCATGCTCTTAATGAGCGACAGATGTTCTTCTGTAACAGTGAAAATGAAGCTGGCTTCGGTCGGCACCTTGATGCTTGCGTCTCCCCATTCATTGAGCTGAAGTTCTCCATTTTCAGCGACAGCAGCATGATAATTGTCGATTTTATACGACCCTGGACCAAGCTCATAGGTTTCGAAGAAACGCCGAGCTGCCTCGGCCAATCTTTCCGCCAATACCTCCCATTTATCAGGGTGGTCGGTGGCTATGTCCGGGTGGAGAGCAAGAAGTTTTAAGAGGATAGCGCCGTTGGCTTCATCGTCATTAACGACACCGAGAAGATATATTCCACCGGCTTCCGATGGGTTCCAATAAGGGTGCATTGATGTTCGCAAGATCTCGATCATATCGGTATTTGCCATGATACCCTTCATATCTCTTAGCAGCGGATATTCGCAAAATCCTAAATGGAGCGACGGCTTTGCAACTAAACTTACTCAAGTCGTGAAATCAGCGTCTGCATGATAGACAACCTGAGATATATATCACAAGGAATCCGCGACTAGTATCCACCTGAATTCCGCATCGCATTCATGATGGAGTGCCCTTACTTAGGGATTGTGCGAGAGTTTGAGCCGCCAAGCCCTGCTGCACCCTCTGGCTAAGCCAGACGCTGCCGAGGACGATCACAATGCCGAACATCTGCATCGAGTTCAGCTGCTGGCCGAGCACCGCCCAACCCAGGATCACCGCAGTCGTCGGACTGAGAAAGCCGAGCGGCGAGACCACGGAGGGCTCGAGCCGCGACAGGCCCCGGAACCAGAGAATATAGGTAAGGGCAGCACCGATCAGCCCGAGATAGGCGAAGCCGAGAATGTTAGCGCCGGTCAGATGCGGCAGCGGCGGCTCAAGCAGCAGCGCCACCGGCAGCAAAAGCACGCCGCCTGCCGTCAGTTGCCATGCCGTAAAGGTCAGCGGCGAGACATCGGGCCGCCAACGGCGGCTGAGCACGGTTCCCGCGGCCATGGAGAAGGCGCCGCCAATGCCTGCGATAATGCCGATCGGATCGAGCGTCGCATTCGGCGTCAGGATCAGCAGCGCGACACCGCCGATGCCGGCAATCGCAGCAACAATCGAAAGGCTGCGGATCGGCGATCCCAGCAGCAACCGCGCCAGCACAATGACGATCAGCGGCTGGACGGCACCCACGGTCGCCGCCACGCCGCCGGGCAAGCGGTAGGCCGAGATGAATAGCAGCCACCAGAAGACGGAGAAATGCAGCGCCCCGAGCACCAGCGACTTCAGCCACCAGCCCCCATGCGGCAGCCGCCGTACGATCAGGAGCAGCAGCAACCCGGCGGGCAGTGCGCGCAGCATCGCGACCGTGAGGGGATAGCCGGCGGGCAGAAGCTGCGTCGTTACCAGGTAGGTGCTGCCCCAGATCGCCGGCGCGATGGCGGTGAGCAACAGGTCGAAATTGCGGTTCATGGCCTTGGCCTCGAAATTTATCTTGACCTCAAGATAATCCGAAATACCTTGACGTCAAGATAAATTCATGGCGAAGTTCCGCCATGGATCGCATCGACAAAATTCTCGCCCAGTGGCGCCGTGAACGACCTGACCTCGACACCACGGCCATGGGCCTGTTCGGGCGCCTGCGCAATCTCGCGCTCCATCTCTCGCGCGAGATGGAGAAGACCTTCGGCCGCTTCGGCCTGAACTCGGCGAACTTCGACATGCTGGCGACCCTGCGCCGCTCGGGCGAGCCCTATACCCTCTCCCCCAGCGACCTGATGGAGACGATGATGGTCTCGTCGGGGACGATGACCAATCGTATCGATCAGCTGGAAAGGGCCGGCCTCGTCGCTCGCAGCCAGAACCCGGATGATGGCCGCAGCTTCCTGATATCCCTGACGCCGAAAGGCTTCGAGCTGATCGATGCGGCAGTGACAGCACATGTCGAAACGCAGAAACGCCTGATCGCCACCCTTTCTGAAGGCGAACGAACGGCTCTTGACCGCCTGCTGCGCAATTATTTAGCCGACTTCGAATCTGGTTGATCGCCCCGAACGCGATCCGGCGCAGACGTCGTGAATACAGCCGCGGAGCCAGCGATGCGCCGGATCCGCATCCATCCGTGGATGCCAGAGCAGCGAGATCATGACGTCCGATGTCGGCACCGGCAGCACGAAACTGTGCATGCCGACACGCAGATTGCCCGTATAGCGCTCCGGTACGCTGACGATCAGGTCGGAGGCGCGCGCCAAGGCCAGCGCAGCCGAAAAGCTGCCGACAATCGTTGCGATCTGACGCTTCAGGCCCAACTCTTCCAGCGCCTCGTCGATCTGCCCTTTCTGAACGCCGCGCCGTGATACCAGAATATGTTGCCCGGCCGCGTAACGTTCCGGGGTCGCCTCTCCTTCACTCAACGGGTGTCCGCTTCGGACCACGCCGATGAAGCGATCGCGGAACAGTGCCTGCGTTCTGAGCTCCGGACCGGTATCGTCGCCGACAACACCGGTTTCGAAATCGATCGTCCCATCGCGCAAAGGCGTGCTGTCCTTGTCCAGCTTCTGCGTGAAATAGAGCCGAACGCCAGGCGCCTGCTCGGCAATGCGCGTGATTAGTTCGGCCCCGAAATTCTCCACGAAACCTTCACGGGTGCGCAGCGTGAAAATTCGAGCAAGCTGCTTCAGATCGAGGCTTTCGGCGGGCCGCAAAGCCGCTTCCGCCTCCTGAACGAGATGATCGACGCGCTCGCGTAGCTCCAGCGCCCGCGGCGTCGGCACCAGCCCTCGCCCGGCCCTGACCAACAACGGATCGCCCGTCGTCTCGCGCAGGCGCGCCAGCTGCCTACTCATGGCGGACGGGCTCAATAGCAATCGCCGGGCGGCGCGCGCGACGCTGCCTTCGGCAAGCAGGACATTGAGAGTGACGAGCAGGTTGAGATCGGGCGTGGACATGCCGCGAGCATAGCACGGTTTATGTAATATATAGCGTCAAACGCACGAATGAAGTGCAAATGCTGCGCGTTCCGCCATATCACGTCGAGAGCTACCTTTCTGCCGAGACTTTATAGACGGCCACCAGAAATGGAGCTCATGTTGCAACCAATCATCGAAGATCCCCGCCACACAAAATCAGCATCCTCGACCCGCTGGGCCCTTGTCAGCCTATCGCTCTCCATGCTGATGCCTTCGCTCGATACCAGCATTGCCAATGTCGGGCTGCCGACGCTCGCCCAGGCATTCGGCGCCTCTTTCCAGCAGGTACAGTGGATCGTGCTTGCCTATCTGCTCGCCATCACCACACTGATCGTCAGCGTCGGGCGGCTGGGCGACATTTTCGGCCGGCGGCGCCTGCTACTGATCGGCATAAGCCTTTTCACCCTCGCCTCGCTTTTTTGCGGCATTGCGCCGACACTCTGGCTATTGCTCGCCGCCAGAGGTTTGCAAGGTCTCGGCGCCGCCATGATGATGGCGCTGACGATGGCGATGGTCGGCGAAACCGTGCCGAAAGAGCGGACGGGCAGCGCCATGGGCTTGCTCGGCACCATGTCCGCGATCGGCACCACGCTCGGCCCATCGCTTGGTGGCATCTTGATCGCCAGCTTCGGCTGGGAGACCATCTTCCTCGTCAATGTACCGCTCGGGATCGCGAATTTCCTGCTCGCCGCCCGCTTCCTGCCGACGGATCGTCAGGATCGGAAGGCGAGCAAGGCCCGGCTGGATACGATCGGCACCCTGCTGTTGTCCCTGACACTCGCTGCCTATGCGCTGGCCATGACCCTTGGGCACGGCAGATTCGGTGCGGTGAATATCGGTCTGCTGTTGACGGCAGCTTTCGGCATCGTTCTCTTTGCGGTCACTGAAACGAAGGTGGAGGCGCCGTTGTTGCGCCTTTCGATGTTCCGTGATGCATCGCTAAGTGCAGGCCTTGCCATGAGCACTCTTGTTTCCACCGTCATCATGGCAACGCTGGTGGTCGGACCCTTCTATCTCTCCCGTGCTCTCGGCTTCGACGCCGCCCATGTCGGCGCCATCATGTCCTCCGGCCCGCTGGTGTCAGCGCTAACGGGCGTGCCGGCCGGCCGCATCGTCGATCGCTTCGGCGCCCAGCGCGTGACCACGACGGGTCTTGCGGGCATGATTGTCGGCCTCTTCCTGATAGTGATGCTGCAAGGCAGATTCGGAGCCGCCGGCTATATCGGCCCGCTCGTTATCGTGACCGCAAACTATGCGCTCTTTCAGGCATCCAACAATACCACCATCATGAAGGACATAAACGCGGAGCAGCGTGGCGTGATTTCCGGTATGTTGAGCCTGTCGCGAAATCTCGGCCTGATCACAGGCGCCGCCGTCATGGGTGCGATCTTCACATTCGCCTCCGGCGCCGCCGACATCACGGCGGCGCATCCGGAAGCGGTGGCGAGCGGAATGCAGACCACCTTTGCGGTGGCCGCTCTGCTGATCGTTGGGACTTTGGCTATAGCACTTGCCGGCTCTGCTTATGCGAAGCGCGCACCTCTTTCAGAGGAGGCGCTATAATCGGCTTATAGAAAAAGGCCGGATGCAAATGCTTCCGGCCTTCCAGAGTTCAATTTCTGAAATCAGAAACTCGCCGTCAGCGGGTCCGGCCCGATGCGGCCACTGGCCGAATCGAGCTTGGTCATCTCGGCCAGATCGTCGCCTTCGAGCTTGAAGTCGAAGACGTTGAGGTTTTCCTCGATGCGGCTCGGCGTCACCGATTTCGGGATGACGATCAGGCCGTTGTCGATGTGCCAGCGGATGATGATCTGCGCCGGGGTGCGGCCATGCTTGGCGGCGATCTTGCCGATGACTGTATTGGTGAGGAGCTTGCCCTGGCCGAGCGGGCTCCAGGATTCGGTCTTGATGCCGAGCTTGTCGTGAACCGCACGCAGTTCCTTCTGCTGGAAGGTGGGATGCAGCTCGATCTGGTTCAGCACAGGCGTCACGCCGGTCTCGCCGATGATACGTTCGAGATGCGCGGCGGCAAAATTGGAAACGCCGATCGAACGGGCGCGGCCTTCTTCCTTCAGGCGCACGAAAGCCTTCCAAGTGTCGAGATAACGGTTGCGGTGCGGCGACGGCCAGTGGATCAGGTAGAGGTCGATATAGTCGGTGCCGAGCCTTTTCAGGCTTTCATCGAACGCCTTCAGTGTGGAATCGAAGCCCTGCGCCTCGTTCCAGAGCTTGGTTGTGAGATAGATATCCTTGCGGGCAACGCCGGACTGCCGCACGCCTTCGCCAACGCCATCTTCGTTGGCATAGATGGCTGCGGTATCGATATGGCGATAGCCGGCTTTCAAAGCCGTGCTGACGGCCATCGGCGCGACATTCTCCGGTGTCTGCCAGACGCCGAGGCCGACCTGCGGAATGGAATTGCCGTCATTGAACGTAATTGTCGGTTGCGTGGTCACGATAAGTCTCCAAAGGATGAGAAGCGGGTGGAGTGAAGGCGTGATTTAAATTCTAAAAGAAAAGCGGGCGGTCTGGTCCGCAAAGGCGCACCGGTCGAAATCCCATATAGTGGAGAATATCGGGATGTTAACCCCGGGCGTCCTTTCAGACAACCCGGACGGTCGTACCTCTTCGCAGCGATGGCAGAATGCGCTTCATGTCGCGCAGGCTCACGGCAACACACCCGGCCGTCGGCTCGTATCCCGGCCTGATCAGGTGAAAGAAGATCGCCGAGCCGCGGTTGCGCCTGCGAGAGCTCACATTCCAGTCGAGCACCAGGCAGACGTCGTAGAGGCCGTCGCCTCGCCGCAATTCCTCATGGCTCGGCCTGAAAGGAGCCTTCACCAGTCTATTATAGTTGGGATCATCAGGTTGGTCGCACCACAGCATATTCTCCCGGATATGCCGCATCGGCAAGGCCGTCCGCAGAAAACGGACCCGATCGCCCCGCGTGAAGCCGTAAAGCAACTTCATATCCGCGATGGGTGTCGCGCAGTCTCCTTCGCGCTTCAATATGCTGCGTCCGGATCGGCCGATCGCCGCCGGTACCGTCATGCCCCCGACCTGCACCAGCGCCCGCGTTTTCTTACCTGGCTGAGGACGCACGACGATCGTCGATGCGGCCCGCCCCGCTCCCTCCCTTGTCTTTTGCATTTTCCTCACATGTTTTTGCTTTGCGCGTGATTTCATTTGAAATCATAGCAGTTTCAACCAAACGACCAAGCCTAAGCCGCCTCGCGACTTGCTAAAAGTGCAATTTGGCGTAGGACTTAGGAGAATGAGAACAAGGACCCGAACGGCATGACGGCACGCACCATTCTCCTGGTGGATGATGACAACGACCTGCGTGAGATGTTGGTCGAGCAATTATCGCTTTACGAGGAATTCAACGTCCTGCAGGAAGTCACTGCCGGAAAGGGCGTGCAGACGGCGCGCACCGTGCCCGTCGATCTCCTGATCATGGATGTCGGCCTGCCCGATATGGACGGCCGCGAAGCCGTGAAGCTGCTGCGCAAGAACGGCTTCAAGCCGCCGATCATCATGCTGACAGGCCATGACACGGATTCCGACACCATTCTGGGCCTTGAAGCCGGCGCCAACGATTATGTGACAAAGCCCTTCCGCTTCGCCGTCCTGCTCGCTCGCATCCGCGCGCAATTGCGCCAGCACGAACAGAGCGAGGATGCGACCTTCACAGTGGGACGCTATCTTTTCAAGCCGAGCCAGAAGCTGCTGACGACCGAAGACGGGCAGAAGATCCGGCTCACAGAAAAGGAAGCCGCTATCATCCGTTATCTCTATCGCGCCGACCAGAAGGTCGTAACCCGCGATATCCTTCTCGAAGAGGTTTGGGGCTACAATTCCGGCGTGACCACCCATACGCTCGAGACCCACGTCTACCGCCTTCGCCAGAAGATCGAGCGCGATCCCTCCAACGCCGAAATCCTGGTCACGGAAAACGGCGGCTACAAGATTATTCCGTAGGCGATCGATGGCGCTGAACGACGATATTCGACTGCTGTCGCAACTGCCGCTGTTTCACGGCATGGGCGACGAGCCGCTCCGGTTGATCGCCTTCGGTGCCGATCGCCGCCACGTGAACGAAGGCCAGACGCTGTTCCGGGAAAAATCACCCGCCGAATGCGCCTATGTCATCACGCGCGGCAGTTTCGAACTCAGCACCATCGATACTGACGGCCAGAAGCAGGTGGAAGCGGTGGTCCAGGCAGGCACCATGCTTTCGGAACTGGCGATGGTGACGTTGGTAGAGCGCAAATATACGGCTGTCGCCGCCGAAGAGTCCGACGTGATCCGCATCACGCGCGCGCTCTTTCACCGCTTGATCGAAGAATATCCAGACGCCGGCCTGCTGATCCAGAACCGTATCCGCGAAAACTTCGCCGCGCTGGCCAGGCAAGCAGCCGCAATGCTCGGCCGCTTTTCCTGAAGCAGTTCCAGGAAAAGTGCGAGGCGGCTTTCCGTCCGGAATTGCGTGAATACAAAAGGATAGAGCGTTTTCGCGTTTCAAAGAAAGCGCAAACGCTCACTCCCGCTTCAGAGATTGAAATGCGCTATGACCGGCACGTGGTCGGAGGGACGATCCCAGCCGCGCGCCGCTTTCAGGATCTCGATGCGCTGCAGATGCGGGCCGAGATCGGAGGATGACCAGATGTGATCAAGGCGGCGGCCTCGGTCTGCGGCCTCCCAATCCTTGGCGCGATAGCTCCACCACGTATAGAGCTTCTCGCTTGCCGGCACCTGCTGGCGCATCAGGTCGAGCCAGGCACCGCGCTTCATCACCTCGAGCAGCCCTTCGGTCTCGACAGGCGTATGGCTGACGATCTTCAGGAGCTGTTTGTGCGACCAGACATCGTGCTCCAGCGGCGCGATATTGAGATCGCCGACGAGGATCGCGGAGGTGTTCTGCTCGGCATTGGCATGCAGCTTCTTCATCTCCTCGATGAAATCGAGCTTGTGGCCGAATTTCGGATTGATCGTGCGATCTGGCTCGTCGCCGCCGGCCGGCACATAGAAGTTATGCAGGCGAATACGGCGACCGCCGCGCTCGAAAATGGCCGAGATATGTCTGCTGTCGCCGACATTGCAATAATCCTGGCGATGGTCCTCGGTCAGCGGGAAACGCGAGGCGATGGCGACGCCATGATAACCCTTCTGGCCATGAATGATGATATGCTCATAACCAAGCGCGCGGAGCGGCGCATGAGGAAAGAGCTCGTTCGGAACCTTGGTTTCCTGGAGGCAGAGAATATCCGGCCGGGCATGCATGACGAATTGCTCGACAATCGGCATACGTAGCCGCACTGAATTGATATTCCAGGTCGCAATCGAAAATCCCATGCCCAAACCTTCCCTTAGAGCAAATCCAGGAAAAGTGCGCAGCGATTTCGCGTCCGGAATTGCATCAAAACAGACAGATGGAGCGGCTCAGCGATTCCTTGAAACGCTCCAGTCAGGCTAAGGCTTTAGACCGCCTGTAATGGAAAGAAAAGCGCCAATCGGCGCTTCTCCGCTACAAGGGCTGGGACGAGGTTCAGCGCGTGTAATCGATGCGGAAAACACTGTCGTCGAAGGCGACGTTGGTCTTCACATTGTTGATGATGACGTCGGTCGTCTTGCCCTGCGGATCGATGACGGTCCATTGGCGCAGGTCGTAGCTTTTCGAATCGAAAATCATCGTGATGGTGGAATCGCCGAAGACGGTGCGGTTGCCGAGCGTGATCTTGGTCAGATCCGGCTGCGAATCGACATTGCGCACCATGTCGGCTGAGAGGTCGATCTTGTTAGCCAGCAGCAGGCTGAGCGGCGTCTTCGACAGCTGATACATGTTTCGCGTCTGCGTCTGGTCGTTGATGACCTGCACGTTGTTGCCATCGCAGATCACGCGCATGCGCGACGGCGGATCATAGTTGAAACGCATCTTGCCGGGCCGCTGGATGAAGAAGGCGCCGCTCATCTGATCGCCGCGCGGCCCAATCTGCAGGAAGCCACCCTTCATCGACTTGATGGACGAGAAGTGGTCGGCAATGGCCTGGGCGATGCCGGGATTGAGGGTAGCTGCGGCGGCTTGCGCCGGTGCTTGAGCCTGTGCGAAAGCCGAAACCGGTAGAACGCCTGCCGCACCGACCGCAACCACGGCGCCAAGGAAATGCCGGCGGCTCAGGGAAAGTCGGCTGGACGGCTGCGCATCAAACTTTGTCATCGAATTCTCCTTCATGCTTCGTCCATGGCGCGCAAAATCGGCGTCTTCATGGCGCAACGGCCCAGGGCAGGTTGTGGACCGTGATCAAATTTCGCTGAACATAGGCTGGATACGCAATACCGGAAGACGGATCGCCTCAACGATCCAGAATGTCGGCTTCGGTCGGAACGAGAATTTCGCGCTTGCCGGCGTGGTTGGCCGGACCGATCAGTCCCTCCTGCTCCATGCGCTCGATCAGCGACGCGGCACGGTTGTAGCCGATGCCGAGACGGCGCTGGATATAGGAGGTCGAGGCCTTGCCGTCGCGCAGCACGATCGCAACCGCCTGATCGTAGGGATCCTCCGAATCGGAAAGATTGGAGGTACCCACCGGACCGTGACCATCATCATCCTCGTCATCATCGGCGGTAATGGCATCGAGATATTGCGGCGCGCCCTGCGTCTTCAGATAAGCGACGATATCCTCCACTTCGCCATCAGAGACGAAGGGGCCATGAACGCGCTGGATGCGCCCGCCGCCGGCCATGTAGAGCATGTCACCCATGCCGAGCAATTGTTCCGCGCCCTGCTCGCCGAGGATCGTCCGGCTGTCGATCTTCGACGTCACCTGGAAGGAGATGCGGGTCGGGAAGTTTGCCTTGATCGTGCCGGTGATGACATCGACGGACGGACGCTGCGTCGCCATGATGACATGGATGCCGGCGGCACGCGCCATCTGAGCCAGGCGCTGCACCGCACCTTCGATATCCTTGCCGGCGA
Source organism: Rhizobium centroccidentale (assembly GCF_030182565.1). Taxonomy (NCBI): domain Bacteria; kingdom Pseudomonadati; phylum Pseudomonadota; class Alphaproteobacteria; order Hyphomicrobiales; family Rhizobiaceae; genus Rhizobium; species Rhizobium centroccidentale. The sequence goes on along the minus strand of NZ_JAQJCG010000027.1, from coordinate 6,696 downwards.
CCATCATCAGGTCGGCCATTTCGTCGATGATGACGACGATATAGGGCATGGGCTTCAGGTCGAATTCTTCCGTCTCATAGATCGCCTCGCCGGTCTGCCGATCGAAGCCGGTCTGCACGGTCCGGCTGATCGCCTCGCCCTTGGCGACGGCCTGCTCGACGCGGCTGTTGAAGCCGTCGATGTTGCGCACGCCGATCTTCGACATCTTCTTATAGCGCTCTTCCATCTCGCGGACGGTCCATTTGAGCGCAACGACGGCCTTCTTCGGATCCGTGACGACGGGCGACAGAAGATGCGGAATGCCGTCATAGACGGAGAGTTCGAGCATCTTCGGATCGATCATGATCAGGCGGCACTGTTCCGGCGTCATGCGATAGAGCAGCGACAGGATCATGGTGTTGATGGCGACGGATTTACCCGAACCGGTCGTACCGGCCACGAGCAGATGCGGCATCTTGGCGAGATCGGCAATGACAGGCTCGCCGCCGATCGTCTTGCCGAGCGACATGGCAAGCTTCGCCTTGGAGGTCTCGAAATCGCGGCTGGCGATGAGTTCGCGCAGATAGACCGTTTCGCGCGTCGAGTTCGGCAGCTCGATGCCGATGGCGTTGCGGCCGGGCACGACGGCGACGCGCGCAGCAATCGCGCTCATCGAACGTGCAATGTCATCGGCAAGGCCGATGACGCGGGACGACTTGATGCCGGGCGCCGGCTCCAACTCGTAAAGCGTGACGACCGGTCCGGGCCGGACATGGATGATTTCGCCCTTGACGCCGAAATCCTCCAGCACGCCTTCGAGCATGCGGGCATTCTGTTCCAGCGCGTCGGCCGAGAGCGTCGCATCGCGGGCGACGGCCTTCGGCTCGGCAAGCAGATGGACGGCGGGAAGCTGGAAGCCATAGGGACGAATGAAGGAAGTCTGCGCCTCCCGCTCTGCCCGTGCTCCAGGCTTCGGGCGCGGAGCGGCTGGAGTGACGCGATGGCCAGCGGCGGCTCCCTTGGATGCAGCCGGGGCTAACGGCCAATCTTCATCCTCATCGTCTGGCAGAATATCGGCAGGGCGCCGTGGATCGCGATCATAGAGCGCATCTTCATCCTCATCCTCATCGTCACCGAGACTGATCGACGGCGCGGAAACGACGCGGCGCGCCGGACCATCCATGGACGGCTCCAGACGGTCGCCCCGAGCTATGGGTGCCTTGGCGCGCACCGGCTCGTTCAGCGTACCGAATTCGTCGTCGTTGAAATCGTAAGGTGCGTCGAAGGCATGGTCGCGGCGCTTGCGCGGCCCCATGCCGAACAGCCGGCGAAGGCGGGCCTGCGTGTTGTACCAGGCATGCATGAGGGCGCCGAAGGCCATGAAATTGCCGAGGAAGCTGCCGCGGTCGTCATCCTCGTCCACGTCGCCCACCCGACGGGCGCGGCTGCGGGTTTCCTCATAGTCGTCCTCATCCTCCTCGTCTTCCACGAGATTTTCGCCGATGACGCCGGAGGCGAAGAGCATGAGCCAAATGGCCGGAACGGCGAGAACCGAACCGATGATGATGGCGGCGACACCGCTCGGATAGGTGCCAATGAAGAGGGCTGGAAGACGCAGAAGAAGATCGCCGACGACGCCGCCGATGCCGTTGGGGATCGGCCAGGTGGGCGGCGCGGGAAAGCAGGCGATGGAGCCGGCCGCGACGATGCAGCCGCCGAACCAGGCGCCGAGGCGCGAGGGTACTCGATGAAGCTTGCGGTTGGTGATCAAAGCAAAGGCCCAGGCGACGACGGGCAGCATCGCCAGGACCGAGGTGAGGCCGAGCGACTGCATCATGATGTCGGCAAAAGCGGCGCCGGGAAAGCCGAGTAGGTTGGTCGGCGCATTGGCAGTTGCGTAGGAGTAGCTGGGGTCCATGACGTTCCAGGTCGCCAGCGCTGCAACCGCAAGCGCCAGCAGGAACAATATCGCGAAACCTGTCAGGCCCTTGACCTGACGCCAAACCACGCTCGATAGCGATAAACGGTCGGGGCGACCGCTCAACGCCGCCGAATTGCTTCTGCCCATGATATCCAGCCCCGTTCCTGTCCAAAGCGCAAACGAATCGGTCTATGCCCCACTCGCCGGCAGGTTAGCCATACCTAATCAGAGGAGGGTTAATGGCATGTTAACCATGCACGCCGACCTCATGAATCGCCTGTCGTCTGAAGAAAAATGGCTGTGCACAAACGAAAAGGGCCCGAACCGAGGTCCGGGCCAAGGGCGCCTATTTGCGATGAAATAGGACGCGACGGGATGTTGAGCAAAACCGGAGAGTTTGCTCCGGTTTCGCAAGCTCCGATCAGGAATTGTGGTAGGCGGCTTCGCCGTGCGAGGCGAGGTCGAGGCCTTCGCGTTCGGCTTCCGGAGCGACGCGCAGACCGATGATGACGTCGACGACCTTGTAGAGGATCGCAGAGCCGATACCGCACCACAGGATTGTCGTGACGACGGCGGTCAGCTGGACGACGACCTGGCTGCTCATCGTGACGCCATCGGCATAGCCGACGCCGCCGAGCGAGGCGCTGGCGAAGATGCCGGTTGCGATGGCGCCGAAGATGCCGCCGATGCAGTGTACGCCGAAGACGTCAGCCGTATCGTCGTAGCCGAACTTGTTCTTCACGACCGAGACGAAGAAGTAGCAGAGCGGCGAGACGATGAGACCCATGACGATCGCGCCCATCGGACCGGCGATACCGGCTGCAGGCGTGATGGCGACGAGGCCGGCAACCATGCCCGAAGCGCCGCCGAGCATGGAGGCCTTGCCGCGGGTGAAGGTTTCGACCAGCGACCAGGAGATGATGGCGGCTGCCGTTGCGACGAAGGTGTTGACGGTTGCGAGCATCGCGCCGCCGGAAGCTTCGAGGTTGGAGCCGGCATTGAAGCCGAACCAGCCGACCCAGAGCATCGATGCGCCGACCATGGTGAGCGTCATGGAGTGCGGAGCCATCATGTCCTTGCCGAAGCCGACGCGCTTGCCGACGAGAATGGCGCCGACGATGCCTGCAATACCGGCATTGATGTGAACGACGGTGCCGCCGGCGAAGTCGAGTGCGCCCATCTTGAAGAGCATGCCGTTGGAATCCCAGACCATGTGGGCGATCGGGAAGTAGACGAAGGTCGCCCACAGCGCGCAGAAGAGCACGGCTGCGCCGAACTTGATGCGCTCGGCGAAGGCGCCGATGATGAGCGCCGGCGTGATGGCAGCGAAGGTCATCTGGAACAGCATGAAGATGAATTCAGGGATGACGACGCCCTTGGAGAAGGTTGCAGCCGTGGTCGAGGTCGAAACGCCCGAGAGGAACATCTTGGCCGTACCGCCCCAGTAAGGGCTCGAACCGCCGCCGAAGGCGAAGGAATAGCCGTAGAGAACCCAGAGGATCATCACGACGGCGCCGATCATCGTGCACTGCATCAGAACCGAGAGCATGTTCTTGGCGCGGACGAGGCCGCCATAGAACAGTGCAAGACCCGGCACGAGCATGAACAGCACGAGAATGGTGGAGATGAACATGAAGGCAGTATCGCCCTTGTCCGGAACCGGCGCGGCGGCGGTCGCAGCGGCTGCAGCCGGAGCGGTCTCCTGCGCAAAGGCGATCGCCGGCGCAAGCAAGGCCGCAGAAAGCGCGCCCACCCGTGTCAAGGCGGAGGAAAGCTTGGAAAATGACATGCAAATAACTCCCTGGTCCGCCGTGTCTTACAGCGCTTCTGAATCGGTTTCGCCCGTACGGATGCGCACGGCATGGTCAATGGAATAGACAAAGATCTTGCCGTCGCCGATCTGGCCGGTCTTGGCGGCCGATGCGATGGCCTCGACTGCCTTGTCGACGGTTTCGGATGCGACTGCGACCTCGATCTTCAGCTTCGGCAGGAAGCTGACGGCATATTCGGTGCCGCGATAGATCTCGGTATGCCCCTTCTGGCGCCCGTAGCCCTTCACTTCGGTCACAGTCAGGCCCTGGATGCCGACAGCCGTGAGGGCCTCACGGACCTCATCGAGCTTGAACGGCTTGATAATGGCCATCACAATTTTCATCTGGTTTCCCATCCTTTGTTAGCCTCGGCGCGGAGCCGACTCTCCTTGCCGCCGACGAGTGTTTCTGCAGCGACTGGCTATACACATTCAAAGGACGTGCCAGATTCGTGACACATTTATAACGTGTTGAAATAAAACAGATTTATTGCACAGACCCAATAAAGTGGCATTTCTCGCCGCGAGAGCCGCACAAATAAAGTGCAATTTTATAAAATTGCACTTTATTTAATCATTTGCCTTTTTACGAATCAGCCCCTCCTGCGCCACCGACGCAATCAGGACACCAGATCGCGTAAACAGGCTGCCGCGGGTAAATCCGCGGGCGCCAGAGGCGCTGGGGCTCTCCTGGCTGTAGAGCAGCCAGTCGTCGAGCTTGAAGGGACGATGGAACCACATGGCATGGTCGAGGCTCGCCACCTGGACGCTCGGGTCCAGAACCGATGTGCCATGCGCATTCAGGGAAACATCGAGCAGCGTCATGTCGGAGAGATAGGCAAGCACAGCGTTCTGATAGAGCCGGTCATCCGGCACCGGTCCCGTCACCCGAACCCAGATATTCTGGCGCTGACTCGGCTGTGCGCGCGAGAAATAGCTTTCGATCGACACCGGCCTGATTTCGATCGCCCGCTTGCGCTCCCAGTAGCGGCGGACATTCTCCGGCGCATGGGCGAGATAGCGCTGCTTGACCTGCTCTTCGTCCATCAGATCCTCCGGCATCGGCACGTCAGGCATATCGCCTTGATGATCGAAGCCGGGCTCGTCGATCTGGAAGGATGCGGTCAGCGCAAAGATCGCCTTGCCATGCTGGATGGCCAGCACGCGCCGCGTATTGAAGCTGGAGCCGTCACGCAGCCGATCGACCTGATAGAGGATCGGAACCGAGGGATCCCCGGGCAGCATGAAATAGGCGTGCAGCGAATGCGCGAAGCGATCGCCATCCACCGTTCGCTGCGCCGCCATCAGCGCCTGGCCGACGACCTGCCCGCCGAAGACGCGCTGCCAGCCGACCTGCGGGCTGTTGCCGCGAAACAGGTTCATCTCGATCGTTTCGAGATCCAGTGTCGCCAGTACGGTTTCCATCGGGGTGAGCTTCTCGGTCTCTCGCGACATTTTGCTTGAACTCCCATGGTAGGAACCGTGAACAGGATGCTCTATATAGAGCAGGACGTGACAGTAAGACACAGGGAAGCGCTATGTTGGACATGCTGGTAGTGGGTGGCGGATATGTGGGCCTTGCCGCAGCGGTCGCAGTCAAGCAGGCAGCCCCCCACCTCGATGTCATGATCGTCGAAGCCGCACCGGAATCCGCCTGGAAGAAGGATATGCGCGCATCGGCGATTATCGCCGCCGCTTCGAAGATGCTTGAAGTCCTCGGTGTCTGGAACGAGATCGCGCCGGAGGCCGAGCCGATCACCCGCATGGTCGTCACGGATTCGCGCACCGGCGATCCCGTCCGCCCGGTCTTCCTCACCTTCGACGGCGAAGTCGCCGAGGGTCAGCCCTTCGCCCACATGGTGCCGAACCTCACCATGGTCGGCGCCCTGCGTGGCGCCTGCGAACGCTTGGGCATCCCGATCAAGCACGGTCTCAGCGCCACCGGATTCACGACCGACGACAACAAGACGACCCTCACTCTTTCGGACGGCAGCACGCTCGAAACGCGGCTTCTGGTCGCCTGCGACGGTGTGCGCTCCAAACTGCGCGACATGGCCGGCATCAAGACGGTCAATTGGGATTACGGCCAGTCCGGCATCGTCGTTACCGTCGAGCACGAGCGGCCGCATGGCGGCTGTGCCGAGGAGCATTTCCTGCCCTCCGGCCCCTTCGCCATTCTGCCCTTGAAGAACAACCGCTCCTCGCTCGTCTGGACGGAACGCACCTCCGACGCCGAACGGCTCGTCGCTTCCGACGATCTCTTGTTCGAAGAGGAACTGGAGCGCCGCTTCGGCCACAAGCTCGGCGCGCTCACCACCGTCGGGGAACGCCGGGCTTTCCCGCTCGGCCTCACGCTTGCTCGCGCTTTCGTCGCGCCGCGATTTGCGCTGGCCGGCGATGCCGCCCATGGCATCCATCCGATCTCCGGCCAGGGCCTCAATCTCGGCTTCAAGGATGTGGCAGCTCTTGCCGAAACCATCGTCGAAGCCGACCGCCTCGGCCTCGACATCGGCTCGATCAATACCCTCGAACGCTACCAGACCTGGCGCCGCTTCGACACCTTCCGCATGGGGGTGACGACCGACGTGCTGAACCGGCTGTTTTCCAACGACAACACACCGCTGCGCATCGCCCGCGACTTCGGACTGGGGATCGTCGACCGCCTGCCCAGCCTCAAATCCTTCTTCATCGGCCAGGCCGCGGGCACGACCGCGAAGGACAATCCGCGGCTGCTGGCTGGTGAGGCGATTTGAGGAGACGGGGCGGAAGCAGGCAGTCAACTTTAGTTCGAATATGGCAGAAGCGGACATCAGCTAAGCTGAGTTCGTGAGTGAGACGCCAATTGCTTGGTCGGCCCGGAGGGAGCGCCCACCATCGCTTAAAAGCCTTAGGAGACCTGTGCGCGGGTAGGCTTTCTGCTTGAATTTGCTGTATTTCCTCGGATGGGAAGCGTATCGCAGGCGTCGGCATACGCGGCTTGGAACAC